>CACVAQ010000020.1:0-11887 GCA_902727865.1 uncultured Aureispira sp. | reverse complement strand
AGGGAAGCCGTAATCTCAACAGGCTCATTTTTGACAGGATGAATAAACGATAATTTGTTGGCATGTAAATGAATGGTTCCTGGATCGGTATTGAACTTCGTAGCGCCATATTTCTTGTCTCCACGAATCTTACAACCGATTCGAGCTAATTGTACTCGAATTTGATGCGAACGTCCCGTAATAGGCAAAATTTTCAACAAATGATGATCTGCTAAACCGCCGATATATTTATAAGACAATTCCGAACGTTTGGCACTCTTGTACTTTTGTTTATTAAAAGCATTCGTGACATTTCTTTCCGTATCTTTTGATAAATAATGAACCAAAGTATCTTCTAACTCTACTGGTCGACGTTCTACAACTGCAACGTATTCTTTTTGCACTTGTCGGTCTTGAAATAATTTGTTCATTCTAGACAGGGCTTTAGTCGTACGAGCGTAGACGATAACACCACTAACGGGGCGGTCCAAACGATGAATTACACCCAAAAATACATCACCAGGCTTGTTGTAGCGCCGCTTGATGTAATCTTTTACAAATTCGGTTAAAGGCATGTCACCTGTTTCATCTCCTTGAACTAACCATCCTGCTGGTTTGTTAATAGCAATAAGATGATTGTCTTCGTAAATGACTTGTATATTGTGTTTTCTGAAAATATTCATAAAAAATTGTCGTCGTTGTTAAAATATATCTGTAAAAACTGGTACAAATATTAAGATGAATTTTGTAGTTTAGAGTAACTGTATAGACTTGAATAGACCTTTTTATACGGCATTAAACAAGTAGCGTAGATTCTACAAAACGTTTAAACCTTGCAAATTTAGCAATAAATTTAAAGAATACGATATAAGCTACTTGTCATTTATAAATGATTGCCATAATTCGTTAATTCTATAAATTTAGATCTGACATTCTGTACGACCCAAAACATATTTTTATGAACAACAGACGTGCTTTTTTTAAACAAATGATAAGGGTGGGCGCACTAGGCTCTTTTTCTATGCTTAACGAAACCTTTGCCGCAGAAGAGTTGATCGAAACGATAGACCACTTACAAAGCCTTCCAATAGAAGAGGCGATACAAGGGGAAGATTTTTGGAAACGGATACAAGAAGCTTATGCCGTATCTAAGAGTTATTTGAACTTAAACAATGGGGGCGTTTCTCCACAACCTACAGTTGTTTTAAATGCACAGAAAAAATATTTAGAACTAATCAATGAAATGCCTTCCCACTATCTAGCACGGGACTTGCCTCGGAATCGGTTTATTTTGCGGGAAAAATTAGCAAGATTAGCAGGCTGCTTGCCTCAAGAAATTGCCTTGATGCAAAACACCACGGAAGCAATGAATACAGTGCTGTTGGGCATCGACTGGAAAGCAGGGGATGAGGTCATTGTTTCGAAACAGGACTATTCTACGGTTAAATTAGGTTGGGAGCAGTTGGCAAAACGACATCAGATAAAACTAATTTGGGTGAATTTGCCTGCACCAATAGAGAACGATGAAGCTATTCTGAAGATTTATTTATCTAAGGTGAGCCCAAAAACTAGATTTATCAACCTGACACAGGTGATTAATTGGACAGGGCAAATTATACCCGTTTCGGTCATTGCTAAAATATGTACACAAGCACGTGAAAAAGGAATTTTTACCTTAGTCGATGGCGCACATTCTTTGGCGCATATTGATTTTAAAATTAGTGACTTACAATGTGATGCCTATGCGAGTTCTTTACACAAGTGGCTTTGCGCTCCGATTGGAACAGGGATGTTGTATGTGCGGCAAGACAAAATTGCATCTGTTTGGCCGATGTACCCATTTGATTCTGGGCAAGAGTCTATGATCGAAAAATTTGAACACAAGGGGACTATTTCGTTGGCAAAAGAAGAGGCAACACATACTGCGATCCAGTTTCATCAGCACATTGGAATTAAGTTGAAGGAAGCGAGGTTGCGTTATTTGAAAAATTATTGGGCCAAAGAACTACAAGCCTATTCAAACGTTCGTTTCTATACTTCTTTTAAGGCTAAATATGCAGGAGGGATTGCTTTGTTTGGAGTGACAGATAGATCGCCTAATTTAGTTTCGGCCAAGTTGGAAAAAACGCATAGAATACACCATACGATGACGAATCTAGAAGGAATAAAGGGCATCCGAATTTCGCCCAACATCTATACTTCGTTAAAGGACTTAGATCGGTTTTTGGAAGCGATGACCACTTTATTGAAGTGATTTTTATTTTACAAAATATAGGAATATCGTCATAAAAATAGAAGGGGCAACACTTAGAGCGGTTCCAGACCAGAATAATATACGTCTGACAGAAAGTGTTATTGTAATTTTAAAATAATAACGCAATAAAAGATCCATGACCCAACCTGTTAAGTAAGCAATGTTGGCGAAGAGACCATAAGGAAGAGCGACGAACAATAAAATATCATAAAAATGAGCATCGGCACCTCCTCCTGTTATCTTAAGCAAGGCTAATAGACCAGTGAGCCCAACAATAATATTGTACAATACCCGTCGTTTTTCCCACCATTGAATCAGGTCTAAGATCAATCGGTCTTGGCTAATATTAGCATCGTCTAATAAGTTATTCTCATCCATTTTTAAGCATCAAGATTCATGACAAAATAAAAAACCACTCCTTTGAGAGTGGTTTAAATTTGTGGTCTAAAGTAAGCATATCCTAAAACTGTACTAGTTGTAGGAGCGTAATTAAGGCAAAAAACAGCTGTTTTTTTGCAATAAATTTGGACGCTTACTTAAAGTATATCTAGTAGAATAAAAACGTTAAGACGTTTCTCGTTTGTTAAGTTCATCTCTGATTTGAGCTGCTTTTTCATAGTCTTCCTGTTCTAAAGAGCTTTTTAGGATGGTATTTAGTTCCTCGACACTTTGTTCTGCCAATGTTTTCTCTTTTGGCTGACGGTCAGAACGCTTACTTCTTCTAGCACGCTGCACTTCCTTTTCTGTTTCTTCTTCTAGAACGATTCCAGCTTGTTCTAAAATAAATTCAAAGGTATAAATTGGACAACCAAAACGAACAGCCAAGGCCAAGGCATCCGACGTTCTAGAGTCAATTTCTGTTTGTTTGCCATCTAACAAGCAAATCAAATTAGCATAGAAAATACCATCAACTAAATTATTGATGACAATCTCCTTGATTTCTATCTCAAAGCCTGTCAAGGCATTTTTGAATAAATCATGCGTCATTGGGCGGCTAGGAGCCATTCCTTCCATGGCAACGGCAATAGCTTGTGCTTCAAATTCACCAATTACAATTGGTAATCTTCGCACACCATCTTGTTCGCCTAAAACAATAGCGTAATTTTGTGTTTGTGCTAAACTATGAGAAAGGGCAACTATTTCCAGTTCTATTTTTTTCATTAAAAGTTATTCTTTGGAGCTATAAATGGACGGCTAAAATTAGGAAATACAGCAAATCCATTTTTAAAGTCTTAATAAAGCAAAACCATAAATTGACCTAGCTTTATTGAGCGTTTTTTTTCTGAAAATCTATTTATTCAAGAATCAAAAAAGCAACTGTTTTTTTGATTTATAGTATAATGAAAATATTGAAAAACAGTTACTTATATTATTTTTGCTGCAATCTAAACCGCTGCTTTGTTATTTTCAAGTTCAAAAAATACGGCTTTTTTTGCTAAGAAAAAATTATTAGCAATAATAAAATTAGAAGTACAGAGGTGGCAAGGCACGAATTGGCCCCAAATCAAGCTTTTTCTTAGGCGTTCCTTTACTTAAAAAAAGTTCTTTGACGCTTTTTGTCATCGGATACAAAATGGCTTAAGTTTTAGGATGTTGGTTATCAGTCGGAGGTTACCAATAGTAATAATAAAACAGCTAGTAGTCACGTACTTAGAATTTTCTACTTCTCAATACGAGGAAACCCTATTGTTATGAAAAAGAAAAAGAGTCCGCTGTAGCAAAATTAATGGGGGAGAACCCTTGTCAAAAAAACAACAACTTGTTGTTTACGATTGCTTACTGAGGGGCAAAAAAAAGTCGTATCTTAAAAGATACGACCTTTAAAGTTTAATGGTCTTGTCTATTTTTTTGGGTTATTTTCAAGACTATTGTTACATGAAGTTTCAAGGGAATTAGTTTCCTCTTGTGTTTTGGTGTTTAGGTTTTCTATAAGGCAACAAAGTCACCTTATCATCTCAAGTGTTTGGGTTCGTTTGTTATTAATGCAGAAATTATAAAAGTGTTACCTCTTTAGGAGAATAATTAGCACTTAATTTTTAATTTTATAGAAGTTAAAATTTTAATAATTTTAATTTGTTAATTATCAGGGTTTTGTAAGTTTGTATATTCTAAAAAAAATAAAAATGCTGAAAGTAGGAATTACAGGTGGTATTGGGAGTGGGAAATCAACGGTTTGTAGACTGTTTGAGAAATTTGGTGTACCTGTTTACTATGCAGACGACCGGGCAAAGTGGTTGATGAACCATCAAGAAGGTTTGAAAGAGCAACTAAAAGAAAATTTTGGTGCGGCAAGCTACAAAGAAGATGGCTTGTTAGATCGAGCTTATTTGGCAGGAATTGTATTTAAGGACAGTGCTAAATTAGAGCTACTTAATAGTATTGTACACCCTGCTGTTTTTGAAGATGGGAAACAATGGCAAATAGAACAAGAAGCATTGGGGGCTACGTATACACTTAAAGAGGCCGCTTTATTATTTGAAACAGGTTCTTATCTAAATTTAGATCGAATAATTGTCGTAACGGTGCCTGAAGAAATTCGAATTAAACGGGTGATGGAACGGGATAACACCACCGAAGAAGAGGTTCGGGCTAGAATGAATAAACAAATGCCGCAAGAAGAAAAAGAAAAACGAGCAGATTATATTATTACGAATATAGCTTGGGAAACATTAAATATACAGATTTCAGAAGTCCATGAACAGCTAGTGTATCAAGCAAAAAGACCTCAAAAATAAGAACGTCAAGCGTTAAAAAAACGAAAAGACGGACTATTTTTCTTCAAAATAAGAATAGTATCGAGCAATATCAACTTCTTGATCTAAGTCTTTTCCTTGTTCTAAATGCGCTACAAATTGGGCCGCAAACAATGGACTTAGGTAAGAGCCTTTTGCGCCCATACCGTTAAATAAATAGAGCGCTTTGAAGTGTGGATGTTGTCCTATAAATGGACGACGATCTCTTACCGTTGGTCGAACAGCGGTAATGTGATCGACAAGGTCAAAAGGACATTTTAAAACTCGACTTAAGCGTTCTTCTAAGCTTTTTTTAGCTTTTGGGGTTGGGTCTATGGTTTTGTAATCTCGATTGTACGTGCTGCCGACCCAATACAAATCTTCTTTTAGATGAATGATAAAAATGCCATGTTTGACCAATTTATCTTTAGCGGGATAATTGGGGATATTGACCAATAAAATATCTCCTTTGGCAGGGGCAAAGGGCAGGTAATTGAAATAAGGGTTTTGAGTCGCTTGAAACCCTTCGGCAAAAATAATGCGTTGCGCAACAACTCCTTTGTACTGGACTTGATTGGGCTCTATCTCTAAGGCTTGATAATCAAACTGTTCTTCTAAATAATTTCCTTCTTTTTGTAATAAGGCTTGATAGGCTAAGATCAATTCTTTGAGGCGCACTCGCCCCGCTTGTTTAAATTCTACCCCATTTTGTACATCATCTAAAAAGTCTTTATAAAAATCTACATAAAAATCCTTAGCGACATAATCAACCACATCGGGATTGCTAGAACGGACCAACCAATCGTTTTCTGTTTTGACAGAATTAAAAAGCATGGCGACATTTTTTGTTTCTAGTATAGAAACCTTTAATTGCTGCTCCAATTGCTGATAGGTTTGTATGGCAAAAGGAATTAAGTCGTCAATGCGCCAACTTTTTACAAAATTACGCCCTGTAATTGGATTGATTAAACCTGCTGCGACCATCGAAGCCGCTTGATGGTGTTGGTGGTCGATCACCAATACTTTTTTTCCTTGTTGTAATAAAAAGTGCGCTACTAAAGTGCCTGCAATTCCTTGACCTACGATGATGTAATCGTGCATTGGTTTCTATTTTTATTCGTTCTTTGACAACTCGTGTGATAATAGTTTAAACCACTTTTTTTATTAGATGGTATGCCTCGTAAGTTTTAAGTAGAAAGTCGTCAATTTTATTTGATAATAAACGAATACGACTTTCTACTTAAAAGGTATATCCCAATTCATAGCTGTTAAAAGTTAGCCTATGGTTTCAACTCCACACGATTTGTCAAAGAACCTTTTGATTTATTTTAAGCCAAATATAGAACGCTTTTTTTAAAGGCAAGGTTGATTGATAATAATGTTTAGTAATTTTGTTCTTTTAGAAGATCAAGTCAACAAAGATTCTTTGATATAGTGAACGAACCCTACGACCAAAAATAAGCAATGAAACGCTCCTAACCAAAGTGAATAAGTAGCAGCGTAGCTAAGTACTGAATTAATAATGTTTAATGAACCCTATAAATTAGATTAGCACATGAAGAGTAAATTAATCACACTCACTTTAATTTTAATGACTTGGAGCTTACAAGCCCAAAAGAACCCGCACAAAAACGTAGTCATAGGAACTTCTTATGAACCCAATGAACCTACGATTGCAATGCATCCCAAAGACCCTAATATCCTATTGGGGGGCTCTAATATTTTTAATTTGTATTGCTCAGAAGATGGGGGCAGTACTTGGGAAGAGAAGACCTTGCGTTCTACATTGGGCGTTTGGGGAGATCCTGTTATTATTCCAGACACCGCAGGGAATTTTTACTTTTTCCATTTGTCCAATCCCGAAGACGGGAATTGGATTGACCGTATTGTTTGCCAAAAAACAAGCGATAATGGAAAGAGCTGGACAAATGGTTCTTATACGGGGCTAAATGGAACAAAAGCACAAGACAAACATTGGGCGATTGTCGATCCTAGAACCAATTACATCTATGTAACTTGGACGCAATTTGATAAATATGGCAGCGCCCGTTTGGAGGATAAGAGTTCTATCATGTTTTCGATGTCGAAGGATGAAGCAAAAACGTGGACCAAAGCAAAAAAAATTAATGCAATAGATGGCGATTGTATAGACGATGACAATACAACAGAAGGCGCTGTGCCTGCGATAGGACCCAATGGAGAATTGTATGTGACTTGGGCTGGACCAGAAGGCTTAGTTTTTGATCGCTCTCTGGATGGTGGGAATACTTGGCTAGACAAAGACGTAGCGATAGACCCGATGCCTGGAGGCTGGACGTATAAAATACCAGGAATTTATCGTTGTAATGGCTTGCCAATTACGACTTGTGATATTAGCGGAGGAGCGCACAATGGAACTATTTATGTCAACTGGACGGACCAACGAAATGGAACAGATGATACAGACGTTTGGCTCGCAACGTCTACCGACAAAGGAACAACTTGGTCTAAACCGATTCGTGTCAATAATGATGCCCCTGGCAAACATCAATTTCTAACTTGGATGACGGTAGATCAAACCAATGGATACCTTTATTTTGTGTTTTACGATCGAAGAGACTTTAAAGATGCACGCACAAATGTCTACATGGCTCGTTCTATGGATGGTGGAAAAACCTTTGTGAATTTTAAAATTAACGACAAGCCTTTTTACCCCAACAAAGGAATTTTCTTTGGCGATTATAATAACATAGTGGCTAGAGGAGCGACGGTTCGACCCATCTGGACGCGCTTGGATGATACTCAATTGAGTATAAAAACAGCTTTGATTGATGTGGATGCTATTCCCAAAAATGCAACGGCACCATTAATTGACCAAACAGATTATACCGATGTTTTACCGCCAGATCCGAACATTTTATACCTATCTTTTAAAATTCCTAAAAAGGCAAAACTAACCTTGCAGTTGTATAATGATGCAGGTAAGAAACTGAAACCAATCTTCAAATGTAAATCGTTTGAATTTGGAAAGCACATCGAACAATTTGACATTCCAAGTTTGAAACTTAAAAAAGGAACGTACAAATATCAACTTAAAAAAGGAAAAACTGTTCTAAAAGAAAGAACTTTTGAGGTTCAGTAAGAATTTAGGTTCTTTTACAAATCGTGTGATAATAATCAAAATCAGCTTTGCGATGGACTATTTTAGATTTTAGACCTTAGGTCGCTTCGCTTTTAGATATTAGACTAAAAATTGATTATCAATAATTTAGTCTAAGAGCATGAGCAGGGCGAACGAGCAGGCTTGGTGTTTTACACCAACAGAGCTGCTCGATCTAAAATCTAGTATCTAATATCTGAAAATTAGTCAAGAGCTTCCTTGTATTATAAACTCCACACGATTTGTTAAAGAACGAGATTTTTTTTATAAAAACACACAATGATAAATAAAGAAACACCTGTATTAGTAACAGGAGGTAGTGGGTATATTGCTTCTTGGGTCGTTCAACAGCTCTTAGAACAAGGGTATAAAGTAAACGCAACCGTTCGAAATAAATCTAAAATTGCCAAAGTAGATCACTTACTAAACTTACAAAAAAAGTTTACTGGAAAACTAAAACTCTATGAAGCTGATTTGCTCAAAGAAGGCTCTTTTGAAAATGCAATGAAAGGTTGCGAATTAGTGATTCACATGGCTTCGCCTTTTAAAGTAAATGTCAAAGATGCTCAAAAAGAATTGCTTGACCCTGCCTTGAAAGGAACTCGAAACCTATTAAAACAAGTCAACGAAACAGCAACAGTAAAACGAGTGGTTTTAACCTCAAGCGTCGTTGCTATTTATGGTGACGCTGCGGACATTAAAGAAACGAAGAAAGGCATCTTTACCGAAGCGGACTGGAATACAACAAGTTCTCTAAAACACCAGCCTTATAGTTATTCCAAAACATTGGCCGAAAAAGAAGCTTGGCAACTACAAAAACAGCAAAACCGTTGGGATTTGGTAGTCATTAATCCTTCTTTTGTCATGGGACCTTCTTTGAGCAATAGAACAGATGGAGAAAGTACGGACTTTATGATTCAACTGCTTTCTGGTTCCTTTAAGGCAGGAGCGCCTTATTTGTCTTTTGGTTTTGTAGATGTTAGAGATGTGGCTGCGGCACATATTTTGGCAGGAACGAAGGAAACTGCCTCTGGGCGCCATATTACTTGTGCTACGTCCAAAACCATGTTAGAAACCGCCCTTATTTTACGAAAAGAGTTCGGTGATCAATACAAATTACCTTCAAAACAATTGCCGAAGTTTTTGATGTATTTGGTTGGTCCTTTTGCTGGCTTTTCTTGGAAATTTGTTCGTAATAATATTGGTATACCAGTAGTTTTTGATAATACCTATAGTCAAGATGATCTAGGTTTAGTATATCGAGATTTGTCAGACACCTTGAAGGATCAAGTCAATCAGTTGATTGAGAGTGGACATGTGCAATAAGTAAACCAAGAAGAAAGCTGTTCTAGTTTTATTACTCAATACCTATCTAATAATAGGGACGGTAGCATGTTAGTCCGACTAAAATAGACATAAAAAAAGGCTGTCTACAAAATGTGTAGACAGCCTTTTAATATATTTTATGCGGAAGAATTATTCAGCAGATTTTACTGTTACAGTTCTATCCAATTCTTTACCTGCATCATCTTTCAAACGGAACGTGTAAGCACCATCCGCTAAAGAATTAACATTTAAAGCTTTGTAGTTGTTTCCTTCTGTAATGTCGAATTGATTGTTAGCAACCATTGCATAACCTTCTTCATCAAACATTTCAATTTTCAAACTTTTAGCTTCTTTTGCTTCAATACCAAAAATGAACATGCCATTTTCAACTGGCTCGTCAGACATGATAAAGGTTACATCTAACAATTGAGCTTCTTTTTCTGCACTCATAAATGCTGCATTCAAATTACTAACGTCTTGAGCATCTGCATCAGCAGAGTTCATTTTTTGAGCACTAGCTACAATGTCAGCAGTTTCTAGTGTAATCATTTGACCTTCAAAGTTTACTTGCAATACTTCTTCTTGAGCACCAGCTCTAGTAAGATTAATCGCACTACCTTCTAAATCAGTAGACTCTACTGTTGGTTGGTCGTTGTTGCTACAAGAAGCAGCAAATAAAATGGTTAATAAACCTAAGAAAAAAATATTTGTGTAACTTTTCATTGTATTACAATTTTTACGGTTCTGTAATTTTTAAATTAATAATGTCTTAAAAACTATTGATAAGGTAAGACATCCCTTAATGCACAAGTAAACGAAAGTATTACCGCAAAAGTTGTTTTTTTTTTGTTTTTTTTTGAAATAAATAATTTTACTGTCTATTAGGTTGATTATCAATGCTAAATAAAAGTTGAATTATTTCTTGTTCGATCATTTTTTTATGTTTTTATAAAAATATCTGTAACATAGCTTGATTTTTTTATGCCATTTTGCGGAATGTTTGTGCCATTCTGTGGTTTTTTACCTACAAGTTTATAAAAGCAAGCTACTTATTGAATAATACTCCGTTGATTAGCTACGCTGCTACTCCGTGGTCGTGGTCGTGCCCCTTTGTTAATACGAAAAGTCGCTACGCTTAGTTCGGGTTTTCAACGGAGTAATGTTTGAAACTTTTTTTAGCTAAAAACTAGAATCAAGGTTTTCTGGACACCAACCTTTGTAAAATAAATTTTTACTTGTTTGGACGCTGCAATTATGAATGTTGCAATAAGCACTTCCAGCACTCAAACGCATTTCTTCTACAGGTTGCAGCATCGCCCAATCGTCAATGATAGCACTAACAATAAAGGCCCCAGGGTGCAAGGTGCTTTTGGCTCGCACGATTGGATAAGCCTGTGCTCGGAGTGCTTCCCGCTCAAAATACTCATTCGCAAAACAAGCAATAGCGACCATATCTTTTTTGCTGTTTGTTGTATTGTAGAATTTGGTCGGTATATCTTCTGCAAAGTCCAAGAAACCATTGTGACCATTAAAAACCACTAAATCTGCTCCACCATGAATGTCAATACGACTGCTATCTGGGAGCGTAATTTTTTTACTGTAATTATTAGACATGGCCCTAGAGAAATGATTGAGCGTTGCCAACATTTTGTCTCCTCTATAGGCATCGGCTATGATGTAAACGGTTGCCTGATTGGGATACGTCCGTCTAAAAATGACGCGTTCTAAAACGACAGAATCTTTATACACATTCTTAATACTTTGAAGTAATTTCCAATGCTTTTTTTCTTTGAAATAACGTTTGACTCCATTCGTAGTTGCCCAATAGAGATTAGAGCGCAAGCTAAAACCATTTCCTAGCGAGGCAGTTGTCGGCACAATCCCTTGATGTTCATTATCACATAAAGGAACAAAGAGGTGTACAACCAGTGGCTGTTTATTGGCTACTTTTGCTTTTAAATTCGCTTCAATAGACGTTCTGTCAAAAGAGGTATATTTATCATCTTTGTTAAGCGTCGTAGGCTGTTGACTTTCTGGCAAATTTGAATCTTGTTCTATTGCTGTGTCTGAAAGAACGCTACGGTCTAAATTAGTAGTGTAGGTCGTTGTTGTCTCTTCTGCTTTTGTAATAGAATTGCAAGCACAAAAAGAGGTGGCTAAGAAGAGTAGAATGTAGTAAAATTGCATCATGGGTCTAAGAGTTTAGGGCTAGGTATTTGAAACACGTAATGGAATTTTACGGCAAAAGATACCATTTACTTACAGATAATTGATTCTTACTTAATAAATGTAGCGCTTTCTGATTGTTGATCATTTGTTTTAAAATTCATATTGCTTTTATTCTTTCTTATTGTCAGCCGCCTTCATTAGGGCTTTTAATACTTTTTGCATTTGATCTGACCGTTCATTGAGGGCATTTATTTCTGTATTTGGAAGCCACTTTTGTACGTTTTTATT
>CACVAQ010000019.1 GCA_902727865.1 uncultured Aureispira sp. | reverse complement strand
TTGCATAAGATACATTAAAAATTAAGCATTCATCATTAAAAATTTAGAAAATAGGCTTCTAAAATAAAGTAATCTTGTTTTAAATGTACATTTTAGTTCTGTTTTAGCCCTTGATTCGAATTACTATTGTAGCATTAAGTCGTACGTTTTAAATCCTAAGAAAGTTTTGCTGACAACCAATAACTTAGAGCTCAAAATGTATTGCTATGAAAAAAAGAGTCCGCTTTGGCAAAAATGAACTGCGGGGAGTCTTTGAGTTGTCAACCAACCAACCAACCAAATGAAAATAAATAGCTATGAAAAAATTAAATTTTGTATTAGGAGTATTCTTTGTGTTAGGCTTATGCCAAACTAGTGTTGGGCAGACGAGCGCAAATACTAAGAACGTATTAGAAGATCGTTTTGCTTATAGTTGTGGTGTCTTGACAGGAGCGAACTTTAAGGAGATCGGTTTGTCGGAAGATCTGATTGCGTTGGATGAAATTTGGAAGGGGATAGAGGCATTTACGATGGGACGTTCTAAGATAACAGAAAAAGCTGCTCAAAAAATGGCGACCGCAAAAACAATTGACTTGCAAGAAATGCTTGACAAAAGTGCCTTATCGAAAGCCTCTTTGACGAATTTCTATTACAATTACGGTATTGTCATTGGTGCAAATTGGAAGACTTTTAAAGTTGATTTTAAAACAATTGTCAAAGCAGATTTTAACCAAGGATTATTGGCAACATTATCCAATACAGCTTTGTTTACTGCTGAAACTGCACAAAAAGAGGTCAGTATTAAATTCAAATCCATGAAAAATATGGAAGCGGAGGAGCAAAAGAGACGCAATGAAACCTTCTTAAAAAAGAATCAGACCAAGCCAAGTATTATTACACTAGAAAGTGGCGTACAATACGAAATTCTAAAAGAGGGAAAAGGGAAACAACTTAGTACTAGTTCAAGCGAATCAATTACCATACATTATCAGGGGACCTTAACGAATGGAAATATTTTTGATAGTTCTGTCAATAAAGGAACGCCAATTACATTTAGATTGTCGGGCGCACTGAAAGGCTGGCAAGAAGTACTGCCTCTAATGAAAGAAGGAGATACGATTAGAGCTTATATTCCGCCTTATCTTGGATATGGCAACCAGCAAAGAGGAACGATTCCACCTAATTCAATCTTGATTTTTGAAATTGAATTGATTAAAGTTGGAGCATAAAAAAGAAGTAAAACAAAAAGATGTTATAGGCTTTAAAACCTCTAACATCTTTTTTTTATAGGAATTGTGTCGTCCTGAAATACGCTTACTTCTCCTCTTTAGCAAAAGAGGAAACAAAAGCCTAGCTTCAAAACTTGTTCCTCTTATTTCTTAACCATACCTTAACTATCCACCAAAGCCAATGGTTAGACCACCTACAAATCGAATCGGATCTTGCGGCGATTCTCTCAAACCAATAAGGGAGTTATCTGTTGTATGATAATACCTGTTATCCAATAGGTTGTTAACTTTGACAAACACATCTAATTTTATTTTTTTGGCTTTGATAATTTTGTATTTGGCGAATGCGTTCCAAACAAGAAAAGAAGGATTGCCTGTTTGAGTAAAATGGTTATCAATATCAGTCGAACCATTGTTGTACGTATCGGAACGGTAGATAATACTATTGTTTAAGCTAAAATCGTATAAACGAAACAAAACACCCGCCTTAACAGTATGCATGGCGGTAAAAGGTAGATGTTCTAATTCATCTATTTGCCCATCGGCAAAAGTGTAACTGGCATTAATTTTTATGTTCAATTGCTCTTTTGCGCCAAAAATAAACCTATAATCTACCCGTGCAGTAGCACCATACGTATAGATTAACTCTTCCCGATTAACAGGTTGCTCTGTTCCTGTAACGGGAATTCCATTAAATTCTTGATTATCAAATTCGGTTTTAAAGGTAATCGCACTACCAATGACGTTCAAATAAGCATTTGCAGCAATTGAAAAGTCTCCTTTAGCATATTTGCTCGAAAGCTCAATGGTGTTCACGGCTTCAGGAAGTAAATTTGGATTTGGGATACGCCAGAAACCACCTTCAATATGTGTGAAGTCTCCATTGGCATTGGCAATAGGGAAAAAATCACCAAAATGATCGTATTTACGTTGTGGAGATGGCTGTAAAAACCCTCTGCCAACAAACAACTTGAAGTTGAAATTGTCAACGGGTTTATAGACTAGCCCTATTCTTGGACTTATAGAATTATAAGGACGCATTGTTTCCTCTGGAGCGTATTTACTAACGTCAAAAATTTGGTCAAATCGAACACCCAATGTAATTAAGAGTTTATCTTTAATATTAATATTATACTCTGCAAAAGCCGCCGCAATAATTCGACGTAGATAATAGAAGTTTTGATAAACTTTCAAGCTATTCCCATTTAGGTCGGTATAATTTGTTCCTGAATAGTAGATGTCTTTGTCCTCTGAATTTACAAGGCTAAGGGGAAAGAATAGGTTACTTTGTTGGGTAGAAATGTCACTGGTTTTTGGTAAAGCGGTAGAATGTTGTAAGGTAATTCCCGCAGCAAATCGGTGTGTTTTACTAATCCTGTATTTGAAGGTTTCTGTTAATCTTACGCCTAAATCTGAGCCCATTTTGTAGGCATCCTTATAGCTAGAAAAGGTATTGATAAACTTACTATTGATCGGAATCGCCGTAAAGTTAGCCGTCACTAAACTATTCAAGGACCATTTATCTGAGTTTTTAGGTTCGTACAAAAGATTGATATTAACCCCCGAAAGAGAACTACCAAATCTAGATTCTTTCCAGTAAGGTGAATACTGCGCCTGTGCTCCAACAGAGCTACTGTGTTCTTCATTGTTATGGAAGATGCCAACGGTTAGTTTTTTATATCTAAATTTAGCATCCAAGAAATAACTAAAACGACTTAAATCAAACGGTTTTATAGGAAGTGTTTGGGTACTTTCCGTTGGATCAAAAGGGCTATTGAGTATTTGCCCATTGTTTAAGTAGTTCTCATTATACCATTTAAAATGATAGTTGTATTGTTCATTGAGGTTGGCACCTTCGGTATAGTGAACGCCACCAGACATAGAAAAAGAGACTTCGTCATTGCCCAAACCAAATTGAAAGGCATTGGACGTTGTATTATACAAACCATAACTTCCTGTTAGGTTAAAGCCTTTGGCAGCAGCACCTTTTTTAGTAATAATATTGACAACACCCATATAGGCATCTGCTCCGTAGAGTGCAGAGGCTGGACCAATGATTACCTCGACTCGGTCAATGTGTCGAACATTAAAATTTTCTAGAATCGCTGTTTTGGTACTGGTCATACTATTATAACGGACCCCGTCCACTAAAATCAACAATTTTTCATTTCCTTGAATCCCTCTAGAAGAAATCGTATTGTACTCTTCGGGGGTAAATCGTTCTTGAATTTCAATTTCTGGAATGTCTAACAACAGTTCATTCAAACCCATATACCCAGCGTATTCAATGTCCTCAGATGTCACTACATATATAGTAGCAGGAGCATCCTCGAGTGCTTCACTAGAAGCAGAACCAGTTTCTGTCATTGCCTTTTGTTTTGCCTCTAAAGCCGCATAAGTATAAACTTCAACAATTTCTGCGGCAGGACCTCGAAGCATTTTAAAGTAAGCCAGTTTTGTTTGGTCCTCTCTTACTTGAACTCCGACAATTCGAGTCGTCTTAAATCCAAAAGCCGAACACTCTAAATTGTATAAGCCTGGTGCTACATTGGCAAAAATGTACTCGCCAGCATCTTGAGAAAATGCTTTTACAGGAGTTTTTTTACCTTTAAAGGGAACTAATTGGATGGTTGCGCCCCGAATGACTTGCCCCGATTCCATGTTGGTGACCAATCCACGAATATTACCACCAAGCTCTGTCCAAGCAAAACAGGTTTGAGTACATAAAAGGACAATTATAATGTAAATATATTTCATTGCTGTAAATTATGACTAATAAAATTGCCTAGTTAAAACACTAGCGTTCTTGTGAAGAAAAATTAAACCTACTTCTATTAAACTGATTGAATAGAAGCAATAAAAATTACATGAATGGGGAATAAGAGTGGATCATTTTAGAAGTCGAATTTTAAAAAAAAACTAGAAAATGAACTATTACAAATAAGAAAATCTAGCCGCCAAAACCAATCGTTAAACCAGCTGTAAACCGAATAGGGTCTTGCGGAGAGGCACCCAAGCCAATCGCCGAGTTATCGGATGTATGGTAATATTTGTTGTTTAATACATTATTAACTTTCACAAAGACATCTAAATTTATTTTTTTAGATTTGAGTATTTTGTATTTAGCAAACGCATTCCAAACCAAAAAAGAAGGGTTTCCTAGTTGATAAAATTCATTATCAGAATTAGACAAACCATCGTTGTAACTTTCGGAACGGAAGATGATGCTATTATTGAGACTAAAGTTATAGAAACGGAACAATAGACCTGCTTTGATGGTGTGCATGGCTGTAAAAGGAAGATGTTCCAATTCCTGCACTTTCCCATCGGCATAGCTATAACTGGCGTGCATTTTTAGTTTCACTTGTTCTTTTGTGCCTAAAACAATTCTATAATCTGCCCGTACTGTACCTCCATAGGTGACAATCAAGTCTTGGCGATTAACAGCTTGTGATGTAGCTCTAACAGGAACGTCTTTGAAGTATTGGTTGTCAAACTTCGTTTCAAAGGCAATCGCACCTTCAATTATATTCAAATAACCATTGGCAGCAATCGAGAAATCCCCTTTGACATACTTTGTAGAAATCTCCGCACTGTTCACTGCTTCAGGAGCTAAATCTTCATTGGGGATACGCCAAAAGTCTCCCTCAATATGGGTGTAATCTCCATCGGCGTTTGCAACAGGAAAAAAGCGCCCAAAGTGATCGTACTTGCGTTGTGGTGCAGGTTGTAAAAAACCTCTACCTAAAAATAGCTTAAAGTTCAAATTATCCGTAGGCTTATAAACAATACCAGCCCTTGGGCTAAAGGTACTGTAAGAACGCATTGTTTTTTCTACCGATTTTTCGTAGATACTAAAATCAAGAATTTGATCATATCGAACACCTAAGGTAATTAGAAGTTTATCTTTGTAATTTAGACGATATTCTGCAAAAGCCGCTGCAATAACTCGACGTAAATAATAAAGATCTTGATATATTTTTAAGCTATTTCCGTTTAAATCTACATAATCAGTACCTGAATAATAGATGTCTTCAGTTTCGGTATCTACAGGGTTGTGGGGGATAAAGAAGCGCGTTTGTTGGCTTGCAATATTACTACTTTTGGGTAAGGTCATCGAATGTTGCCCCGTGATTCCAACTGCAAATTTGTGTGTCTTATTAAAGGTGTAATTAAACGTTTCAGTTACTCTTATGCCCATATCTGTCCCCATCTTGAAAGCATCTGCATAGTTAGAAGAGGTATTGACAAACTTACTATTGAGTGGAAATACCATCAATGTTCCATTTATTAAGCTGTTCAAAGACCATTTTTTTGACTTTTTGGGTTTGTAAACGAAGTTGATATTCATGCCTGAAAGGGACGTACCATACCTAGATTCTTTCCAATAAGGAGAATAGTGTGCTTGGGCTCCACTAGAACTACTGTGCTGTTCTTGATTATGAAAAATACCAATCGTTAATTTTTTATATCTAAATTTAGCATCAACAAAATAAGCAAAGCGGCTTAAATCAAAGGCTTTAATTGGTATTTGATGAGAAGTTCCGAGTAGGTCAAAAGGACTGTTCAGTATTTGTCCATTCGTTAAGTAGTTCTTGTTGTACCACCTAAAATCATTCGGATACTGTTCATTAAGATTAGCACCATCAGAGGAGTAAAATCCACCAGACATAGAAAAAGATATTTCATCATTTCCCAAACCAAATTGAAAGGCATTAGACGTAGTATTGTACAGACCATAGCTTCCTGTTAAATTAAATCCTTTGGCATCCGCTCCTTTTTTAGTAATAATATTGATAACCCCCATGTAGGCATCGGCTCCATATAGGGCAGAAGCTGGGCCAAGAATGACCTCGACTCGATTAACGTGTCGAATGTTAAAGTTTTCTAGAATGGCGATTTTAGTACTCGTCATTGTATTGTAACGAACCCCATCCACTAAAATTAACAATTTTTCATTTCCTTGAATCCCTCTAGACGAAACGGTGTTGTAGTCTTCTGGTGTAAATCGTTCTTGGATTTCAATTTCTGGAATATCTAACAAGAGTTCGTTTAAACCCATGTATCCAGCAGCATCAATATCTTCTGAGGTAACAACATAGATCGTAGCAGGAGCATCCTCAATGGATTCACTAGACGCAGACCCCGTTTCAGTCAGTGCCTTTTGTTTTGCCTCCAAAGCAGCATAGGTATAAACTTCGGTCACTTCTGCTGCTGCCCCTCGAACGATTTTAAAGTAAGCCAATTTCGTTTGATCTTCTCTTACTTGGATCCCAACAATACGAATCGTTTTAAACCCAAAAACAGTACATTCTAAGTTGTATAATCCAGGAGGTACGTTCTGGAAGATAAACTCTCCAGCATCTTTAGACGCTGTTTTTATAGGTGTTGATTTACCTTTAAAGGCAACCAATCGAATGGTTGCCCCCCGAATGACTTGTCCCGATTCTTTGTTGGTGACCAAGCCACGAATATTACCAACTGGCTCCATCCAAGCAAAAGAGAATTGCGCAAATAGAAGTAGGATTATAATGTAAATATATTTCATTAGTACTAAATTAAGACTACTAGAACGTATTAGTTACAAAAACTAAAGTTCTAGTGTTAATGAATGGTAGGAGTGGAGGACTACTATTCTAGCTTCACCTAGTAGAAGTAATGGGAATTAGGCAAAGATAGGAAAAAATAAGGTAACTTATAAGTTAGCTTTTACATCTTCTAAACTAGTATATGTACTAGAGATGGCATCAATTGTATTATTGATGTCTTGAGTCGTTGTGGTGTAGAAATTAGCTTCTAAAGGATTTGAACTCCCTGCTAACATCGTTAAGATAAGATCAATATCTGTATCAAGGATGATTTTAGATGGGCCAGATTTTAGACCTAGGATAAAAGCATAAGCTTCTGTTAGATTATGATAAAAAAGGGCAGGATCATTCGCCTCTTCTTTGGCATCGTTCAAATACGAAATAGCAACAGCTGCCAAAACAAGCTCCCACTCTTCTTTAATTGTTTCACGAGCCTCATCTCTAGCGTCATAATCTTGTGCAGAAATAGCGGCACGACCCTTCAAAAAGGCATTCATGATTCTTGAATTACAACCTAATATCGAATTGATCTTGTTAGAAGCTCCCGCCCAAATACTTAAATTGAATATATTACTAGGGAAATCAACTGGAGCCCCAAAATAGCCAAAGGCTTCGTCCCAATGATGTTCCATATTCGTTCCCCTACCAGCTGTAAGGGATCTGTTGTCAACGTTCATTTTGGTCTCTCCTAAATAAACCACGGTAGATTGATAGTACAAACAAGCAGCAGCAAGCCCTTTTTCAATGATTTGTGATAACTCTACACCATTCTCATTTAATAAAAAGGTTTGCGCACCACTATTGCTAGTTGATAGACCAGCTTGATTGCGCATTGCGGTTTGGTTGGCACTTAAACTTGTTGTTTCTAGTGCGTTCATGTATTGCTCAAATTCACTTTGAAAAGGTACTGCAACTTTGCTTTTTAATTCTTTGCCTGACGAGTTTAAGTCTGGATCAGAAAAAGGGGCATCGCTATTGGTATACATGTTAATTAAAACCGTAGCGCTAAGTGGACTTGAAGGAGCCGTGTTGACAGATTCTGCATAGCTTACCAATTCCTCTATCATTTTGATTCTGACTGTTTGACTGCTATAACTAACATTGTCGTAGCTATAAGTCGTTAGGATATTGTAGTTGTCGTTTGTCTTTTGACAGGCAGAATGACTGAATAAAATAAGTAAGGAGACGGTTAAGAAGGTAATGTTTGTTTTCATAGCCATAGTTATATCGTGGGGTATGTATAATGAAAGTTGTAATTAAATTAGTATAGGCAAGGGAGGATGGTTTTTAATGTGTTTTTTTACGGTGAACAGGATTTGTAATGTTAATTTCAGCAGTTTTTTCACAAGAAACATCTGTTAATAAGATACCTTGATCATCTGGGCCACTAATCGAAACAGCATAAAAACTTAGCTTTGTTGTGCTACTAGGAGCATTAAAGTAAATATTGATGTATTTGAAAGAACCTACAGCAGCATTGTTTTTTATCGTTTCAGTATGAATAACCGTTCCATTGGCCGTAACCACTAATTGTTTGTCTCCAGCATTTGGACGATGTGCACAAGCAAAAATTAAGGTGTAGTTGTCCGAATTATCTGTATTAATTTTTTGTTGGATGGCAGACGTCGCATCCAATTCAACAAAACTAGTGTTGATGTAATTGTCAGCCAAACCATAAGAACCATAGTCCTGACTATGTTCTATAACTTGTGCTTTAATTGGTAAGCTTTTTTCAGCCAGTAGTACTTCCCAACTTTCAACACCTGCATTGAATTTGCTGTTTTTGATTAGATTCTGAGCTTCTACGGTATGGCTAAGCAAGAATGAAATAAAAATAAAGGACAATAAAATTTTCATATTAATAATATAGTTAGGAACTAAAATAGTGTATAAAATTTTTCTAAGCGTGTAAATGTAACACAATGTAAATTATATTAAATCTGATAAATGAATATGTGTACATACGTAGCACAAAGTTAGGTGTTTTAATGTATGAAAGAGTGTTTATTTTTGCCAAGGGAAGCTAGATTCTTGCCAATCAGTTTTTAATTTTAAGTTAAGCCCTTTTATGCTCCATAAAGTCCTCTTTTAAGACAAATTTCACAAGTATTTTGTAGCTCCTATGATCCCCACTAATCACCTTTTTTAGACACATGAACTTCTGGTTATATATCATACATTGTTAATGTGAGTCAAGGGCTTAGTAAATCAAACGAATTGAGCAAATATTGAAGTGAATATAGAGCAAGCTTACTTACTGCCTTTCTGAGAGGGTGTAAGTAAGCTTAGTGGAAAAGGTCATCATTATGAAAGGCTGTTATAAATTTAGCTTTTTGTAGATTTTTCGTGCTTAACTATGGCTAAGTTTGTTGTACAAAGGATTGGCATATATTTTAAGCATAAAGGCTCGCCCTTCTATTTGTTTTTCAGGAGGAAGCATTGCTATTAGATCATCAAAAAAAGCCTTTAGCTCTTTTGTAGAACGGTTGTATTGATGCTTGTAATTATGAGAGCCTAGCAGTTCATCGTATGCATAATAGTTGATGGCATGTAATTTATAATTAAGGTGAATTGCTTTGTCTATAATAGCCGCTAAACGCTGGAGAACCTCTTTGGAGTTGCTGCCTTCTTTTAAAATATCAAGACGCTTGTTTAAAGGTTTTTCAAAATGGAAATGTACATGTCCTTTGTACCCTTGAATGCCCAGTAAGAGATGTTGTGCATCATCATGGAATACTTTTTTATAATTGGGATTACTTTTTTTATCTAAATATTCCTTTGTTTTTAAATAACCACAAGGATCATATTCATAAGAAATAGATACAGGGGTAATGTTTAGTGATTTAAAATGTTGGATGGGGTTTTCTTTATTTGCCAAGCTAAGCATCTTTAATAAAGATATTTGTGTCTGATCATTTCCATCTTTGGCACGCCCTTCCCGTTGCGCAATCCAAATAGAGTCTTTTTTATTGGTCACCGTTTCTTTTATGTATTCGGATAAGGTAACAGCATGATTGTAAATCTCTCTAGGGTTTCCAGAACGTTTGACGACAAAACTTTTATTAATTTTGAATAATAATTCTGTCAAACGATTCGCTACCAAATTATCTCCAATAGCAATTTGACTTGTTCGCATACCTTGTTCCAACAATATTATATTTAGATACGCAGAATCCAAAACAATATCTCGGTGGTTAGAGACAAATAGATAGCGCTCTTTAGGAGAAAGATGTTCTGTACCACTAAATGTAAAATTACTGATACTGCTTTTTTCAACCGTTTTTAGGAATGGACGAATGACCTTTTCTTGGAAGTCCTCTGCTGACTGTACCGCATCTTTTTCATCTAAAATAAGTTTATTGAGTTGGGGGGGGACAAAGGCTTTCATTCCAGCTAAAAAATCCTCGTAACTAAATAATTCTTGGATTGCTGCTCGGACTTGATCGTTTCTATAAATTTCGGGCTTGGTGTGGTTTTTTTGCATGAATTAGAGCGTGACTTGGGTCAATAAATAGGAATATAAGTGCCTACAAAACAGCACTTTTTTAGAATTATTAGGACACAAAAAGGAATAGACATTCTCTAGACGGGGGCACGAAGTTAAATAAAATCTCTGTTGTAGTGTC
>CACVAQ010000018.1:8659-10426 GCA_902727865.1 uncultured Aureispira sp. | reverse complement strand
TTTTTTTGTTTTCACTACTCGCCTACCACTAAACGACCACTCTGTAATAAGCGGCCATTTTCGTGAATACGAAAGAAATAAACACCTGTTGGCATCGCTCCTCTTTGCAAGAGAAACCGTCCTTCCCGATTTCCATTCAAGGTATTTTGGCTCCTTCCCATCACATCGTAAATTTCCAATTTCAGGTCTTCTCCTTGTCCTTTGTAGCCTTGTATTTCAATGCTCGTTTGGGTTGAGAATGGATTTGGAATCGCGACTACCTTATAACTTGATGCTGCTATTTGATCTAAATCCAATACTACCGTTCCAGCATTCGTAATGTTTTCAGGGTGACAATTATCACAAACGGTATGCAAAGTGGTATTTGTTTGAATTGGAGCATTATAATCAAAATAAATAGACGCACTATTGTTGATAATGGTTCCGTTTGCTAGATTCGCCACCTGTGCAATGCTGTATTCTATAAACCCATTTGAAGCAGGTTCATTCACATTGCTATCTGGCAAATAAATTGGACTGAATTGAAAGCGCAAAACTTGTTCTCCACTTGGTGTACTTGGCAGAATGTGCATGGTATATGGATGACTGGCAGTCCCCATGTTCAAGGTTCCTAAATCTAGGTGAGATGAAATCGTATCAAATATATTAATAAAAATAGCGGTATCTGTTCCTGTATTTTGGAAACGAATGCGGTAATCTATGGTAGAATTTGGTTGGATATAATGATTGCTACTATAACCTAGAGGATAACCTGTTTTGTCGTTTGGGTCATAACTTCCTCGATTGGGCGTACAATCTATGTCTGCAACATCTTGTGGTAAATTCGGTCGATGCAATAAATTCATACTAACTGAATTTACAGCACAACCAACGAATGCAGAAGCCGCATAATGTGTTGAACTTCCATTGGCTAAAACTAGCTGGTAGGTCGCTGTTCCACTGACACTTGTAGGATAATACAAAGAAGCCGATTGTCCCATATTCAAAGCAAAAGACCCCGTATCGACTACTATGTCATCTTCTAATAATAAATAAGGTAATGTCACCCCATCAGCATAATTGGTTGCCACAAAAAGTACGGTATCTAACAAGCAAGTATCTGCGATGTGAATATTTGGCAAAGAAGTCAAACATAGACTATCTGGATAAATGTGTGCTTCTGTACAATGGATTTGTCCTAATAGACTGTTGCAACTTACTGTCACATCAATGCTAAACCCTCCACAAGTGTCCTTAGGTAAGTTTCCAACATTAAAACGATACATATTACCAGTTTGACTGACCAAAGGAATAGAACTGTTGTTAAAATATAAATTAGCATCTAGTTCTACTTCTACATAAGCATTGTTTGCTGTAGCGGTTCCTTTATTACAATAATTTACATAGTACGTCGAATTAAAACAACGTCTTAATAGCGGCGTGGTAATTTTTACTTCCAGATAAGGGCATATTGTTGTTTCTTCTACCGAAAAATCAATCATTTGCAATTGGCTATTGGTATCTATAGTCACTTGTTGTGGATTACTCAAACAAGCACTCAGATAAGGGTTTCCAAGAATTGATGTAATGGTATAATCTCCCGTATCTAAATGCATTTGATAATTTCCTTGATTATTTGTCCTTGCATAAAACTGATCGACTCCATTATCAAATAACAATAAAGCGTCTGAAACTCCTACTTCTAAATTATCCACTTGACAATTGGAATTTCCATCCACATTTACGGTTCCGTTTATTGCATAGTTTCCGTGACAGTTCTCTACATAA
>CACVAQ010000018.1:6896-8559 GCA_902727865.1 uncultured Aureispira sp. | reverse complement strand
TTTAAACGCTGCATCTGGAATATTAACAATCTGTGCTTGTCCCTTTGTTTGTAACAATAAGGTAAACAATACCAATAAAATTAGTTTGTACATAGGTTTTGGATTTTATATAAAAAAATGGTTTAGTTAGCTTTTTATGGTTTAACATTTAAGAGGTAACCTTCCTTTTATTAAAAAAATCAATTTTCGGATTTTTTAACCCTTCTCTTATTATTTTGTTAGAATAAAACATAGGCAAACCGCAATATTTTTTGTAGTTTTGTGCCCAATTTTAAAATAATAATTCTTCACTATAAGAAAATTACGATCATGAAAGAAGTATATATTGTATCAGTAGCAAGAACTCCTATTGGAAATTTAGGGGGTATATTGTCTTCTGTTAATGTTATTGATTTAGGAAAAACAGCTATTACAGGTGCTATTGAGCGTGCAGGAATTGAAGCAAGTGAAGTTGGTGAAGTCTATATGGGTTGTGTTTTGACGGCCAATACAGGACAAGCGCCAGCGAAACAAGTTGCCTTGGCTTCTGGTATTCCGAATACCGTTCCTTGTACAACAATCAATAAAGTATGTTCTTCTGGAATGAAAGCGATGATGTTGGGTGCTCAATCTATTCTATTGGGTGACAATGATTGTGTGGTTGTTGGTGGTATGGAAAGCATGTCTCAAGCACCGCATTATATTCCTTCTGGTCGTACTGGGATTCGTTATGGTAATGGTGAAATGGTGGATGCAATCGTTCGTGATGGCTTACAAGATCCTTATAATGGTGAGATGATGGGTACTTGTGGTGAGGTTTGTGCGGAAGGTAAAGACATTTCTAAAGACGAGCAAGACGAATATGCATTTGCTTCTTACGAGCGTGCTAGAGCGGCTTATGAAAATGGTTGGTTGAACGACGAAATCGTTCCTGTAAGTGTCCCTCAACGTAGAAAAGATCCGATTATCATTTCTAGAGATGAAGAAGTAGATAACAAACGTATTACGGATTTGGCTAGTGTTAAAAAAGGACGTGCTGTGTTCAAAAAAGGTGGTACGGTTACGGCTATCAATGCTTCTAAAATCAACGATGGCGCTGCTGCTGTGGTGTTGATGAGCAAAGAAAAAGCGGAAGCTTTAGGTTTGAAACCAATCGCTAAAATCAGAAGTTTTGCGGATGCTGCTCAAGAGCCTGTTTGGTTTACCACTACGCCTGCATTGGCGATGCCTAAGGCGGCTGCAAAAGCGGGTATTACTTTAGAAGAGGCTGATTTGTTTGAAATCAACGAGGCATTTTCTGTCGTTGCTTTAGCGAACATGAAAGAATTAAACTTGAGTCACGATAAGGTGAATGTATTTGGTGGTGCGGTTGCAATGGGACATCCAATTGGTGTTTCTGGTTGTAGAATCGTTATTACCTTGCTTTCTGCTCTAAAACACAAAGGTGGAAAAATCGGTGTTGCTGGTATCTGTAATGGTGGCGGTGGTGCTTCTGCGATGGTGGTGGAGTTGGTTTAAGGACTGATTTGAACATTTGAGTATTATACTATTTGAACATAAAATAGTGTGAAGCTATATAGTATACTGGGCTAAAATCTTTTTAAATAAAGGTTTTAGCCTTTTTTTTGAGAACAATTTAGCGGTGCTTAGGAACAGTAAAAAAATAAGATGAACATTCCTTATT
>CACVAQ010000018.1:2126-6796 GCA_902727865.1 uncultured Aureispira sp. | reverse complement strand
AAAAATAATTAACACTAAAATAGGGCATCTTTTGTCCGCTAAATTCCTTAAAAAGCCTTACTTTAGCTCGATACTAAGCGATTATTAATAGAGCAGACAATTTATGACAACACGAAGTCGATTCTTTTAAAAGAATAAAATCCTTAGATGTGTTCTAATTTTCTTCTATTGCGTTGAAAAAACGGTTGTTTGCAGATAAAAAATGCACATTGGTCTAAGTAAACTTACAAATTGGAACAAAAAACAAATCTTTATGGTAATGTAATTAATAAAAGCATTTGTTGAGTTTAAATAATTCAATAAAAAACTAAAATTCTTCTTAAAAGAAGTAATTTGGTCGCTTATTCTGTAAACAAAAAATTATTCAAAAAAACGACATAAATATGAGTTCTGAAAAACCTCAAGTTATAAGAGCAAAAGTTGGCTTTTTTAAACTATTCTTCACTTCTTGCCTAGGTACCTTATTGGCCGTTGGAGTGGTTGTACTTGGTTTCATTTCTATTGGTGTCCAAGCCTCACAAGGGAATACACCTACGATAAAACCGAATACTGTTTTAAAATTACAATTCAACAAACCACTTCCTGAATTATCGAACAATGTGGTACAAGATCCTTATGATTTCAAAGGGATGCTGAAGGATAATGTTGGGTTGAGAGATGCTTGTCAATTGATCGAAATTGCAATGAATGATGACAACATCAAAGGAATTTATCTAGACTTGAGTTCTATTCCAATTGGATGGGCCTCTTCAAAAGTATTGCGGGATCAATTAGTCAGCTTCAAAGGTGCGGGTAAGTTTATCCTATCGTATGGTACTTATTACGACCAAAAAAGTTATTACTTTGCCTCTGTTGCTGATCAAGTTTACTTGCACCCAGAAGGCGGTTTTTCTTTCTATGGTTTTGCAGGAGAAATGACTTACTTCAAAGGTTTGATGGATAAATTAGGCGTTACTGCACAAATTTTCTACGCTGGTAAATTCAAATCAGCTACCGAACCTTTCCGTCGTACGGATATGTCTCCAGCCAATCGCAAACAAGTGACAGAGTATATGGGTGGAATGTATGACCTGTACTTAGAGGACTTAGCGGTTGCTCGTTCTATAGGAAAAGATGAATTGTTCCGTATTGCCAACAATGGCTTAATTAGAGCACCAAAGGATGCTGTTACGCACAAATTGGTTGATGCTACTAAATACAAAGATGAAGTATTGGATGAATTACGGGAAAAGTTAGGTACGAATGAAGATGATGACATCGAAGTTACTACCCTAAAAAAATACCTAGCGATTCACAAAGACGAGCTTAAAGCAAGTACGGGTTCGGATAAAGTAGCGGTTATTTATGCAGAAGGTAGTATCGTTGACGGTCAAGGCGAAAAAGGTTCTATTGGTGGGGACAAATACGCTAGTATTATTAGAAAATTACGTAAAGATAAAGACGTAAAAGCTATTGTAATGCGTGTCAACTCTGGTGGTGGTAGTGCTTTAGCTTCTGACATTATCTGGAGAGAATTGGAAAAAGCAAAAGAGCAAGGAATCAAAATAGTCACTTCTATGGGGGATGTCGCTGCTTCTGGTGGGTATTATATTGCTTCTAATTCTGAAAAAATCTTTGCGGAAGATCGTACAATTACAGGCTCTATTGGTGTATTTGGTATGATTCCAAATATGAGAGGCTTGTTTCAAGATCACCTTGGAATTACGATGGATACGGTCAAAATTGGCAAGTATTCCATGATGTCTAGAGGTAGTGCCTTCTATGAGTTTAGTGCCGAAGAAGGGCAAATCATTCAAGCAAGTGTTGATCAAGTGTATACGACGTTTAAAACGCGGGTAAGCGAAGGTCGTAACATGACAATGGCAGCCGTAGATAGCGTTGCTCAAGGGCGTGTTTGGTTAGGTACAACTGCTTTAGAAATTGGTTTGGTGGATGAGTTGGGTGGATTAGAAGATGCCATCAAAGCCGTTGCTAGTTCTGCTAACTTAACAGAAGATGATTATTCTGTCGTTGGGTATCCTAAAACAAAATCATTTGAAGAGCAATTAGTGGCTGCTTTGGGTGGAGAGGACGGCAGCGATGAAATGAAAACGAAGTTGCTTCAAAACCTTAAGTCTTCTTTGACGGGTAGCGAATACAGCGAGTACGTTGAGTACATCAAAGCCGTTGAAATGGTTAAGTCTATGAAAGGGGTTCAAATGAGAATGCCTTGTGAAGTAAGCATTAAGTAAGCATTCAAAGGTAGAGTTGCAACTGCACTTTAATTAGTAGCAACGCAGCAGTTATAGTGTCCTAAAAAAGCTTTAATATATTTTATACAAGTCATTTCCTTTCGTGGGAAATGGCTTTTTTTTATCTTTATAAATCCGAACTCCATATAGGACATCTTTTGTCCATCTACTTACCTAAAAATTATACATAAACTAAAACTAAAAAATGACCATGGAAGTACTAGACGACTACTCGCTTGGAGAAGAACAATTATCAGAAAAAGAGGCCGATTGGAAATTATTCATTGGCAAAAAATTTGATTACTATCGCCCCATTTGGCAAAAAATAGAAGCGGGTAATAAAATACAGTTTAATGTTTATGCCTTTTTCTTTTGGTCGGGTTGGGCTGGCTATCGAAAAATGTATCAAATTTACTTTATCCTCGTTGCCCTGAAGCTACTCTCTGATTATATACCGCATTTCTTAAACTTCCCTCCACCTGCTGCCAGCACTGTTAGCATTCTGTTTTTTGGGGTGTACTTGTTTTGGGGTTTCAATGCTAATTTCATTTATTATAAACATGCCACTAAAAAAATTGCTCAAATAAAATCTACAGGGCTTTCAAAAGTCTTGGAAGAAACATCGCTTCGAAATGCAGGACAAGAAGACATGGCCTTTCCTTTGGGGGCTGGTTTCATCATATTCATTCTAGTCTTGTGTTTAAATAGTGTCTTAGGGATTTTGTAGGCGATAGACGTACGGGGCAAGGCAATAGATATTGGTATCCGCTCTAAAGTCCAGGACCGACGAATTTTGCCTTCCCCTTTATCTTCTTCTTTCGTTCTATCTTTCTTAGCTTTTTTTGTACCTTCACCGCTACAATTTTTCTTTTAAAAATAGAAGCAAGCGATTGGAGGCTTGGTTCAACACGTAAATGGAGCAGCTCGTCACACGATTTACTTCCTGCCCCGTCGGGGAATCAAAGAACAAACTATTTCTTTTTTAAGTAAGTGGGCGGAAAAAAGAATACGTAAAAATGTAATTATTTTTAGTACGAATCAAAGAGAGAAAAGGAAGTCTTAGCGGGCTAAGACAAGTTTTTTCGATGAAGAGTCGTGCAAAAAGAATTGCTATTTAGGCGATACTTTTTTCTGAACGATTACTTAGTTTTAATAACAACAACCATAAATGGCACTAACCAACTATAGAGATGACCTAGAAATAGCTACCGCAGAACGGTATAAAAAGGCAATCCCTTTGCCACTTCGAGTATTGGCAACAATTATTTCTACTATTTTTCATCCCTTGTTTGTATTAAGTTATGCGTACATTTTGTTGGCATTCTTTAACCCCTTTTTGTTTGGAGAAGCCAGTGTAGAACGTATTTTTGCTTTTGGAAAATTAAACTCCAAAGGACTTTTGTTTGTGCATTTGCTTTCCTTTAGTTGCATCATTCCACTGGTGGGCGTATTCCTAATGCGAGGTTTAGGAATGGTTAAAACCCTCTCTTTGACGACGCAAGACGAGCGTAAAATCCCGTATATATTGGCTGGTATTTTTTACATGGGACTGGTCGCACAAAACAGCACCACAGGACTCCCTATGGAAATCAAAATATTTACGATTGGAGCAACCATTGCTTTATTTGTTGCCTTTTTTATTAACTTATTTACCAAAATAAGTATGCACACCGTTGGAATGGGTGGCTTTTTAGCCATGATTATCATCATCATAGCTAAAAGTTATGGTGGCGCAGAATTTCTACTCATATTTGGTATTCTAGCCTGTGGATTGGTTGCCACTTGTCGCTTGTTGTTAGGAGCGCATCAAGTTTCTGATATTTATGGCGGTTTTTTTGTTGGTTTTTTAGCTCAGTTTGTTGCGGTTAGTTATATGCTTAGCACGCAACCGATTACTTAAGTCGTTCTTCCATCAACGTTCCATCAAGCTAAGTACTTGTGGAGGCAAGAAAATACTAGCATCACCGCCACCTTTAATAATTTCACGCACAACCGTCGAACTGTAACAAGAATACTCCGCAGCTGCAATTAGAAACACCGTTTCTAAGTTTTCTCCAATCGTAGAATTCAAATTAGCAATGGTATTTTCATAATTAAAATCTGTAGAATTTCTCAAACCTCGCAGCAAAAAATTAGCGCCTTTTTCTTTACAATAAAAAGCCGTCAACTGCTCATAAGTATCCACTTCTACCCTTGGTTCGTCCTCAAATGCAGCTTCCAAAAAAGCAATTCGCTGCGCTGTATTAAAGAAATATTTTTTGGTAGAATTGATTCCCATTCCTACAATAATCTTATCAAACATAGGGATGGCACGCTTAACAATATTAACATGCCCTTTGGTAATAGGGTCAAATGATCCTGCAAATACAGCTATTTTCATTTTTATCTTTTTTCGGTGTTTTTTAATTCTCTAATAGAATTTATACGTAATATAATAAT
>CACVAQ010000018.1:0-2026 GCA_902727865.1 uncultured Aureispira sp. | reverse complement strand
ATAATAGTTCGGTAATTTTTTAATTTATAACAATCTAGCAAAATTCACAAAACAACTAAACAACTATAAATCAATCTAATAAAATTCCCCACCAAACGATTAACAAAAAGGAAATATTAGATTGTACCGAGCAAATTTACAAAAAATGGCTAGAACAAAGTTGTATACAACTTCATCCTAGCCATCTTAAGAACGCCTACTAATTTAATTCGCCTTCGTCACCCCACGATCTTTAGGATACTTCACCTCATATTCAAATTGCACCTTTAAGGTCTCATTTGGTTTCACTTTCCGTCTCCAACGCAAAGAACCATACGGCTCGTAAAAAATAGCACTAGAGCTTTCTAGTAATTTAATTTCTAATTCTTTGTTTTTAGACACAGGAACTTGATCTAGTATCGTAATATCAATTTCTTCGTTTTTGTTATTTCGAACGCTAATTTCGAAGCCTAAAGTTTCTTTGACAGAACTCCCCTGTTCCTTACGAACACTTTTTAGTTTTTCTCTACGAACACTAATTTTTTCATCTCTCCCCAAGGATAGCAACAGCGTATCCGTTGTCACTTTAGAATCCAAATAAGACTGTCCTAGATAAACACCTTCAAAGAAAATATTTGCCGTTCCACTCAACAAATTATATTGCCCATAATTTGTAATTTTTGCTAGTAAAAAAGCCCCTTTATCCAGCTTTGGAACAATGTGATATTCATAATTCACCTTTAACTCGTGGCGCTTGATTTCCACAATATGTTGTTCCCCATCACTCGGAATGTCTTGCAACAAGTCCAAATCGAAATTTGCATCTTGATTTTCACTCGCCAAAAGATCCGTAAAATCGTCCGTAATTTCTGTAATTTCTGGACTGCCAAAATTTCCAATAACTCGAACCCCATCTATATAAGTGTCGTTACTAGAAGAACGAGAACCATTCGAATTAATAGACTCTCCTTGGTCGATATAATTCACCCCTGATAGCGTCCCACTAAGGCTAGAAATATTTCTTTGTGGACTATTTCTAACAAAGCCCTCCTGTTTTTTAACTTGAGATTCTAACACAACATTTCCAGAACCTTGATATTGAATGTACGTATTTCCTTTTTTCTTTCTAGTCACATAATTGGCGGCTAATAAATTCAATTTCAGCGGATTTAAAATAGGGCGATCGTTGCTCAACGAAGGGTCACTCGAAGAGAGTTGTAACTTGACCTGATCCCAATCAAAACCCGTCTCTTGAAAAACATGTGCTTTATAAACCAATTCCAAGGGCTTCCCAACCCCTTCCGATTTCAAATCGTACAGTGGACGCCAACCAGCTCCCGTCACAACATAGGTGATTTCTATGTCCGTTGCCACCTTTGCAGCCGATTGCAATTTCAAAACAACCTCCCCAGAAGGTTTGCTTCTCGCTCCGTACAATAAAACTTGTTGTTGTTGAAGGAATCTTTCCCGTTCTTGTAAGGCCTTTTTTTTGTACGCTAATTCTAACAACTCTTTTTCTAATGCGCTCAACTCTTTGCGCTTAAAGTTCATAACTTCTTTCACTTCCGCCACCGTAAAACCTGCTTTAGAACCAGAGCCCAAAGGGTTGTTCTCCAACAAGGTTTTCTTAGTTACTTGAAGCACGTTTTCATCTAAAACTAAGTATTGAATCTCTCTAGCAATTAAAACCAAAGAGTCATTCACAGCCTTAAACCGTTCTGAAGCTTCGGTTTGTTTCAAATAATTAATTCTAGGAACAGCGGACACCAAAGCAACATTACTATTACTCAATTTAACTTGTATGCTGTTAATTAAGATTTTCTGGCTCAATTTTTCTAAGACCAATTCGCTACTTCCTGCTGCTATATTCGCCTTTGCCTTTCGGAGAATTCGGGCATTATTTTTATAAACCGTTACCGATTCAATCGTTGACTTGACGGACACTTCTTCGTCTTGCGCCCACAGACTGAAATGAATCAGGAGGAAAAAAGATAGGATACTTAATTTTTGCATGTTTTTTATTTATTCTGGTTAGAATTCTCTGTGA
>CACVAQ010000017.1 GCA_902727865.1 uncultured Aureispira sp. | reverse complement strand
CCAATTTACACCAACATATTTACCTCCCCAATTTAGTATTCCTTCACACACCACCAAACAGAATAAACTATGTACAAATATTTTATATTAAGCCTCTTGTTTTTTAGCCTGATTACGATTAGTAATGGTCAAGTTACAGGAAACCTTCAGGGGAAAGTTATAGATACAGAAAGCAATGAAGGTTTACCTTTTGCTACTGTTCGTTTAAAAATAGTGGATAGCCTTTGTCTAAGTACACAAACCGATTTTGATGGAAATTATAGTTTCTCAAACGTGGTTGCTACTACTTATGATGTGGAGGCATCTTATGTAGGATTCCCTACAATGAAAATAGAAGGAGTGCTTGTGAAAACAGGCCAAGTTCGTCGATTGGATATTGAAATGAGCGAAGGTGTTGGGCTTGAGACGCCTTTAGAACTTGTTGTAGTGGCGGATCGAATTCCTTTGGTAGAGCAAGATGCTATGTCAGGAGGGCAAACCTTAGGAGCTGAAGATATTAAAAATTTAGCCACACGAAGTATAAGTAGCATTGCGGCTACTACCGCAGGTGTCATGCAAGCCGATGAAGGCGAAGCGCTTTCTAGTAATGGCTCAAGGAGGCATACTAGTAATCTAACGATGGTAGATGGCTCAAAATCTAAAAGAAGCCGAAGCTTAAAAAGAAAAAAGAGTTTAAATCGTCCAACATTAAAACCTTCTACTAGTTCTGTCGTTGCGACACAAGATAAAACAAAAGCAACTGCTGCTGCTAATGGCCTTAATTCTGTAGAAAAGCCTAGTAATGAAGAATATGGGACTTTTGTTGAAAATAAATACATAGCGGTTCAAGATGAAGCCTTGTCTACCTTTTCGATTGATGTAGATCGAGCTTCTTATTCGAACATTCGACGTCATTTGGATCAAATGCAAAAGCCGCCAAAAGATGCCGTTAGAATAGAAGAAATGATAAATTATTTTAATTATGATTACCCACAACCAGCGGATGAACATCCTTTTTTAGTAAAAACGGAGGTCTCTGATTGTCCTTGGAACAAAGATGCAAAATTGGTGCATATTGGTTTGCAAGGCAAAAAAATAGATTTAGAAAAGGCTCCGATCAGTAATTTAGTCTTCTTGATTGACGTGTCTGGTTCTATGTCTGCTGCGAATAAATTGCCTTTGTTAAAAGAGTCCTTGAAGTTGTTAATTAATAATATGAGAGCCAAGGACAAAATGGCTATGGTGGTGTATGCAGGTGCTGCGGGCTTAATTCAGGCTTCTACGAGTGATAAAAACAAACTATTAGCTGCCTTGGATCAATTGGAAGCGGGAGGCTCTACAGCTGGTGGCGCAGGAATTGAGTTGGCGTACAAAGTGGCGAAACAGAACTTAGTTTCGAATGGTAACAATCGAGTCATTATAGCGACGGATGGAGATTTTAATGTAGGGAACTCGTCTACAACAGCTTTGGAAACCTTAATTGTTGAGAAAAGAAAAGACGATATTTTCTTAACCGTATTGGGCTATGGAATGGGGAATTATAAAGATGATCGAATGGAGGTGTTGGCAGACAAAGGCAACGGGAACTATGCTTATATTGATAATATCAAAGAAGCTAAGAAAACTTTAGTCAAAGAAATGGGCGGAACCTTGTACACGATTGCCAAAGATGTTAAGCTTCAAATCGAATTTAATCCTGTACAAGTTCAATCGTATCGTTTGGTTGGGTATGAAAATCGCTTGTTGAACAAAGAAGATTTTAATGATGATACCAAAGATGCTGGAGAATTGGGCGCAGGACATACTGTAACGGCTTTGTATGAAGTTATTTTGTCTGATAATTATAAAAAACATACAAAAGAGACAAAAGGAAATAACGTAGACGATTTGGTTTATCAAAAAAGTAAAGCCACATATTTGGCACAAACTAGCAAGGATTTGATGACGATAAAATTGCGTTACAAACAACCAAAAGGAAACAAAAGCATTTTAATGGCACTGCCTGTAGTCAAAGACATTCAACCAATTAGTGAAGCTTCAGAAAACTTCCGCTTTGCCAGTGCTGTGGCAGGTTTTGGAATGCTATTAAGAGAGTCAGAATTTACAACAGACTTGACCTACGATACCGTTTTAGAATTAGCCAAGGGAGCACAAGGAACGGATAAGGAAGGTTACCGCAAAGAGTTTATTGGAATGGTTAAAAATGTACGCTCTATGTCTGCGCAAGCCAACAAAATAGAAGCTGGAAAATAATTTGTCGAGCGATCTGAAAAAGCGTTTAATTGGTTATGGTTCGTTAAAGAGTCCTTCTAGATTTTTCTAGAAGGGCTTTTTTTTAATATCAAGTCTCGTGCAAAATAAAAATGACAGGGATTCTAACATGCGTTTAATTTTAAGTATATTCGCACATTATTAATGAACTATTGTTTTGTAGTAAATATTGAAATTATGGCATCAAATAGACCACGCAGACACAGAGAAGGAGAAGAGGCTGAACCTCAAAAAAGTTCTAAAGGCAAATTAAACAACATAGAACTCTTTGGAATTGGGCTTTTTTGTGTAGCGTTTTTATTATATGGAATTTCTAAATGTGGAAAAGATCCTGTCGCAGACGTCGCTCTAGAGCCAGTAGTGACCGAGGAGGTCGTGGATTCTGCGGTGGTAGAAGGTAGAGATGAAAATGCAAGCTCGTTTACCGCAACAGGATCTAATAATAATACAGCCGAACCAGCACCAACAGCGCCAACAAATCCTACGGTAGCAGGCGGTGCAACCCGCAAGTTATATGTTATTATAGATAGTTTAAGAGTCCGCCAAGCACCTAATTTAGGGGGAGAATTGGTTACTTATTTGAAGTATGGCGAAGAGATAACTGATTTGGGCGAACGGACTGTACTAGAAAAACTTCGCGTCTCACCAGACGAAGTAAGAACAGCTCCTTGGATTAAGATAAAAAATAAAGAGGGGCAAGTAGGATGGGCATTTGGTGCTTATTTACAATTTTACCCTGTTGCTACGACAACGAATGTTCCAGCGGTAAATTAAAACTTCTGTTAAAGAATGTCCTGATATGGAAAAAAAGCTAGGAAACTACACCTTAATTACAGCTAATAATCAGTACACTGATGTAATGAAACAAGTCGTATTTGATGTGTTGGTAGAATATGGTTTAGAACCAGGAGCAATTGATTTTTGTTTAGACGATGTAGAAAAATATTATTTTGAACGAGGGGGCTATTTTGTAGTTATATTGGATGAAAAGGCTAAGGTTGTTGCGACAGGAGGTTTGTACCCCTTGGACAATGGCAGTGTAGAATTAAGAAAAATGTACCTTTTAGCAGCACATCGGAGCAAAGGTCTAGGGCAATGGATGTTAACCACATTATTAGAAAAAGCTAGCGCATTAGGTTTTAAACGAATAGAACTTGATACCGCAAGTGTCTTGAAAGAGGCGATTAGTTTGTATAAAAAAAATGGCTTTCAATTGTTTGAATCGGATCATATTGTGGCCCGTTGTGATCAAGCTTATGAATTGATCTTATAAGATTAGAGGACACTCCCCAAGCCAACAGTTGGGCATTTTCAATACCTTCGTCTTTACGTTCGTTGATACAGATGAGGGGGCTTAGATGCGGCATGACGCTTTGCTCTACATGAAGTAATGAATTAAGAATGAGAATATATAAAGATTTAAATAACTTGCCAGAGTTTAAGAATGCAGTCCTAACGATTGGTTCTTTTGATGGCGTACATATTGGACATCAACAAATCATTCAGCAAATTAATGATTTGGCAACTTCTATTGATGGAGAATCTGTCTTAATTACCTTTGATCCGCATCCTAGATTGGTCGTTGGAAAAAAACAAGGCCATCTAAAGTTACTCAACACTTTGGACGAAAAGGCTGATTTGTTACAACAATGCGGGGTTGATGTATTGGTTGTGGTTCCTTTTTCCAAGGAATTTGCCAGCCAAAGTCCAGATGCCTATATTCAAGATTTTTTGGTGGCGCATTTTCAACCTAAAATTATTGCAATAGGCTATGATCACAAATTTGGTCAAAATAGAGTCGGTGATATTTCGTATTTGAAGAAATTTGAAGCGCAGCACGACTTTCAGGTTGTTGAAATTTCTAAACAGGAAGTGGCCGATATTGCCGTTAGTTCAACCAAAGTACGGACTGCCTTGATGAACGGAAATGTCGGTAAAGCAGAGCGACTACTCGGACAGCCTTTTGGCCTCAGAGGACTTGTCGTTAAAGGGCTTCAAATTGGAGGAACGATTGGTTACCCTACCGCAAATATTGAAGTTCAACATCCTTATAAATTGATTCCTCCCGAAGGAATTTATGCCGTTTGGGTAGCTTTTGAAAAGCATCGTTATCAAGGCATGTTGTACATCGGAAATCGACCGACTATTGACGAAGATTTGAAACAAACGATAGAAGTAAATATCTTTGATTTTGATCAAAATATTTATGGAAAAGAACTAAAAGTAGAATTTATAGAATATCTACGAGGTGATGTGAAGTTTACGACGATAGAAAATCTAAAAAATCAATTGACCAAGGATAAGCAAGCCGCTTTGAAGGTGTTCGAAGCTAGAAAAAAAACTAAACTATGACAATGACCCCTTCGGCTAACTTTCCCAAAGTAGCGGTTGTAATTTTGAATTACAATGGCATGAAAGAAGATTATTTAGCTCGATTTTTACCCTCTGTTTATGCGTCGATTTATCCCAATTTAGAGTTGTATGTTGCTGATAATAAATCTACTGACAACTCTGTTGCGTACCTAAAAAGCGAAGGCTTTCACGTGCGTACAGACAGTAGCTTAAACGAATACGATCTTCCAAGATATTTAATTGAACTGGAAGAAAATCATTGGTTCGCAGGGGGCTATAATCGAGCACTAAAAGAGGTAGAGGCGGATTATTACATTCTCTTAAACTCAGATGTAAAAGTTGCTCCAGACTGGATTCAGCCCATTATTAATTTGATGGAAAGCGATGCTCAAATTGGCGCCTGCCAGCCTAAGGTTCGAATGGAGTCAACCCCGTATTTGTTTGAACACGCAGGTGCTTCTGGCGGCTATATGGACAAATGGGGCTACCCATTTTGCAGAGGCCGAATTTTTACCAAAGTAGAAGAGGATAGAGGTCAATACGACGATGTACAAGAAGTTTTTTGGGCAACGGGCGCTGCTTTATTTATTCGCAAAGAATTGTTTCATGATTTAGGCGGTTTTGATGAAGACTACAAAGCACACATGGAAGAGATTGACTTGTGTTGGCGCCTGAAACGGGCGAATTATAAAGTCATGGTTTGTCCTCAATCCGTCGTTTGGCATGTTGGTGGAGGAACCTTGCCACAGCATAGCCCTCAAAAAGCTTTTCTGAATTTTAGAAATAGTTTGTCTACTGTTTTCAAAAATGAAGTAGGAAATAAAGCCTATACAATTGTTTTTATCCGATTATTATTAGATGCAGTAGCAGGCCTTCGGTTTTTGCTCAATGGGGAGTTTGCAAATGTTTGGGCAATTATTCGGGCACACTGGTCTTTCTTTACTCAGTATGGAAAAAATAAACAAAAACGCAGCCTTACTGCTGAAGTAGTTGCAAGGCATTGTTATAATGGACAGCCTCATTATAGGGCCAAAGGGCTGTACGATAAGAGTATCGTTTGGCAGCATTTTGTGAAGGGAAAACAGACGTTTGATAAGTTGGAACGGTAGTTGATATTAGCTACCATGTCGGGTTTGATTTTGCTTCATTAAGAACGATTTTAAACCCTTATTCTATGAATAAAAAAAGAAAAAAAACACCAACTAGAGGCAGCTGAAACTCTTTGAGTTTGTATTTACTTTGTTAGCTTTCATGTTCTATACAAGGTTTTGTTTAGAAGGGATAAAGTTTAGAGCGTAACTTAAATGCGAAACAATTGAGATCGACTATACTAGGAGTGTAACAGAAAAAAACAACTCAATTATCCACTAATTGACAGCATTCTAAAAAACACTAAGAATGTTCTATTCAACTTAGCAAGAAGCATCGCATTGTTTCAAAAAAAAATCTACTAAAGCATAATTATCTAGTTTAAACGTATTTTTTTGGATTGTTTTGTAAACAACCAAACAGGCGTTTTATGATTCAAAACTGTAGTTTTGGGTTTGCGGATTCATTTGGTATAGGTGCCTGTTTGTGGGGGATTAGAAATGGGGTATTGGGTAATTAGGCAGTATTATATTAAGCGAATAGAGCTTCATGATCTATACTAATTAGGTTTGGGGGCTATTCACTTAATATCTATAGCAAGGAAGTTAAAATGAAATTTCGTTTGTTAAACGACCAAAATTTAAGTTTGAAATATAACATTACAAACTCAAAAAAAAACAGTAGATAGGAATGAAACGATTTGAGTTAATCGATTTTTTGAAGGGGTATTCAATATCCGCAACAGTGCTTTTTCATTATAGTAAACATTTACAGCTTTCAAATCCTTTTGAGAAAGTTATGTTTTTTGGAGGAACAGGCGTTCATATTTTTATCGTCCTTTCTGGTTTTGGATTATACTATTCAGAGATAAAAAGACCTTTGACGTATAAGAGGTTCATAAAAAAACGAATCTCTAAAATTTACCTGCCATACATATTTGTCATTTTACTTTCTGCATTCATTTCTCTTTTTATACCAGCGTTCCAAAATTCGTTATACGCATTAGGGGGGCACGTTTTTTTGTATAAAATGTTTGATGAAAGTATTATAGGATCGTATGGATATCCCACCTGGTTTATTTCAATGATGCTGCAATTCTATTTTGCGTTCCACATTATTATTTGGTTCAAATCGAAATTAAGAAACAAGCCTTTTTTAGTTTTAAGTATATTGATCAGCCTTAGTTGGACGATTTTTGTCGTACTCATGCATAAAGAAACAGAACGAATTTGGAATAGCTTTTTTCTACAATACTTATGGGAGTTTTCACTTGGGATGGCGATTGCGGATAAAGCTTCTAAAGATGAAAAAATAATTACAAAAGGCGTTAAGCAGTCGCTTTTATTAACGATAGGAATCGCCAGTGCGGTGTTGTGTGGCGTATTAACCTTGAAAGCTGGAGAACCAGGTAAAATGTTTAATGATTTCTTTGCCTTGACAGCGACCGCTTTTTTCGCTGTTTTTGTATTTAATTTAAAAATAAAACCACTAAATAAAATACTTTTATTTGTAGGAAAGCTTTCAACACCGATCTATTTATTGCACATATTGGTCATTTTAGTGATTACGAATTTGTGCTCTAATTTAGACCCTATTTATAGGGTCTTGCTTGCTGTGATAAGTATTGTGCCTATAGCAATAGTGTACCAGAAGATGATAAAAGCTTATTTTAAATTTAGTAAATTATAGCACGTTTTAAGTAGAAAGTCGTCTCTTTTTTTTTGATAATAAACGAATACGACTTTCTACTTGAAGCTTGTGTATTAGGTTATTAATGCTTTGGTGGCTTAACGTTTATTAACTGAAAATCAAGGCGAAGCACTCATGCAATAATCTAATACGATGGTGATACAACAAGTTAAGTTTTGTGATTAAAATTGGAACAATTTTAAATTTAGAGCATGCCATCTAGATCAGGAGGGAGTAGCTCTTGAATGTCTTCTTCTGTGGTGTCAATCGGTACTTCAACTTCGTAAACATCCGCCTCAATACGCTCGCCTTGGTGATTGATACAATAGGTTTCGCCATTTTTGATGACTTGAGCAATCCCATTTTGAAAATGACTGACATAATTGTAATGAAAAGGAATCACTTCGTTTCCTTCTATGTCAATAAAGCCCCAACGTTCCCATTTTTTTACCCCCGCTAAATTTTCACTAAAGTTATAAGCAGCAGTATACTTAGGCGCAATAATGATGCTATGTGTTTTGTTATCAACAAAGCCCCATTTGTCATTTTTCTTGTCTAAGAACGGCGCTACATTTTGTAAATAACCAATTAATTTGGTGGCATGTTCGATGCGGTAAAGCGCTTCGTGGTTAATGCTTTGAATACTATCAATCAAGACATTTGCCATGCGCTGATAATTCTGAATTTTGTATAGACGAGCAGCTTCTACCAAAGCCGCTTCTAAGGTGCCTTCTCGTTCGCAAATCTTAATTTTATGCTGAATTACATGGCGTTCAGGCGTGAAGTTCGGTTGATAATATTCTAAGGCTAGGGCATATTGCTCCTTTGCTTTTTCCCATTGAAGCGAAAGAAAATATTTGCGAGCTTGCGTCAAATACAATTCAAACGGCGCCAACTTTGTTTGCAAATCCACTTCATCCAACTGGTCTTTGACCTTTTGGTACAGGCGACGGATGACAGCGTCATCTCTTAAATCTAAAGCGTCTTTACAATTAAAAAAGCAGGTTTGATAATCGTGGTTTTTATACGCTTCGTGTGCTGCTTTGGCGTAATGTCTAAAATCAATTTCTCGATGACAAATATCAATGTGTGCTTCAATGATTTTTTTGTCAGGCGCAAAGCCTTCTCGCCATAGTTTTATGGCTTCTTTGTAAATAGGCAGTGCGCTACGCAATTGCTCTGGACGTTTTTGCCACGTATTAAAAATCGCTTCCGCTTCTGTAATTTTAGACTTAAAGGTATCCTCTAATTCTTCTTTGCGTTGGCGTACTTTTTCTAATTTTCGATCCAGTTCTTCGACCACTTGATCAAAAAGCTCATTCTTAATATTCGAACTGTCGTAAATTGGAAGCCCCGCCCTTGGCAAGACATCTAAGGATTTGAAAACAGTATCTTCCCACCAACAAGTATTTAGAATGATCGGAACGACAATACTTTGCTCGTTGTCGTGTTGTTGTAGGGTCTCTCTCAACTCTCTTGAAATGAAAAATGGGGATAAAATAGAATTATCACTCATCAGCAGCAAGACTAAATCAGCGGCCTCTGTCAATTCTCGAATACTTGCCCGCCCAGATTCTGACAAGTCGGTTCCATCATACCAAACTTTATTAACAATATAGCCTTTGTTCTTTTCGTCGAGCCCAACTAGGTTGTATAACAACTCCTCAAACTGTGCTTGATCTTTTGGATGATAAGCAATAAAAATATTTAAGGTGTAGGTCGCTTTTAAATTCATTATTTAGCACTTTTGGCAATAAAAAATTTTGGTAAAATGGTTCAGTGAACGGAACTGTAGTTCCTAAGGAACAGTAAAGAAATAAGAGGAACATTTGAATAATATTTTTGCCTCAAATTTCACTAAAGAATCGGGCGTATAGCCCGCTATACTTCTCATCTTTAGCAAAATTTGAAACAAAAACCTCGTTTCAAATTTTGTTCATCTTATTTCTTGACCGTTCCTAAGAGGCATCAAAGATAATGAACTTGTTACAAGCTTCCAAATTTGGAATACGGTCTACTGAAAAGCTCGTTTTAAAGCAATTGTCATTCTTTCAAAACAAAAAAGGAATGGGGGTGTTTATAGATAAAAGTTGTTTAAAATGACATTCCTATTTGAGAATGAGTTCCTAACAAAACGCCCATAAATCTAACATTACTCCGTTGAAAAATCGTATTAGTTTGATTATCAGTAGTATGTGTTTCTGTTGGCTAAAATGCTAAAATGCTAAAAGGCTGATAATCAAACTAATGCAAGATGCTTTTTTATGTTTTTTATAGAAAAACTAAAAAATCAACGGAGTATAAATCTAATATACGCTAATTTAAAATAACTCGGATGAATCAGTTGACAAATATAATGAAAAAAATAGCGATACTAGCGGTACTAGCTATTTTAGTAAGTGCTTGTATTAATAGAAGTGCCGTTCGTAGTTTTGAACGATTTGGATCAGGCGAGCCTTACGATGCGATTATTGTTCCTGGAGTACCTTTTGAGAACGGGGAGTGGAGTGAGGTTATGAAAATGAGAGTGCATTGGGCGGTGCATTTATACAAGAATGGAACAGCGAAAAATATTATATTCTCTGGCAGTGCGGTCTATTCTCCTTACGTAGAGTCCAGAATTATGGCTTTATATGCGGCGCAATTAGGGGTAGACAAAGCGCATATTTATACAGAAGAACGGGCAGAACACAGTTCTGAAAATTTATACTATTCTTATCGAATCGCAAAAGACAACAATTTGAACAAAATTGCTTTGGCAACCGACCCTTTTCAAGGTTCTTTTTTGAGAGGTTTTGCCATGAAAATCAAACTAAACGACATCGGGTTCTTACCCATTATTTTTGATACCTTGGGAACTATAGACCTAAGCACTCCAATGATTGATCCTAAAACGGCTTTTGTCGAGGATTTTCAAGCCATTACGGAGCGAGAAAATGGCTTCGTTCGTTTTCAAGGAACAATGGGGAAATATATTGAATACAAAGAAGAAGATGACCCTAAATTGAAACGTAAAAAATAAATTCACTGCGCTTTTAGTTCGCTGCCC
>CACVAQ010000016.1:4886-10435 GCA_902727865.1 uncultured Aureispira sp. | reverse complement strand
CGTAGTGAACTAATCCCACGAAGTATTACTATGTATAACTAATTTTATTATATTTATAGTTGTAAGTGATTAATTGCTTGTCGAATATTTTTAGTGGAACTAATTTTTCGACACGATGGCTATAACTTATTATTACCTAATTAAAACAAATCCAGTTGAAACAATATTTTGAATTCAAGAACGAATCCTCTTCTAAGTTTTGGGAAATTAGTTTAGAGAAAGATACCATAACAACCCGTTATGGTAAAATTGGAACTGCAGGAAAAAAAGCAGAAAAAGTGCTAAAATCCAATGATTTAGCCGAGAAAGAATATAAAAAATTAATCAAATCAAAAGTCAAAAAAGGCTACGAAGAAGTTGCCACAACAAGTAGTGCTTCTACAGCACCTATTCTCACAGAAAAAAAAGGAACCAAAGTTGTTCCTAAAACAAAGAATGCTTACAGGGTGCAACTACTAACGAATGAGGCAGCGATCGAACAGTTTAATTTAAAGGAGTACGATCCATTTGGTCAAATGGGCTTTGAGTCTGTTTTATTGTTAGAAGGTGACGCTGAAATTGATGGAGATTTAGATTATCAATGGTATCAGAAAGAAGCTAAAAAACTAAAACAGGAGGGAGATTATGCTTTGATTCTTGTGGATGGAAATTTAATCGTTCATGGAGATATTTCTCCTGGAGCAGACTCGATGCCTTGTCTTTTTGTAACAGGTGATGTTACCTGCGAGGCATTAAGGAGTTATGACGAATGTATCTACATTAAAGGAGATGCAACGATTAAGTATGCCTTTGATGGTAATTATAATGATGGAAGTATTGTCATTGAGGGCACGACGAAGGTTCCCTATGTTTTAAATTCCGATCATTGCTCTAGTATAAGCCCAGAAGGAGCTATTTTGATCAATTATTATGGAGATGACGACGACTTTTTTGACTACGATTACACGACTCAGGATTTTGAACGAGTAATGGTTAGTAAAGTGCTGGACGAGGATGACGAGCTGGATACAGAGGCTTTTATTAATCTTTTGCGAGCAGGGAAAAGCCCTTTGAGAAAAGGAGCAAAACCAGCTCGAATATTATTTGAAGAAGCTTTGGCTAAGATTGTCAAAAAAAGCAAAGGAAAACCAGTCACTAGTCTAGATCTAGCGGGCAAAAAATTCAGTTCTTTTCCTAAAGACATTCTCAAATTAACCGATTTAAAAACCTTAATTTTAAGCAATAACCCAATACTTGAATTGCCCGAAGAAATTTCTTTGTTGACCAATCTAGAGGAGCTTTATTTGGAAAGTTGCTCTTTAGAACAACTTCCTACGTCTATTGGAGCATTAAAGCATTTAAGAGTTTTAGATGTTTCTAGAAATTCCCCCTTGCAACTTCCTGATAGTATTAACCAGTTAAAGCAATTAGAAGAACTCTATGTTAGAAGCAATCAAGGCTTTGGTTTTCCGAAGGACATGCGTAACCTACAAAAGTTACGAGTGCTAGATGTTTATCAATGTAGTGGTACAAAGCCAATTGACTTTCCAGAAATAATTTGTAGTTTAAAGGGCTTAGAGGAATTGAATTTGGGTAATAACTCTTTTAAAACGATACCCGATAGTTTCGTAAACTTAAAGAAACTAGAAGACTTAAAATTAGGGGCAAGCCTTTGTTATTTGGATAAATTGCCCGATTTGTCTGGTTTAACAAATTTAAAAAGACTAAGTGCTGATGGTTTGACTAGTTACACAACCCGACCACGCCCCAAACAAAGCCTACTCAAAGCTTTTTTTAAGATTAGTAGTTTGGAAGTCTTAGGCATAGATCGACATGGGGAATCTAAAAATACACTTAGAAATAGCTTTTTTGAAGAATTGCTTGAAAACCTAGAACACGATCCCGCTAGGCAAGCAGCGATGAAAGAAATTTATACCCCAAAAGGAAAAAATGCTTATTATGGGACGGTGTGGGAAGGCATTGCTAGACAGCGCCTCAAGGCAAAACATTTGGAAGGCATTGGGAATTTGAAAAATTTAAGAGAGCTAGATTTATCTTTTAATGGCTTAGAAGAGCTTCCAGAAGAGTTGTTGTCGTTAGACAAATTAGAAAAAATAAACCTTTCACACAACGATAATTTGAGTATGGATGACTTAAAACGCCTCTATGAGAAATTTCCAAAGGCTGCCATTGATGCTAAAAAAATTAGAACAAGAGTCGATATCGACGATGATAATTTTAAGGCGGTGAATGCTTTGGTAAAAACAGCGGCTGGGAAAATGAGGGCTCAAAATTATCAAGCCTCTTTGGAGCTTTTTGAGGAAGCGCTAAAAGGCTGTACGCCTGGCGAAAAGTACAGCGAATACGATGAATTGTATGCGCATTATGGAATTTGTTATAATTTAAGTTATTTGTTGTTCAAGTGCAAATCTAAAAAAGCGCATAAGGCAATGGTCACTAAATTGCTTCGGTATGGAAAAAAAACATTTAAAGAATTTATACCAGAAGATGCTTTTATTTGGCACTATACAGAGGAAGGCGCTTTTCAAAGAGAATGCGTTCGGATTATAGGAAATGCATTAGGTTGGCATTTGTTTTCTGATACCGATGATGTTGCCATTTTAGAGGAAGCTTTGTACTATGCAGAACGGGCGAATGGACAGATTGATGGTATCCAACACTTTTTTATTAGAGATACGCTTGTCCGAATATTATTGAAACTAGGTAGGAAGGAAGAAGCTTATCAACTTGTTGCTAAGACATTGAAGAAGTATGCTAGTTTTTCAGATTTTCAAGACATCAAAAAGGACAAGGAGTATAAAAAATGGCGGAAGAAGATGCTTTAAAGACACCAACTTCGTTTTTTAATAAAACAGCGCTAAAATTTAGAATTTGCTCTAGATTTTAGCGCTTTTATACCTTACAATAATTTAGCTAGAATAGGAGCCGCTTTAGGACCCAAATACGCAAGTGCTTCTTTAGTAAGGTACTTTTTGTAGTTTTCAATGAGCGCTGTTGGAACCGTCGATAAATCTTGTTCTTCTAAATGCAAAACCTCTTCGGACTCTTTGCTAAACGACAAGCCATTTTCCGTCAATTTTAGTTTTGCAACAAAACTAGGGAAATTGTCTAAAGGTAAAAACTCTATTAAAGCGCCTGTTTTAGCTTCTTTTTTAATTCGGTACGTTAGTATTTCCTCTTTGCCATCAGAAACCAAAACGGCTCCTTTCTCTGTTAAGAACATAGAAAAATTAGCTAAAGATTCTTTTACTTTTTGAATTTGGTCTGCGGGCCAATCCTCTAGTTTTTTACTTTCTAAATCGGAGAATTTCCACAATTTTCCAAACAACTCTTGTAAGAAGGGAGCGGCTTCGTTTTTAGCAAAGGCTGCTTCATTGGCTTTGAGGGAACGTTCTTTTAAATCCTCCAAAAAATCTTGCAAATAGGCATTAATATATTCTTGGGCCAAGTTATGATGCCCCATTTTAGCCGCTTTCATAAAACGGTACGCTTTATTCGAGTCGCCTTTTTCGTAGTAGACCGTTCCCAAACCATAAAGTGCCTCTTTTTTACGTAGACCAGTAGCTTTTGCTATCGGCGTGTAGATGTCCTCAGCGGCTTGATATTTTTGAAGCCCTAAAAAAGCAGTTCCTTTTAATAATAAAACACGTTCGATTAAGCTCTTGTCTTCTGTTTCTTTGTTTAGTAATTGGTCTGCATCGTCCAAGGCTTCTTGAAATTGTTTGAGTTCAATTTTAGTTTGAATCAACATTAAGAACGCTTCGGTTTCTTTGGGGTCCAACTCAATACAGGTTTTTAAGGCAACTAAAGCTTTGTCCAATTGCAAGGCATACAAACAAGCTTGCCCTAGTGTTCGATAAAACATAGGATGTTTTTCTTCGACTAGTTCAGCGGCAATGCCTAAATGCTCTGCTGCTTTAACAAAGGACTCTTGACTTAATAAATTTTGCCCGTAATTAAATTGGTGAATATGATTGTCTGGAGCAAACTCGATCACCTGCTCGTATAAAGGGAAGGTTTCCGAAATGCGTCCTAATTCTTTGAGAATGTTTATTTTAGCAAGTGTTCCGATTTCGCTAAACTCGTCTTGAGCGGCTAAGAATAATTCAATGTCAACTAAAGCCGTTTCATGCTGTCCCAAGCCACTTAAAGCTTCTGCACGATATAAGTAGGCAGAGAGTTCTTCTGGGCAAATCAAAATAGCTTGATTAATGTAAGCTAAACCTTGTTCAAATTCTTGGTATTGTGTAATTAGAAAGCTTGCTTTTGAAATCAGAGCCGTACTATTTTCGGGATCTAGTAGAAGTACTTTTCCCCAAATGATTTGAGCATCGTCAAAACGTCCTAATAATTGTTTTAGCTGACCAAACTTAACCATATACTTCAAGTTCTTCGGTTCAAACTCTAATGCTTTTGCCAAACAAACCTCTGCTTCGTCGTAACGTGGAATGGATTCTAATAAAAGTGATTCAGACAAATAATAATACCCGAAAGCCTCTGTTGGATGTTCTGTAACGGCTTGTTTCGCCAGTTCTTGAAAGTTTTCGTACTGGTAATTTATAACAGCTGCCTCTAAGGCTTCAATCAGTTGTACTTTATCCATCGTTGTGGTTTTGAGTTGTGGTGAGTCGTGTTTTCTCCTCAATTGTTCTTACAACGAAAGATACTAAATTTAGTACACAAAGGGAATTAATAAAGGAGTATTCTTTTGATAGGTTTGATAACTTTTTAGCGCGCCATATTTTTTCTTGGATGCCTTTTGTAATAAAGGAATTCCACTAACAAAAATCAATAGAAAGGCAATCCAAATCGGGCTGACAATGGACAACCACTCCCAGCTTTCTAAAGAAGGCGTCGCACAAATAAAAATACCAAGCCAACAAAGGATTTCGCCAAAATAGTTTGGATGTTGTAGCTGTTTCCAAAGCCCTGTTTGTATAAATTGACCGTCATTGGCTGCATTTTGGCGAAACGCAAATTTTTGCTGATCGGCAAGCGTCTCTATCAATAAGCCCAAGCCCCAAATTCCCACTCCAAGCAAGTGAATCGGGCCAAATTCAATGTTTGATTTTTGGAAGGTTATAAGAATAGGAATAGATAAAATTAACACACTAACTGCCTGAATGCTCCAAAAGCCCGCAAATCGAATAAAATGTTTGCGCATTTCGTCAAACCGATCATCTTTGCCGATGGCATGAATGCGTTTGAATAAATAACTCCCTAAGCGAAAACCCCAAAGTAAAATCATTCCCAATAGCAAATGATGGATCAAACTATCGGCTTGTGTAGACCACAAGACACCTGTCAAAGCAATAAAGCTGAGGCTATAAAATAGATCAGTTGCCTTGTCACTTTGTTGGGTATAGCCCCAAATTAGACCAATTGCATTAATGATTATGACCGTAAGAATGGATTCAAGCAGCATGTTTAATTGTTTTGGTTCTTTGACAACTCTTCTCACACAGTAACCACGTAGTAGCAGCGTAGCTAATCGTGTGGAGTTAAAACGTTATACAATTAATAGACGCATCTTTGCCTATATTGTTCAA
>CACVAQ010000016.1:2280-4786 GCA_902727865.1 uncultured Aureispira sp. | reverse complement strand
TTAGCAGTACAGCGAAGGATTGTTAAAATAGAATAAAGAAGAAAGCAAGGGCAATCGGAAGGGAAATTAAGATAAATGCTGTCAGCACGACACGAAGTTCTTTGGATAATAGATGCACCCCAGGGATAACAGCTCCTAATTTACCTAAAAAGTCTGTTATTTCGGCAGTTTGCGGCGTATCGTTAGGCAACATAAAACCTCCCTCGATTAAAAGGGTAGAAGCTTTAGCATAATCGGTTTTGTCTACTAATAATTTAGCACCGCCCATCGCTCTTGCTTCAACACCGTATACCTGTAAGGACAATTCATCTCTAATTAGGACATAAATTCCTGCTGTTTCTAATTGTGTCTTTGCCAAGGATAAAGAAAGTGAATCGTAAAAATATTGCACTACTATCAAGTTCATACATTACTGATTTAAGATGTTTCTAAACCGCCAAAAATAGCTTATAGAAAACAGGTTAAGAAAAGAGATGCCTATTGTGAAGTAGAGGATATTTGTACTAATAATCGGATTGGTTGTAGATAAATTAAGGAGAATAAACAATGCAATCGGAAGTAGTAACAACCTACTTATTTCTAATTGAAAACCAAGTTTTCGTTTATCGGCAGCAAGACCAAAACTTGCGACCGACCATAGAATCAAAATGATACCCATTAAAATAGGAATCAAAAACGAATGTTTGTCTATAGATAACGTTGCTAAGAATAAGCTAGTTCCCAATAATAGAAAAATATACTGTACAAAAATGTAAATACTCAAACCGTTCGGAATGATTGTATGGTATTTAATCGGGTCGTTTGGCTGAATTGGAGGCGGATAAAGCGGCCCTCCAGCGGCTTCTGAGCGCCAGCCTGGTTTTTTTAGTAATAATCGAATTTTGTCTTTTAACCCTTTGGTTCTGCCAAATTCTTTTCGAAGGTCATTGTAATAATCAAAATTTGCCCAAATTGGATTCCAAGTAGACAGCGACTTTGTTACCCCATAAACAACGGCTTCTTCTTCGGCTTGAAACGTCCCAAACCAACGGTCAAAAAGGATAAAAGTCCCTCCGTGATTTTTGTCAATGTATTTAGGGTTTCTACCATGATGCACACGATGATGAGAGGGCGTATTGAATAGGTATTCGAACCAAGCAGGCATTTTATCAATGGTCTCTGTATGAATCCAGAATTGATATAAGGTTTGTATCGTATTCATAAGCAAAAAAGGAATGGGATCAAAGCCTATGATTGCCAAAGGAAGATAAAACAGACCCGAAATCAAAGACTGAAAAGCAGACTGCCGCAAAGCAACGGACAAGTTATAGTCTTCGCTTTGATGGTGGACGACATGCGTTCCCCAAAAAAAACTAATCTCATGTGCATAGCGATGAAACCAATAGTACAGAAAATCTATCGCAAAAAATAAGAGTAGATAAGTCCACCAAGTATTGGGAATCCTAAAAGGGCTGAATTGATAACAATAAACATAACCACCTAGCGTAATTGTTTTGATGAAAATGCCAATTACCTGTTGGCTAATACCGCAACTAATATTACTAATAGCGTCGTTAAAACGATACAATTTCTTTTCATGCAAACGAGCAATAAATACTTCTATCCCAATTAATAAAAAGAAGATTGGAATGGCGAATAGGATGACCTTCATCAGATGGTATTTTAAGAATCGTTGCCTATAAATCTTCTGGTGCGATCTCTTTTCTAATAATAAATTTAACCCCAAAAGTAAGCTCGATACTAAGGTTGATAATTCGATAATCTTCGCTAAATGTCCGAGTATAAGTAGTTGATCTGAAAGGATCTACGTACTGTATCTGTGTGCCTCGCATAAAAAACACCTGAGGGGTTACATCTGGACTAACGTTAAGTTCAAAAAACAAACCGAAAGGCAATTTTGGCGGTTCCCAATCAATACCCGCTCCCAGCCAAAAACCAAAATTAATTGGTGTAACGCCTTGTGCATCCAAATTGTTAACGACCTCATTAGCAACGGTTGCATCCAATCGAACCCCTGCGGCATAGTAAGGCAAGAAACTTTCACTAACCTTAAAATTACCTTTTAGCAAAGCCGCCAAAGAGATGTTGTGGAAAATATCACTGACAACAAAGGTATTCGTACCAAAAAAGCCAGAGTTATAAGAGGCGCCTCTTTTGTGGTAGCCTAATTGAGCGACAAAGCCTAAGCGTCGAGGGGTGTTTTCGCCTTGCCACTTGCCCATTGATTCATAAAATACATCAGCATGATAGGAAATTAAGGCACGTTTGCCCTGCTGAGTACCCACTAATAAACCTCCTTTGGCACCAAAAGCCATTTGTTGAGCGGTAGCGAAAGAGCAACAAAAAAAGAATAGAGCGACACTATAAAAGTATTGTTTCATTGAGCGTGTTGTTTGTTTGGAATCGAAATTAAAATTACTCTAAAATAAAAAAGAACCTGCTAATATTTAACAGGTTCTTGATGGATTGTATTTTTTAACTAAAATTTGACGCTTATACTTAAAAA
>CACVAQ010000016.1:0-2180 GCA_902727865.1 uncultured Aureispira sp. | reverse complement strand
TAAAAAAGTACCCCGTTTATTCTTTTAGAATCTTACGAGAGATTACTAATTTTTGAATCTCAGAAGTTCCCTCTCCAATAGTACATAACTTACAGTCACGGAAGAATTTCTCTACTGGAAAGTCTTTCGTGAAACCATAACCACCGTGGATTTGTAGGGCTTCAGTTGCTGCTCTTACACAAGCTTCAGAAGCATAATATTTAGCCATAGCAGAAATTTTGGTCACAGGCAAATGCTTGTCTTTTAGGTAACCCGCTTTGCGGATCAACAATTCAGACGCTTCAATTTCTGTTGCCATATCGGCTAATTTGAAAGAAATAGCTTGGAAGCTAGAAATTGGTTTTCCAAATTGCTCCCGCTCCTTAGAATATTTTAGAGCAGCATTGTAAGAACCTTTTGCAATTCCTAAAGACAAAGCACCAATAGAGATCCGTCCACCATCTAAAATTTTCATAGATTGGATGAAGCCATCGCCTTCTTCGCCTAATAATTGGCTTTTGTGAATACGACAGTTGTCAAAAATTAACTCTGCTGTTTCAGAAGCACGCATGCCCAACTTATTCTCTTTCTTACCACCAGAAAAGCCTTCCATGCCTCGCTCAATAATAAAGGCACTCATGCCGTGGCTATCCAAAGGCTCACCAGTACGAATAATAACAACCCCTACATCACCAGAAATACCATGTGTAATCCAGTTTTTAGTCCCGTTGATAACATAATAGTCGCCCTCTTTTTTGGCAACACACTGCATTCTACCAGCATCAGAACCTGTATTTGCTTCTGTTAACCCCCAGAAACCAATATGTTCTCCAGAAGCTAATTTAGGCAAGTACTTTTTCTTTTGTTCCTCGTTGCCAAATGTTAAAATATGGTTGGTGCCCAAAGAGTTATGAGCAGCAAGAGACAAACCGATCGAGCTACAAACTTTTGTCGTTTCTTCTATAATTGTAATGTATTCTTGATAACCTAAACCAGAACCACCATATTCTTCTGGAACCAAAATACCCATAAAACCCTGCTCTCCCATCTTGTGGAATAAGTCTTTGGGGAAATGTTGAGCCTCATCCCATTCCATTATATGTGGACGGATGTGTTTTTCTGCAAAATTACTAGCGCTTTCGCGAATCATTTGTAGGTCTTCAGACGTATCTGGAGTCATATAATCTGTATTCATCACAATCAATTTTTCTATACTTCGTGGAGAAATCTAATACAAGATGGTTTTATGTTTTTTTATTAAAAACTAAAAATCCCACGAAGTACTGTTTTTATAATACGGACAAAATTAATATTCTTCAATTAGCTGTTTTGCCAAATCTAAAATTACAACTAACTATTTTTTAAAGGCAAACAAAAATAACATTTTTTTTCGGTTTTTTAATAAAAATGCCAAAAGGTATTCGGAGCTTTCTTTTTGTAAAAAGATAAGGTCTTATTCGTGTAAAAATGTGACATATTATTGCATTAGTTGTTTTTTTGAAATATCTTTATAGTCTTAAAGACTTCGAACAAAAGTTCAAGTACTCCATTTTCATTTGTTTTAAATACACAATTTTTGAAACACGTTGTTAATATATTACTCCTGTTATTGATGGTGTCTCATACCACAAAAACGATTGTTACATTTGTTAGTTTCAAATGGAACCAGGAGTATATTGCGACAACTCATTGTGAGAACAAACAAAAACCAACACTAGAATGTGATGGTAAATGTTACCTTAAAAAACAAATTAAACAACAACAGGAATCAGAAGAGAGCCCTTTGGTTGCTAAAAAAGGGCAATTTTTTGATTGCTTCATTAAGCAAGAAAGTAAACCACTTGCTTTCTCTTCTTTTCTAGCACCAATTAAAGCGGTCCAACTCATGGGCGTTCTCTTTATTGAGGCGTCAGAATTACAGGCCCGTTTATTGGTGACAAAGCTTTTGCGCCCACCCACCTGTTTTTAATTATTAAGCTTTTATAACTGTATTTAAGCCATTTCTATACTCAAATTTGAGCATAGAAAGCAAGCCTATATTAGATCAAACATCGTCCTGTTTCGAAAGAACAGGGGCTATGTTATGCTATAACAGGATGCTTTTGATTTACTTAATGCAGCCTTAGTGGGATTTATTTCAAGGAAATAGATTGCGCCTTTAGACCTACCTTCTATGGTTTGATTTAGAAGATAGTGTATTT
>CACVAQ010000015.1 GCA_902727865.1 uncultured Aureispira sp. | reverse complement strand
GGTAAAAAAACTAAAACCTCGGAGAAGCAGCGAAGCTAACATAAGCGTAGCGCTCATGAACCGAACGGAGTGAGCTCACGAGCAAAGCGAGCTAACAAACGTAGTGAACTAATCCCACGAAGTATTACTACTTAAAATTTATGATCCATATAGTTTAACAAAAGAAATAATTGGTTCTTTGACAAATCGTGTGAAGATGAAACGCTAGGCTAACTTTTAACAGCTATGAATTGGGATAGACCTTTTAAGTAGGAAGTCGTAAGTCGTTTATTATCAAAAAAAATAGACGACTTTCTACTTAAAACTTACGACTGATACCGTCTAACAAAAAAAGTGGTTTTAACTATTACCACACGATTTGTCAAAGAACGAAATAATTTAATATATTACCACAGGGTTTTTCAAAGAACCATTCTTATTTTATAATGTTAAAAGAACGTCTCATTTCTTATTGCCTTATTATGAATTACAAATACTTATTACTTGTCTTTTTTGTATTGACGACTGTGTTTACTCAAGCTCAAAACAATGAACTATCTCAAGCGAATACGCTTTATAAAGCCTTTCTATTTAAAGAAGCAATTCCCTTGTATGAAGTAGCTCTTGAGAAAGACCCTTATTTGGGAGATGCGATGGTCAATTTAGCAAAATGTTATTATTATACCAATAATACGCTTAAAGCAGAGACTTGGTATGCTAGAATATTGCGTTACGATGGTTATAAGCAATATGCTTTTGACTATGGAGAAGTCTTAAAGATGAATGGGAAATATGTAGAGGCTAAAACTTGGTTCACCAAATCAACTAGAGACAACCATACTCGTGGCATGCATTACGCCAAGTCTTGTGACTTTGCTCAAAAAGCAACTCCGTTGAGTCTTATATACAAAGTGAAACGCTTGCCTAAGTTAAATTCTAAAAGTGCAGATTTTGCGCCAACCTTGTACAATGATGCGGTGATCTTTAGCTCCTCAAAATCTGTTGCAATCGAAAAACAAGGGCAAATCACTTGGACCAACGATGCTTTTAATCAACATTATCTTGCTGAAAAGAATACAGAAGGAAATATTACGACTGGAAGCGCATTGCGTTCCTTTATAGGGAATGATATTAACGATGCTCCAATGAGTTATTTGCCTGCTGTAGATATGGTGGCGATTACGTCTAATAATTTTATGGATGGTATTCGTCATATTAGTGGCAGTGGCTTGATGATGGACATCTATTTATACAACAGTAGGTCAAAGAAAGAATGGGATCATAATAGCGAACAGTTTTTTCCTTTTAATGCCAACGTAGATACCAAAACACCTTTCTCGACAGGACATCCTTGTTTGAAGGATAATGGAGCAACGCTTTATTTTTGTTCAAATAGAGCAGGAGGTTATGGAGGGTATGATATTTATGTCAGCCGAAAAACATCGGCAGGATGGAGTGTACCCGAAAATCTAGGGCATCCAATTAATACCAGAGGAAATGAAATGTCTCCTTTTGTAGACGAACAAGGCCGCTTGTATTTTTCTTCCGATTGGCATTTAGGTTATGGAGGAATGGATGTTTTTACGGCGAACCGTTACGCTTATGGTTGGGGGAATGTAGAAAATATGGGCAATGAAGTAAATTCTCCTAGTGACGATATGTATTTTGTATTTGATGCAGGAAAACGAACGGGATACGTAACGTCGAATCGAATCGGGGGTAAAGGAAATGAAGATATTTATCAAGTAATTCAAGAACAAGTCTTACCCAATCGCCAAACTTTAGCGCTAAATATGGGCGATAAGTTTGTTTTAGATGACCGTTATTTTAGATCAGGAGATGGAACGATTCAAAATACGAGCAGCAAACAATTATTTGATATTTTGCAACGCTTGATTGATAATCCTACGGTTGTTATTCAGATTAATGGGTACACGGATGCCGCTGGACCTGCAAGTAATAATTTAACCTTGTCGAAGGAACGAGCGAATTCCTTGAGGCGCTTTTTTACGTCTAGAGGGATTGATTATAAACGAATCAGAAGCACAGGGTATGGAGAAAGCTTTTTGGTGAATCGTTGTAGTGATGACGTGCCTTGTTCTTCGGAGGAACGTGCCGAAAATCGACGCATCGAACTTTTTGCAATCGGGAAAATAAGTACAAGCGGGGTCGTTAATATCTCTTATGATGCCGCACCAGCACCCAATGCAGCAAAAATTGTTGAAGATGCTGTTGCATTAGCTGTTGCAAATAAAAAGGCCGTTTCTAGATCTAGTTCTTCTTCTAGCTCAAGGTCTAGTTCTAGAAGTTCTTCCAAGCCTAAACGTAAAGCACACTATGCGATTGGTGATGGCATTGAAGTTGCCAGCGTTTTTTACGAACATAGCAAATCAAAAATTGATGAGCGAAAGTCGCCAGGCTTAAAACAATTGTTGGAGGTCTTAGAGGAGCATAAGCATGTTGTCATCGAAATTGGGGCACATACGGACGCTACAGGTACGGCAAAATACAATCAAGAGTTATCAGAAAAAAGAGCGAAAGAAGTAAAGAGATATTTAGAGAAAAAAGGGATTGCTTCTTCTCGATTGGTTGCCAAAGGTTATGGCGAATCGAAGCTGTTGAATAAATGTAAAGATGGCGTGAACTGTTCGGATAGTGAACACGCTAAAAATCGACGGACAGAGTTTAAGGTCATTGGGCAAAAAGGTTTTTCAGTTGGCAATGTTATCAAGGTAGACAAGATCAATTATGAGCTAAATAAAGCCAAGTTGGATATGAAAGATTCTAGAGGCTTGACAGAAATTATACAACTCCTCAAAAAGAACAAAATTAGTGTTGAAATTCGCTCTCATACCGATTCTAGAGGCTCTGCTAAGTACAATCAAGAGTTGTCCGAAAAACGAGCAAAAGCGGTGTACAATTACTTGGTTAAGAACGGTGTTAGTAAGTATCGTTTGAAATACAAAGGCTATGGAGAATCAAAATTGCTGAATAAGTGCAAAGATGGCGTAAAATGCTCCGATGAGGACCATGCGAAGAATCGACGGACAGATTTTAAAGTGATTGGTTTACGGTAGCAAAACAGCTTACTGATTAACAAAAAAAGCCTTGAAAATTCAACTCGTGAATCTTCAAGGCTTTTTTATTTCTAAAAATAGTCAAAAAAGGGACTAATTTAATTTTGTATTGTTTCTGGAACTCTAATTTTGTCAACAACTCCCAGCACATGACCCGATTCGTCCAAAATTCTAAATTCAACACGTCTGTTAAACTGACGCCCTATTTCTGTATCTTCTCCACTCGAAAGTTCGTTAAGCGCAATCGGTTCAGATTCGCCAAATAGTTTTTTTGTAATTCGAGAAGCATTAATGCCTCTTTTGGTTAAATACTTTTCTGTTGTCAACGATCGACGGCTTGATAAGGCTTTGTTGTATTCCAAAGACCCACGAGCATCCGTATGGGCTAATATTTCTAGGTGGTAATGATCATTTCGTTGCAAGACATCAAGAAGCTTATTCAACTCAATTTTTGCATCGTCTCGAATAAAGGACCGATCAAAATCAAAAAAGATACAGCGCAAGGATTCAACACTCCCATGTGTTTCTGTAGTTGCTTTAAAAGGGCTAAGTGTTTTGCCTGTTTTTGTAGGCGAAACATATTGACAAGTTAAATTACAAGCCCCTTTTAGTGCTTGTAAGTCAATCACTCTCGCATTGACAAAGCCTACCTCTTTTACGCTTTCTTTTTTTTCATTTGCTTCTGTTTCCGTAGCCGCATCAATGTAGTAACGATAGATGTAATTAACATCTAATGTTTCATAAACGTTGTTAATATCCTTGAAATAACCATCCGATACAGGTTCTGCAAAGGCAGCAACTTCTACCGCAAAGGCAGCTTTTTGACCAAACAAGGTCGTGCCACAACACAATAGAAAGACTAGGATATAGAAATTCTTAAACATAATTTTGATTTGAGTTTTTTTAATTTAAAATTAGAAACCCAAAGTTATGTTTTTTTGAATAAAGCAACGAAAGAAATCTTGCCTAGAGGATGCTTTTTTGTGCCAAAAGAAAAAGAGCCCTTATCTGTTCAAGCTAAAGTTATAGCAGCTCTATTTTTGCACTTTTTCTGGCACGTTAATTTTGTCCACTACATTTAGAATTTTGCCCGATTTATCCAAGATAATGAATTCAACACGTCTATTTAACTGACGACCGACAACGGTGTCTTCTCCAGAAGCAAGTTCATTCAAAGCAATAGGACTAGACTCACCAAATGGTTTTTTGAGAATTTTTGTCCTCTTAATACCGTGTTCTGTCAAATAGTTTTGAGTGGAGACTGCTCGGCGCATAGATAACGCATTGTTGTATTCTGTCGTACCACGAGCATCTGTATGGGCTAATATTTGTACTTGATGTGTTGGATTCTTGCGCATCAAGGAGACTAGACGCTTCAATTCAATTTCAGCATCCTCACGAATATTAGATTTGTCAAAATCAAAAAAGATACAATGAAAATTTTCTGGTGAGTCCGCAGACCCAGAAGAAGGATAAATATATTGTATATTTTGATCAACATTTGGATCAGCAACAGCCGTTTCTTTCGGTTTTGCATTTGGATCAAAACCAGTACTTCTAGTAGGATTAAATCCAAAATCACTGATTCTCTTACCTGTGTTTTTGGGTGGATCATAATGACAACGAGCAGCGCATTCTTTTTTCAATTGGGCAAAATCAATTATTCGAGCATTGATAAAACCAGCTTCTCTAACTTCCTTTTTTTTGCTTTCGGCAGCGTTTATATCGGGAACATTTACATAATAACGATAGATATAATTGACGTCAAGTGTTTCATAAACGCCTGCTACTTTGTCAAAATAACCATCAGGAGCAGATTCTGCAAAAGCAGCGACTTCTACAACTAAAGATGTTTTGCCTTGCGAGAACGCAGCATTTAATACAAATAAAAAACAAGCAGTGCAGATAAATCTATACATAAGAGACTTTATTTTAAGAAAGTATAAATGAGATATAATCCAAGATAATGAAATCTATTCTATCTATACTAATCTTAGTGTATTGATTTTTTTTTTTTTATAAATATATTTCAAATTGCCTCTTATTTTTTTTTGTTAAATTCTTTATAAATATATTTGTTTGCAAAAAATGCAGGACTGCCTACCCAAACTTTTCGTCGTACAACTGCTTTAGTGCCAGCATTTCATCTCTAAGTTCGGCAGCAGTTAAGAAATCCATATCCTTAGAAGCGCTCTGCATTTTCTTTTTAGTTTGCTTAATTGCCTTTTCTAATTGTTCTGGTCCCATGTATTGCACAATAGGATCTTCGGCCAAACTATTGGCAAGATCATCCGATTGTAAATAACTTTTAGCCCCTCCAACAACGGTTTGGTTCATAATATCTTCCTTCGACTTTTTAATCGTCGTTGGTATAATGCCGTGCTTCTTATTGTAAGCGATTTGAATCACTCGACGACGAGCCGTTTCGTCAATCGTCGCTTTCATCGAACGGGTAATCTTATCGGCATACATAATGACACGCCCCTCAGAGTTCCGTGCCGCACGCCCAGCAGTTTGTGTGAGTGATTTTGAATTTCTAAGAAAGCCTTCTTTATCGGCATCCAAAATAGCCACTAAAGCGACTTCTGGTAAATCCAGTCCTTCTCGCAATAAGTTAATTCCAATTAAAACATCAAAGACACCCAATCGCAAATCTCTAAGAATTTCTACTCGTTCTAAAGTATCAATTTCAGAGTGAATATAGCGACATTTAACGTTGAGCCTAGACATATATTTTGCTAGTTCTTCAGAGCTTCTTTTGGTAATCGTTGTAATTAAAACCCGTTGGTCTAATTTTATACAGTTGTCAATCTCTTCTAATAAATCATCAATTTGATTGAGACTAGGTCGAACATCAATTGGAGGGTCTAATAAACCTGTTGGGCGAATAATTTGCTCTACAACCGTTCCCTCCGTAAGTTGTAATTCGTAATCCGCAGGCGTTGCACTCACAAAGAGAATTTGGTTGATTTTATCTTCAAACTCATTAAAACTCAAGGGACGATTATCATAAGCAGAAGGCAAGCGGAAACCATGTTCAACCAAGGTTGTCGTTCTAGCCCTATCTCCACCATACATGGCTCTAAATTGTGGCAAAGTAACATGACTTTCATCAATAATCATAAGGTAATCATCAGGAAAATAATCCAACAAACAAAATGGGCGAGCACCAGGTTTTCGACCATCAAAAAACCTAGAATAATTCTCAATACCAGAACAGTAACCCAATTGACGCATCATTTCAAGATCAAGCGTTACCCGTTCTTGAATCCGTTGGCTTTCCTCATTTTTGTGTTCGTCATTAAAATACTCAATTTGATCGTGCAGTTCATCCTCAATATCATGGATGATTTCTTTCATGCGATCTTTTTGAGCAACATATAAATTGGCAGGAAAAATAGCAACCGTTTCTAAGGTTTCAATACTTTTGCCCGAACTCAATTCAATTCGTTCAATTTCTTCAATTTCATCGCCCCAGAACGTCACCCTAAAACCATCTTCGGTATATGGAAGGTTAATATCAACAGAATCTCCTCGAACTCGAAAGGTTCCTCTCGAAAACTCAATTTCTGTTCTAGAGTAGAGGCTGTCTACCAGCATGTATAAAAATTTGTTGCGACTCAAGACCTGTCCAGCTTCTAGTCGAATCACGCTATTTTTATAATCATCAGGATTTCCCAAACCATAAATACAAGAAACAGAAGCCACCACGATAATATCTCGCCGCCCAGAAAGCAACTGAGCACTGGTTCTAAGCCTTAGTTTGTCAATTTCTTCATTGATCGCCAAATCCTTTTCTATATAAGTACCCGTCGAAACAACATAAGCCTCTGGTTGATAATAATCATAATAAGAGACAAAGTACTCGACGGCATTGTCAGGAAAAAACTGCTTAAACTCGCCATACAACTGAGCCGTTAAGGTTTTGTTGTGAGACAAAATAATCGTCGGGCGCTGTGTTTGCTGAATCACATTCGCCATCGTAAATGTCTTACCAGACCCAGTTACCCCTAAAAGGCACTGTGCTTTTTCATTTGCATTCACTCCCGTTACAATTTTATCAATTGCTTGAGGCTGGTCGCCAGTTGGTTGGAATGGAGAATGTAGTTCAAATTTCATAAGAATCTTATTTAAGATAATACTCTGTTGATTAGTTCATGAGCGCTACGCTTATGTTAGTTGCGCTGCGCCTTGGTTAATACCTGCCGTCGCTGCGCTTCGTTCGGATTTTCAACAGAGTAATGTTAAGAACGAGTGGCGAAAATAGCCGTTTTTTGCGATAAATTTAGCTCGTTACATTGATGAGGACGTTGCTTTGGGGGACGAGTATTTATACAAAAATAAAAAATGCCTTCCAGATTAGAAAGGCATTTTTTAAAATGTTTGGTGAAGATCGTTAATAAAACAATCTCTTCTTTATTTCTTAAGAACCATTTTTTCTTCATTTGCTTGGCTACGAGCAGCAACAGGAGTTGCAGTTGAAGGAGCTACACTTGCACTAGTTTTAGTTGCAGCAGCAGATTTAGAACAAGCTTTTCCACCTGTTTTAGATTTGCAACAAGCTTTTGTACCAGATTTAGCACAGCTTTTGGTAGCCGTAGTCGTTCCACCTACAGCAGTTGCTTTTGCACCAGGTGCAGCAGACTTAGAACAAGCTTTTCCACCTGCTTTAGATTTACAACAAGCTTTTGTTGTTGTTGCAGTACTTACAGAAGCAGCAGCAGACTTAGAACAAGCTTTTCCACCTGTTTTAGATTTGCAACAAGCTTTTGTTGCAGTTGTTTTTGCAGCCGCAGCAGCTTGAGATTTAGCACAACCTTGACCATAAGAAGTACCCACAGCAATAAACGCAAAGAAGACAAGCAATAATAGATTTTTCATAATTGTAATATTTAAGTTAGAATAGTTGTTTTTAATTACACGCACACAATTTAATGCTTTTCCAAAATTAAACCAAATTTAGATAAAACTTAACAAAACGATAAGAGAACAGAAAAAATAGTAGAATTTTAACGGTTTATTTGCAAAGTCTATTGAAAATCAGGTTTGTAAATAAAAAAATGAATCACATATGCTACTTAATGAAAAAGCGGAAGAATTGTTTAGGAAAAAGGAAGTTATTTTGCTTGGTTGACCACTCAAAGACTCCCTGTAGCTAATTTTTGCCAAAGTAGCCTCTTTTTATTTTCATAGTAATAAGGGTTTGGTCGTACCTTTTACGTTTCAAGTAGGAAGCCGTAAGTTGTTGACGGTTAGTGAACTTACTTGCTGCTTAAAACGTACGAATTACGACTGAAATAGTAAAACCCAAATACATAGTAGGGGCTGGCAAAAAGGGGCAAAGAACCGTTATTTTAAATGACCGATAACAGACAAATTACCAGAAACCATATCATCTAGTTTGACCTTGATTTCTGTTCCCAAAGGCAAGAATAAATCGACCCTTGAGCCCAATTTGATAAAGCCCATATCTTCTCCTTGTGTGACCTTGTCGCCCGCTTTCAGATAATTGACAATACGACGCGCCAAGAAACCAGCAATTTGACGCATCACCAAACGCTGTCCATTTGGCAACTCATAGGCAATTGTTGTGCGCTCATTTTCAGTAGAGGCTTTAGGATTCCAAGCCATTAAAAATTTACCAGGATGGTATTTACTGTATTTGACCAAGCCACTAATTGGATTTCTATTCACATGCACATTTAGAGGCGACATAAAAATAGAAACTTGGATACATTTCTCATTTAGAAACTCATTCTCTGTAGTTTCTTCAATCACTACAATTTTACCATCCGCAGGAGCATAAATTACATTGTTATCTAATTTTGCAATCTGACGAACAGGGTTTCTGAAAAATTGTAAAATAAACATCAACAAATCAGCTGCTACAAAGGTTAATACAATTTGCAACCAAAATAAAGAACTAGGGATAAGTAGCCAAGTTGCGACAACAATACCAACAGCAACCAATCCAACTAATGTAATAGAAGCTTTACCTTCTTTATGAAAACGGAACATAAAATTATTTTTAAGCAAGAATGAATTAGAAATGGCAAATATACAGTTTATTTTTTATCTAGCTATTTTAGCAAATCTTTGTTTATAGACTTTTGCCCAATTTAGCCTTTTGGCGGCTTGTAGTTTGTTAAAAACTTTTGTGGTTCGGTTTCTTTCAGAATCGTTTGGAGAATTTCTTGATCGAGTTCCCTTGTCGATAAATTAGGCTTGGCACGTTTTAGTTTGCTTCTCAGTTGACGTTCATAAGAGCAAATCATTCGATAGCCCAACCAAGAACCGCTATTACCAGGTAAATCAAACTGTGGTTTAAAAGGCCCTTTGCTAATATATTTGTTGATTTTTTTAGTTTCACTAGAATACATCAACTCTTCGCCAACAATATGTTCGTACAACTTATATTCCCCTGCCTTACAGTATTGCATTTGCAGACTAGAAAAGCCAAACAATAAACTATCTTCTACGGTCGGCAAGAGTACATCTGTCAAATACATGATCTTACCATTATACAACATCAAATCAATGAGATGATTGCCTTTTGGTTTTGTGACCGCAGCAACCAAGTTTTGAGCAATCGCATCTGCTGCCTTAGGAACCAAATGCTCTTTTGTACAAGTACGTTGATCGTAAACGGGGATTTTTAAGAACGTATAAGGAGGATAACCTTGCCCCAAAGCCATGTCTAGTGGCAGTCCAATAAAACCTTCGTCAATAACAGCTAAACGATCACCATGATATTCTGATAAATAAGTAAAGGCCTTGTTGAAGGCTGGATTTTTTGGAAAATAATATTGATAATAAGTTGCCAATTGGTTCAGTTGCGTTTGGATCAAGGGCATTGTTCCGAAAACCTGTTGAACGGTGTCGTAGGTATAACGAGCATCAGCGTAATTGAGATAGCCTAAAATTTGTTTGCGCCCAGAAATGGAATCTCGAACCCCCAAAACAGAGCTTAAGTATCCTCCTGTGAATTTTGGGTACTTATTTTCGAGTTCTTTTAGTTCGGGTCCTATATTTGCCGTATCCAAATTAAAAAATGCTTGTTCGAAACGAATTAACTCTACCGAGGCATTGATTCCTTGAGTTTCGGGAATGTAGCTTGTCTCTACAATAGTCGATTCACAGGAGATTAAAAAAGCTCCCAAGAAGAGGAAACAAAAAAAAGCGTTAATTATTTTGGGTGTTTGCATATTGTTTATGATTTTACTAAATGTTTTATTTTATTGCTAAAATATATACTTTATTACTCTGAATAGCTATAAGTTAGCAGCGTAGAAGTTCGTATCGTAATTTTAGTGTTATTCAATGAGTCTAAAATTATTAAAATAATAATAGAAACCTATTTATCTTTATGCTGAATTAATTTATATCTAGGTACAGGACAAAAAAATATTTTAAATAATA
>CACVAQ010000014.1:3196-10502 GCA_902727865.1 uncultured Aureispira sp. | reverse complement strand
CTAATCAAACCTAAACATGAAAACGCTCCTCTTTCTTTTGTGTGCATTCCCCTTGGGCATGATCGCACAACAAAACAGGACATCCAGTCAAAAAGAACGAATCGCTGAGCAGCGCATTTATTTTGCTTCAGGAAGCTCAATATTGGACAAAGCCGCTCTTCAAAACATAAAAACGCTATTAGCTTATTATAAGGATTCCCTCCAAATTGAAATTAAATTACAAGCATTTACAGATGATATTGGAAGCAAAAAAAATAACGAAGCCCTCGCTTTGAAACGAAGCCAATCGGTTCAAACCTACTTAATGGAACAAGGCATTCCGATGGCGATTATTCAAACCCAATCACCAAAACAACTAGAACTTGATCCCAATCAGGATGCGAATAAACAGCGCAGCGAACATCGACGAGTCAAGGTCGAATTGTGGTTGATTTCTGAGGAGCCAATTGTTATGGATGAAGCGTTAAATAACTTTTTTGCTCAAAACAGAGAAAAGGCAAAACAGTACTTTAGTTTTCAAGCCAACAAAGGGGCGTTTATAGAAGGGCTTAAAGGGACGACCGTGCAAATTCCACCCAACTGTTTTGTCAATGAAAAGAACGAAGTGGTGGAAGGTAGAATTGATTTTACGCTCATTGAAGCTTATAGTTATATGGATATGCTCACGCAAAATTTGACGACCAAATCAGGCGGCGAACTATTGGAAACAGGCGGGATGATGTACTTAGAGGCACAAGATTCGACTGGCAATACATTGACGTTAAAAGAGGATGCTGTCCTTTCAGCTTCAATGGCTAGTGAAAATTATTGGCTTTCGGATTCAAGGAAAGGATGCTGAATTGTTTATCGAAGAAGGACCTGTGTCTAAATTGAATGGAATGACGGCTACCTTTCAGAAGAAATCAATGGATGAAATTGAAGCGGTTCTGGCAGAAATGTAAGTTGTCAAAGAACCTTCTTACTTAACAGGCGACCATTTCCAGCGCAAACCAAAATAAAACTCTCGTCCATGAATCGTCGAGTAAGCATAAGCCGTATCAAAATGTTCGCTAAATCCCGCAGGGGCATTGGGATCGTTGTAGCCCACCAAAGGCGAAATTTCTTGTCGATAATCCAACAAGTTTTGTGCGCCAATATAAAGGCTCAAATTTAGCTTAGGAAAGTCTTTTGTGATTTGTACATTGTGCATCGAAAAAGGCTTGGAAGTTGTTGGGCGGGCGCTTGGAAGCGGATTGCCATTTCCATCCAAATCAAATACCTCAGGCAATTGCATAGGACCCGTTAGAGTGGCGGTATACGCAAGGTTTAAATGCCAAGGTTTGTGTGTATAATTGACGACCAAAGAACCGCTGTACAAAGGTGTATATTCTAAGGTCCCTGTGGTTTTGTTGCCTTGTTCGTCTATGTCGGTTTGATCTGCCCACTGCATGTTATAAGACAAACTAAGCGCCAAGGGAAAGGTAAATTGTTGGCTATAATTGGCGCTAAACCCTCTGGTTTGTGCGTAGCCATTTAAGTTTTTATAAACGATTTTATTAGGTTGACTATAATCGGGAAAAATGGCATTGGTAAAATAAGTATAAAAACCATCCAAATTAAACGTTCCTTGGCTCGAACCCATGGTAAAGACATAATTAAAATTCAAGGAGCCATTATACGACCGCTCTGGTTGTATTTGTTCCGTGATTTCTACTTGGCGATTTCCTGTAATAAAGGCGTGATCTTCGGTAAATAAATTAACAATACGGAAACCTGTTCCAAAATTCAGCCGAAAAGTGGTCCAAGTATCGGGCTTGTATTTGAGGTTAAAACGAGGGGCAGGAATGAAACCATGCGCTTGAAAATAATCCAATCGACAACCATACAAAAGGGCTACTTTTTTGGAAAGGTCCCAAGCATCTTGAAGAAAAAGACCAGGAATAAATTGATGACTCGGAACGTTGCCCGCCACGCTATCTACGGTTGCTAAGGTATTGTCATCATAATATTGATAACGAAAATTTACCCCTGCCGTAATGCCATGCCCTTTGACGTATTTGTTCCAATTGAAGTTCGTATAACCAACATATTGCGTAGCATTATAATAATCAGAACCATAATAACTATCTTGATAATGCCCAGAAAAGGAATAGTCCAACTTAAAATACTCTTCTGTCGGCAAGTCATAAGTTCCTAAAAGCTCCCAACGCTGCGTGAAAATACTTTCGCCATAAATCAAATCATTTCCTCTTAATTGAAGATAATTTCTTCCCTTTACAAAGTCCTCCACGCCATTTCTTCTATCTTCATAATAATAACGAGCAAAGAGCGAGAACCGACGATTTTTAGGCCGTTTCATGGTCAGTTTTGCAAAAGCCGAGACTCTATCCAAATTGATTAAATCTCCAAATCCATCACCATTATCATCATGATTCGTGCCGACATAAGCATGACTTAAACCCACCATGCCGCTAAACTTTCCCAAAGTTCCCGCTACAGAAAGGTTGTTAAACGATTCTAAATGAGACGTTCCCATAATGTCTAAGGAAATCAAGGGTTCTTTACTTGGGTTTTTAGTAAGCACATTGATCGCACCAGCGACCGCTTCTGAACCAAAAATAGTTGAACTCGGCCCTTTGGTAATTTCAATGCGTTCAATCATCGTGGTCGGCAAGCCATTCAAGGCATAAATAGAAGCCAAATTGCCATACATAGGCGTTCCGTCAATCAATACCGCTGTGTAGGCTCCTGGCAAACCATTAATACGAATCGTATTCGTAAAACAAACGCCACAAGCAACTTCTTCCTGTACTCCACTGACCAGTGAAATGGCTTCGATTAGATTGGTTGGAGCCGTTATTTTTTCTAATGCTTTGGGATCAACCACGTATTTAGTGGCAACTGTAGGCGCTATTTTGGTTGGGTTAAAAATAGTAGCGCCTTTGTGGGTGACTACGATTTCATCAATCATGCCCGAAGCAGGGGCCAATCGAATGATACCCAAGTCTAGCGTTTTGCCTTCTATTTTTAGAATAGTCTGATAATTTGCAAAGCCAATGTAGGACGTTTGTAAGGTGTAGGTTCCTAAAGGAACATTCTCCAAGGTAAAAGTGCCGTCTATATCTGTGGTAGCCCCCCAATTCGTTAGGATGCTATCTTGCAACAAAAGAACGTTTGCAGCAATAACCGCTTCATTGTCAGAATTGACGATCCGACCTTTTAAGAGGCTTTTTTGAGCATTTAGGGATAGTGTAGCGAATAAAAATGCAAGGATGAATACTATGAATTTCATAAGATGGAATAGTGTAGACTAGTCTGAAAATACAGATGGTGGGACAAATTTAGAATATAATGGCTGTAATTAAAAATATTTTTAGGGTAATCTAAAAATATTTTTAAAGAAGGCTAATTTTTATTGATCATGCGTTATTGTTATAATATTATTATCTTAGTAATGATAAACTACTGTTACGCAGGAGACGCAAGGCGGAGTACTCATGAGTGTAGTGACCAAAGAGGGCACAGCGAACTAAAGTTAATTAGGTCGCTAGGTGAAGTGGCTTTGCTTCCTTCGATTTTTCAACGGAGTAATGATTTTAAGATTAGACTAGAAATTAGAAATTACATAAAAATATAAAAAGATGAATTTTTGCAGTAATTGTGGGCATAGCCCATTAGAAGAACGAGCGCCAGCTGGTGATAATCGAGCAAGGATTATTTGCCCTAATTGTGGGATTGTCCATTATCAAAACCCTAAAATTGTTTGTGGTTGCTTGGTGATTTATGAAGGCAAAGTTTTGTTAGGAAAACGAGGTATAGAGCCCAGAAAAGGAAAGTGGAATGTCCCTGCTGGATTTATGGAAAACCACGAAACAGTCAAGGAAGGTGCTGCTAGAGAAGTTTGGGAAGAGGTTCGAGCGAAGGTAGAAATTCAGCAATTGCATACCGTTTACAATATCTTACACGTCAATCAGGTCTATTGCTTGTTTTTGGCAACACTCACGACCCCTGTTTTTGAAGCCGCAGAAGAAACGGCTGAGGTTCGTTTGTTTGGTTTGGATGAAATTCCTTGGGATGATTTGGCCTTTCACTCGAATGTATTTTCACTTGAAAAATATATTGAAAACCCTGACTTTAAGGGCGTACACTATGGAGACAATCGGGCGTATATGACGGATAGTATGCCCTAGCTATTTTGACCAAAAGGACTAATAAGAACAGAAATGAAAAAGGAATATCATTTTAAAGGATTTTACAAAATAATGTCACTCATTTCCTTATGCCTTATGTTGGTGGCAACCATTTTGAATGCGTATTTGGGCGAACCGATAGCGATGGTATTTTTATTGGCGCTGATAATGATCGTTTTGCAATACAGGAGGCATACTAAACCTTATATAGAGATCGAAAAAGACTTCTTGCAAATTCGTTTTACTTGGCTAAAAACATTCAAAGTAACTGTAGCGGAAATTCAACAGATCGACCACAGTACAAAACAAATTACACTGCATTTGAGGTCGGGCAAACAAGTGGGCATTTATTTAGGTTATTTGAAGGCAGAAGATAAAAAAAGAGCATTGGAGGATATTCCTGCGTTGCTAGATGATTTGAACTAAAATTGGAACCAATAATTGCACTGCCATAATACTGTCCTGTCGGTAAATTTTAATGGTACTCTTTTTGTATTTTAAAGAATGAATTTATTCAATCAAAACATACATATGAGAATCGTATTTTTTTTTAGTATGATTATAATAATGCTACTACCAAGGACGCTAAGCGCACAAAGTGACTATACGTTTAATAGCTTATACCGCAGTTTTGAGGAGGGAAAATCCTTCTATGTTTTAAAGCAATCGACGATTCATGCCGCCCCTTTTAGCACTGCCGCAATACTTGGCGAGGTTTCTACAGGGACTGTGATTCGAGTAGAAGAGCGGATGGATGAAATTTTTAAAGTAAAAGGCTTTAAAACCAATTGGTATCGAGTTGTTTTTGAGAATAAGGGGCAACTGGAAGAAGGCTATCTTTGGGGAGGAAATATCGCTATAAATGCCTTTCAGGCAAAAGATAATGCTACTATACTGTTTTTGTATGGCGTGGATCATGTCGGCTTGGTCAATCGAGGGAATTATGAGGAAGAAAGCATTCAATTGGGTTTGTATGTACTTGAAAATAAGCGGGTACGAGATCAGGTTGTCTTTGAAGCAATGGGAACCTTGTATACCAAAACGCAAGGGAAATCTTTTGGAAATAAGGGTTTGGAAACGATCCAAGAAATTATTGAAATTGCCTTTAGTGATGGCTATTGCGGAGGCGTCGCAGCAACGGTGACCCTCTTTTGGGATGGCGAAAAATTACATTATGTCAATTTATTGAGCAGTGGCTTTAGTACCGAAAATTTTGCCAACCGTTTTTATATTTACCCCCAAGAACATTCAGAAAAAGAACAAACGATCCTTCTTAGGAAAGAATTAGGAACCTTTGATGCCAATAAACGTCCTGTCTATACGGAACAGGTAGATACACGATATATTTGGACCGACAATGGCTTGCAAATAATACCTTAAAACTAGTTCAATTCCAATAGACTGCGACTCGTCGGGCGTAAATTTTTCAGAAAGCAAGGTCTAAACTCGCTGCGGATTAAAAGTAGAAGCCTTGGGTTTTTTTAGACTTTTTTTATAAAAAAGAAATAAGAACGCTACCTTTACCCCTTTACTTACGTATTATAACTAGTAATACTCCGTTGCTTTTTTTAGTGTTTACGTACTTAGGCTGCTACGTATTCTCTTGGCTTAGGAGCCTTGCACTTGTGTTCGTGGTTCTGCCCCTTTGTTTTTTAGGATCGGTCGCTTAGTTCGTTCGGGGATGTAAGGGAGTATTAGATAAACAGACTTAAATTTTAAACTTTAACATAAATTAATGAAAACAATAGCCATACTAGTATTTACCTTTTTAGCCCTTTCATTTAGTAGTTGTGACGATGGGGCATCGACGGTCATCACAGGGCAAATTGTAGGAAAAGATACTGCTGCCTGTACTTGTTGTGGAGGCTATTTAGTTCTTATTGACAATTTTACATATCGTTTTTTTGAGGCGGATTTGCCTGCTGGAACGACCTTCTTAGATGGAACAAATACCTATCCTATTAATGTAGAAATAGAGTTTGAGAATCAGAGCAATTTGTGCAATGGAATCGACCGCATTAGTATTACTGAAATTACAGAGAAATAAATGAAAGTATAGTGTAATTAATACTTCGTGGGATTAGTTCACTACGTTTGTTAGCTCGCTTTGCTCGTGAGCTCACTCCGTTCGGTTCAGGAGCGCTACGCTTTTTTAGCTGCGCTGCTACTGCGTGGTTTTTAGTTTTTACTTAGCAGCGTAGCTACTCTTTAGTAGAATTAGCAGCGCAGCTAAGTAAATGTTCCTCTTATTTCTTTACTGTTCCTAAGAAGAAGGCTACTGTTCTATTTTTTTATAAGAATTCAAAATTCCTTTGATTAAAGAAGAGCTAAAACCACGATGTTCCATCTCATTTAATCCAGAAATTGTACAACCCTTTGGAGTCGTTACTTTATCAATTTCTTCTTCTGGGTGTTTGCCGCCTTTTAGTAATAATTCAGCGGCTCCTTTGACGGTTTGTTCTGCGATAATTCCAGCCGTAATCGCATCAAATCCAATCTCAATACCGCCTTGCATCATTGCGCGAATAAAACGAAATACAAAAGCAATTCCACAGGCTCCCAAAACGGTAGCGGCTTCCATTAATTCTTCATTGATGGCGACCGAGACCCCCAATAAATTAAATAAATCAGAGATGGCTGCATTTTCTTCTTCCGTTGCATATTGCGAACAAAAACAAGTAATTGATTCTTGAATTTCAATAGCGGTGTTGGGCATCGCACGGAAAATAGGCAATTCAAAGCCAATGGTTTCGACCATTTCTTGAATGGTAATCCCTGTGGCAACGGACACTAGAACGTGTTTTTTGGAATCTAAAACAGTCCGTATTTGAGACAATACTTCTGCTACTTTGTAAGGTTTAACAGCAATAATAATAATGTCTGCTTGTTGGACCGCAGCAATATTGTCGTTGCCAACTTGAAGGCCTTCTTCTTTTAAATAGGCTAAACGTTCTACTTTGTTCCGAGTAATAAAAATATTGCTGGCTGGATACTGTTTGCTTTTGTACAAACCTTGTGCGATGGCACTTCCTAAATTCCCTCCACCTAGAATGGCTATTTTTTGCATAATATTGAGTCTAAATGATATAAATAATTGTTGGTTCTTTGGTAAATTGTGTGGTAATTTTAAATTAAGG
>CACVAQ010000014.1:0-3096 GCA_902727865.1 uncultured Aureispira sp. | reverse complement strand
ACCTTGTGCGATGGCACTTCCTAAATTCCCTCCACCTAGAATGGCTATTTTTTGCATAATATTGAGTCTAAATGATATAAATAATTGTTGGTTCTTTGGTAAATTGTGTGGTAATTTTAAATTAAGGTTCTTTGACAATTTTTTTTAGACTAAAAAGTGAATGAATAGCCTTTTAGTCTAATTATCAGTTTTTTAGTGCTTGGGTTAGCAGAAGCATTCACGCAATAAATTAATATAATTTTCTAACGAAGTATTGTAATAAGAGACAAAAAGTAAAAAATTGTACATTGGCGAAATCCTTAAAAAGCAAATAATCATGTCCAAAAACAAAATTGAATCAAAAATAACCATCCATGCACCCATCGAAACGGTGTGGGCCGTTTTGTCCAATTTTGAAAAATACCATGAATGGAATTCTTTTACGCCAAAAATTGAGCTAACAAACGAACTAGGAAGCACGGTCGGTTTACATGTTCGATTAAATCCAAGGTCTAGCAAAACCATTTTACAAAAAGAAACTCTCCTTGCATGGGAAGAAGGAGAACGCTTAGAATGGGGCATTACGGATGCTTGGTTGGTTCGAACGATACGCATCCAGCACTTAAAAGCCATAGACGAAAACACAACAGAATATTATACCTCTGATGCTTTTGAAGGACCACTGACCCGACTAATTTTGTTCTTCTATCGAACTAAAATACAAATTGGTTTTGACGATGTTTGTACAGGGCTTAAAAAGCAGGTTGAAGGTTTATAAAGGCGAGCCCAACTCCTTTAGTAACTGCTCTGAAGCCGCCCAAACTTTTTTGCCATTCTCTTCTACATAAGCAGCGTCTGCCATCAATTTCTCTTGCATTATGTGCAAATAGACATTGCTTTGCCCTTCCATTTTGGGACTACAAGCAAAATAAACGGCTGGACGAGACGCCTTGGTCGGTGTTTGGAAAAAGGCTTTGAAAACCAACCACAAAATAGGTTTTAAGACACTAGGAGAGTTGCGTGAAATGTCGCTGTGTACCGCTCCTGGGCAGAGCGTAAAAATAGATAAGTCGTTCCCTTCGTTGGCGTAACGGCGATGGAGTTCTACCCCGAAAATAGTTAGCAGGAGTTTGTAATAGCCATAGAACTTAACCACTTTGGCGGCACTGTATGGAACGGGCTGCCCAAAGGTCGTGTAATCAATCGGGAAGTTGACTCGATGGGATTCTGAAGCAACAAAAATCAGCCTTGGACGAGGCCTGTTTTTAGGTTTTATAATTTGATGTTGTAATAATAAATTAACAAAATAAAAAGTAGACAAGTAATTTACGGCAAACATCAAGTCCAAGCCATTGTCAGCGACTTTGCTTCCTGCCGAAACCATTCCCGCATTACAAACCAAAATATCAATCGTGACGTTTTGTGCTTTCAGCCGTAAGACCAAGTCTTGAATAGACTGGAGTTTGGCTAATTCCACAAATTCCATCCGTACATTTTTGTTGCCACTTAATTGCTGAATTTCTTGCCCTTTCTCAGGAATGCCACTTCGGACCGCCATAATAATATTTCCACCACGTTTGGCTAATTTGGTGGCAATCGCAAAGCCCAAACCTGTGTTAGAGCCCGTCACTAAAACCGTTTGTCCATCAATACGGTCTGTATCCTGTAGTATCTTATCTGTTTTTTTTGGAAATAGCACGTCTTTAACTCCTGCTAGAGTCGCTTTGAAGGTACTATCAAATTGTTTGTTGTTAGGACACATATTGTAGGTGTTTTTCTGTTAATCTAAAGTGATTTTAAGCGAGGATGTGCATCCAAATAGAATGAAAAATCTGCTTCAATAGAAGCTTCGGTCAAACCAAAATCGGACATGTTATATTCGTGTTTGCCGTATTTATTCTTTTTATGAAGTAGGGTAGCTTGTTTTAATTCGGCTTCAATTCGAGCATTCCAAGGCCGCCCAATTTGAGCATAAATATCTTTGATACAAGCAATTGGATCTTTAATTAAATCATCGTAATAGAGGTTGATAACAGAAATGTTAGGATTGTTTTGATGTACCTGCATGGTATGTTTTAACATCGCAACATTCTTCTGCACCCACTGTTGGGCAACAAGGAAGGGATCAACTTCTTTGCTAAAAATCTTGCGGCTGTGATAGACCATACTGCAAAAAGAAGGAATACATTCTTTGGGATGGCGGTGGGTATGAATGATGACACTCTCTGGAAATTTTTGAGTGACTACATCCATGTACTCTAAATGCTGTGGCGTTTTTAAAACCCAAGTTTTCGCTGCTTTTTTCCATTCTAGGACTTGTAGCATCTTAATCATCCAATCGTAGGCAATGCCGTGATCTTGTGCCGCCACCCATTTGCTAAACGTCGGTACATTTAAGGTGGCTTCAGGAATGGCACTTAATAAAGTCATGTCATTGAGCAAAATTTCCTCTTCTGGGCTATCAAACTCTACGGGATGAATGCTAAAAAAAATAGGCGACATATAACGCAAGGCTTTTTGCCCCATTAAGGCTTGTTGGATGCGTTTTTTTTCCTCGTTTTTTTCATTTAAAGGGATTGGATTGAGCGCTTCCCAAGACAATAAAGCTCGATTATCAGCATCAGAAGCCAACAAACGCTGTAAAAAAGTCGTTCCTGTACGCTGCAAACCAGCTATGATAATCGGCGCTTGCAGTTGCGTTTCTAAAATGCTAGGTTGCTCTTTAAATAACTGAATGGCTCTTAGTCGATTTTTTAAAAGGCCCTTTAAACGCTCTTTGTTGGCAAAAGCCCCGAAAGGATGCAATTGAGCCTCTTTGTTGATCGAGTCGCAAAGCAGTTTTAGCCTGTTTTCATAATCACTAGCCCCAAAATCGCTACAACCCACACTTTTTTGTGCCGCAAGAATTAACTTTTTATAGTCAATTTGGCTGTTGGAAAACAAGCGATTGTACGCACGAATTAAAAAAGGATATTGAGAATGTAGGCCCATTATGTTTGATTGATTATTTTAGGAATATCCTCAAATTGAATGACTTCAATATTCGGCTGTGGGTTGCTCTCGGCATAAGCCCAACGGAGCAACATCGTCCCTTCGTTGTGATGGACGGTATCAATC
>CACVAQ010000013.1:6618-10505 GCA_902727865.1 uncultured Aureispira sp. | reverse complement strand
TCTAAAATTACCATTTAGTAAAAGGCAAGAAACGAGGCACTGTTTTTTGGTATTCTTTGTACTCAGGGTATTTTTTTGTTGTAAGACCTTCTGAAAAATCAGAACTACTTTTGAATAGAATTAATAACAACAAAGCTCCTGCAATACTCCAATTTAATGGTTCGCCAGTTGCAATAATACTAAATAAATAGAAAATGACCCAAATAGCTTGCTCTGCCATGTAGTTTGGATGTCTCATTTTCCCCCACAGCCCTGTTCTAACAAAACCATGTGCATATGCTCCAAGATCTTCGTTTGCATTAATCCGTCTATATTTTTCTGTCTGAAAGACCCATTGCTGCTGATCGGCAAGTGTTTCTATGATTACAAAGAAAACAAATAAGGCTGCCAACAAATAATCTGCCCACATTAAAGCAGGTGCCGCTTCGCTTAAACCCGTTAATACAGGTAAGGTAAACAAGTAAATTAACGTCATCTGGTAGCCACAAATAAAGAAGAGGTTGAACATAAACCAAACGATGTTATTGTTAAAACCTGGACGTTGTCGCAAGACTTCCCAGCGATAATCTTCTTCGCCTTCCCAAAATTTGATAGAATAGCCTCCCCGCCTTGCAAAGTTCAAGGTGAGGCGAATGCCCCAAATGCTTACGAGAATAGACATTAAAATCATACGATTATCCCAACCGCCAGCATACGTAATGTACCAAGCATAAACAATGGGAACAACACTCCACAATTTATCGACTTGGCTGTTGTTGCGAGCCAATTCACCAACAATAAAACAATAAGCGGTAGCGCCCATTAGAATATAAGAACTATCCCAAAGAATGGTTTCTTGTAAATCACTTAAAGGTGTACCGTAATTAAAGGAGACAAAGGGGACCACTAAAAGCGTAAAGATTAAAAGGAGTATTGTAACTAACATTTGATTCTATTTTATAGTTGAACAATAAGGCTTTAGGGAAATGGGGGAAAACAAATCTATACAAAACTTTTGAAATAGGAGGGGATTAAACGTAAAAAATGCCATTAGAAAATATTTCTAATGGCATTTTAATCGTATCGAAAAAATCTATTTTTGTCTAAAGAAAAAGACAACAGGAGAACCTGTAAAGTTGAATTTTTCTCTAAATCTATTCTCTAGGTAATTTTTATACGGTTCCTTTATCTGTTTTGGATAGTTACAAAACATCGCAAAAGCTGGGTAAGGCGTATGTATTTGTGTGGCGTATTTGATGCTGATAAAATGCCCACGATGTGGCGGCGGTGGATGAGCGGCTACAATTTCTTGCACGAACTCATTCAATTTAGACGTTGTAATACGAGTCGCACGATTTTCGTAGACTTCCAAAGCAACATCGACCGCTCTATAAATACGTTGTTTTTCTAAAACAGAAATAAAGACAATCGGCACATCATCAAATGGTGCGATCCGAGCTCTAATTTTATCTTCGAGGTCCTTGGCGGTATTGGTTTTTTTATCGTCTACCAAATCCCATTTATTGACCAAAATAACAACACCTTTGTTGTTTTTAATAGCCAAACGGAAGATGTTCAAATCTTGACCTTCAATTCCTTTTGTGGCGTCCAACATCAGAATACAGATGTCTGCATTTTCCAAAGAACGAACCGCCCGCATAACAGAATAGAACTCCAAATCTTCGGACACATTCTTTTTCTTACGCAACCCTGCCGTATCAATTAGCAAAAACTCTTTGCCAAATTTACTATATTTAGCATGAACACTATCTCTTGTTGTGCCAGCTATTTCAGTAACGATACTACGATTTTCTTCCAATAAGGCATTTGTAAAAGAGGATTTTCCAGCATTTGGACGTCCTACAATAACAAATTTAGGAATTTCATCTTCAATCAATTCCTCTTCTGGTAAACGACGAACAACTTCATCTAACAAATCGCCTGTTCCACTTCCTGAGTTAGAAGAGATTGGATACATTTCATCGAAGCCTAAAGACCAAAACTCATGAGAATCCAAGTGACGGGCACTGTTATCTACTTTATTAACAACAAGAAGAACTTGTTTTTTGGTACGATGCAAAATTTCTGCAAGGTGTTCGTCCAAGTCGGTTACGCCTGTATTGACATCGACCAAAAAAAGGATAATTTGAGCCTCTTCTATTGCGGTATGTACTTGTGTTCGAATGGCTGCTGCAAAGTCGTCTTCTGAGTCTCCAATAAAACCACCTGTGTCTACCAACATAAACTGTTGACCGTTCCACTCTGAAGAACCATATTGACGATCTCTAGTGACCCCACTAACATCGTCTACAATTGCTTTGCGCATTCCTAGCATTCTATTAAAGAAGGTCGACTTACCTACGTTTGGACGACCAACAATAGCTACTAAATTGCCCATTATAAATGTTTTAACTGTTTTTGATGCTTTTTATTCATAAACATCAAAAAACGATTTTTAAAATATGTTAGAGCCAATCACGAATAGAATTGTATAACAGCCGAAACTATAATTTCGACCTACAAAGGTGCTTATGATAAACCCTATTTTAAACCTAAAAAAAGCCATCCCGAATCAGGTTCGGAATGGCTTTTTATCATTGGTAGTATACTTATACTACATGAACGAAGGTACGATTCTTATATCCTTTCTTGAATTCAATAACACCATCTTTCATTGCGAAGATAGTATGATCTCTACCCAATCCTACTCCATTACCTGGATGGAATTTAGTACCGCGCTGACGTACGATGATATTTCCTGCAATAGCTGCTTGACCGCCAAATAATTTGACACCCAGACGATTACTATTACTATCACGTCCGTTATCCGAACTACCTACCCCTTTCTTATGAGCCATAATTTATAGTTTTATAAGTGGTTGACTTAAGGTTAAATAATAATCAAGCATTATGCAATGCTATCAACTTTAATTTTTGTGAATTGCTGACGGTGTCCGTTTTTGCGACGGTATCCTTTGCGGCGCTTCTTCTTAAACACGATGACTTTGTCACCTTTAACTTGTTCAAGAACAGTAGTATTTACTGTTGCTGCCACACTAGGAGTTCCCACTTGGAAGTTTCCTTCCTTCGCTACGAGGAGTACTTTATCGAAAGTAACTTTATCACCCTCAGCAGCTTCTAAGCGATTAACGAAGATTTCTTGCCCTTCGCTCACTTTGAACTGTTGTCCTTTGATTTCTACTATTGCGTACATTTTTTTAATTAAATTGTTATCTACAAATCACAAATAGATGACAAAGATAGTCTTCTTTAGGAGATTATCAAAAAAAGGGAGGATAATTAATGCTTTTTTTTGAATGTTTTTGCTTTTAGCTTTTTTTTACAAAAAGGGAGCACCCAATAAAACAAGCCTATAAATAGTTGAATGACTTATAGCGAACAACTCTATGGACTGCCGTTTTAAATTAATGTCCTTCTAGATATGAATTTGAACGCTTTCTTACTATTTTGTTGCTCTGTTTAAGAGATCAGTTATGATAGCCATTCACTTAAAGTCAATAAAAACTAAAAAATATGGGACCATCTGTTATTATTTATGCCGAGTACGTTAATAATTCTTTGCTCGAAGAGCTCTTGTTTTCTATTACGAAGCATGTTCGAACAAATAGAGCAGGAAATGTATTTGAATTTATGATTGATAATTGTTTGTACAATTTGACGATAGAGGATGCTGATACCGATATTGTGAAGGAGGATTTGGGCGAAGAAAATGTGCTGAGTGATGGCCCATTCTATGCCCTAAACTTGGTTTCCACGGTTAATGAAGAGGCAAATCATAAACAAATAGATCAATTGCTTGGTTTGATTGGGAATGTAATGCCTGTTTGTGGTGTGGTGAAGTAACGAGATTTTAGACTAAATGTTGATTATCAATGTTTAGTCTAAAG
>CACVAQ010000013.1:4776-6518 GCA_902727865.1 uncultured Aureispira sp. | reverse complement strand
TGCTACGCTTTAGTTCGCTTAGTTCGTTTGCCAAAGAACCAAATGATGTTAAGGAACAGTAAAAAAATAAGATGAACATTTGAATAATCTTTTTGCCTCAAATTTCACTAAAGAATCGAGCGTGTAGCTCGTGCCAAGCCTTTGCGCCTAGCGCAAGCTTACTCGTTCGCTACACTCATACTTCTCATCTTTAGTGAAATTTGAAACAAAAATCCAGCTTCAAATTTGTTCATCTTATTTATTGACCATTCCTAAGCGTAGGCATTAATTTTTAGAGGTGAAAAAACGTTTAGCTCGCTTCGCTCATGAGAAGAGTTGTCCTGTACACAGAAAGTATTCTTAATCAGAAAGAAGTCCGTAATAATGTGTATTTTTGATAAAAGTTCTGTCCTTCTTCTTATTATTATTATATAAATAGATAAAAAAATGAAAAAATACGTACTACTAAGTTTGTTATCTTGGTTTGTTGCTGGCTCTAGTATGGGACAAATTACCTATACTTCGATTAGTTTTCCACAAGCTGGAGATGTTTTAGCGGTTTCTACAGCGGTAGATTCTTTGTTAACGGTTACCCCTGCAAGTGCCACGGCAACTGCTTGGGATTTTTCACAGCTAACTGCTGTAAGAACGAATTATGATACCATAGAAGCGGCTTCTTCGGGAAGCTCTTATAGCTTGTTTCCAGATTCAGACATTTTGCAGCCTTTGTTAGGGCAGGCAGGAATTGCCTATACCGATGTTACGGCTACGCAAATGGAGCGTATTGGAGGAGGTTTCGAAATATTTGGCATTTCTTTTATTAATGGCTTTGTCAATACACATGTGACCCAAGAAGTACCTTTGACTTATAATGACATCGCATCAGATGACTATGCCTTTCGATTCAGTGAGCACATAGATAGTGTTCCCTTTTTACGTCAATTAATTGATTCACTAGTAAGCGGTTTGCCTTTTGGTTTAAGTCCTGATTCTATTCGAATTGCGATAGATGGAGATGAAGATCGTATTGTGGACGCTTGGGGAACTTGTGCGATGGCGGATAGTACTTATGCGGTATTGCGCCAAAAGGTGGTTACTGAATTTGAAGTCACATTCGAAGCCAGTGTTAATGTTTTTGGCAATACCCAGTGGGTCAATGTCGCTAATTTTGTACAATTACCTTTTCCTACAGAAGGAACAACCATACAATATAATTACTTGGCAGAAGGGGTCAAGCAACCCTTGGTTAGTATAACGATGGACAGTTCGGAGACGAGGGTGACCAATATCGAGTATTTAGATACGACGATTAATAATCCACCCAATACGATTGATATTCGTTATTTGCAAAACGAAATTGCGGCTCAAATCTATCCGAATCCAGCACAACAAAATGTACAAGTACAAGTTGCCAGCGAAGACATTCCGACCAATGGTTATAACCTATTCGTAGTGGATTTATTGGGACGTATTGTTTTGTCCGAATCTAATGTTCAGAATGAAAACCATACGCTTAATGTTAATCGTATTGCTAATGGACATTATATAATAGTAATGAGAAATCAGAAAGGTGAAATAATCAAACGAGCCCCTTTGGAGATACAAAAATAAGACCTACAGCAGCATTGCTTTAAGTTAAGCCCACTTTGGAAATCATTTCTAAAGTGGGCTTTTTTTATTTTTTAGAGCTTGGGATAAATTCATTTGACTTTTATCCCCAAAATGCTTATTTTTGAAGTTCTTTTACACAAAAGAGTTATAGT
>CACVAQ010000013.1:0-4676 GCA_902727865.1 uncultured Aureispira sp. | reverse complement strand
TAAGCCCACTTTGGAAATCATTTCTAAAGTGGGCTTTTTTTATTTTTTAGAGCTTGGGATAAATTCATTTGACTTTTATCCCCAAAATGCTTATTTTTGAAGTTCTTTTACACAAAAGAGTTATAGTTTGACAAACGTAAAAATCATAACAATAGAATAAAAGGATGATAAACAGAATTGCTCAGATATTAAATTTGAAACCGAAATCGGTAGAAAGTGTTATTGAATTATTTGAAGGTGGTGCAACCATTCCATTTATTGCTCGATATAGAAAAGAGGCGACAGGAAGCTTGGATGAAGTCGAGATTATGAATATTTTTGAAGAGTGGGAACGTCAAAAAGATGTTCTGAAACGCCAAGAATCTATTCTAAAAACGATTGAAGGACAAGAAAAATTGACGCCTCAATTAAAGGCGAGAATTGAGCGTACCTTTGATTTAACTCAATTGGAAGACATTTATTTGCCTTACAAAAAGAAACGCTTGACTCGTGCCGCAAAGGCTAGAGCGAAAGGCTTAGAAGGCCTCGCCAAATTGCTATTGGAGCAAGGTAATGGCAATATAGAACAAGCGGCAAAACGCTTTGTCAAAGGAGAGGTCGTTGATACAGACGATGCTTTGCAAGGGGCAAAAGATATTATTGCAGAATGGATTAACGAAGACGAAAAAGCTAGAAATGCCGTGCGTCGCCAGTTTGAGCATTATGCAAAGGGGACGGCTAAGTTGGTGAAGTCGAAGAAGGAGGAAGCGATTAAATACAAAGATTACTTTGAGTTTGAAAAAGCTTTGGATCGAGTACAACCACATCAATTATTAGCCATTCTACGAGCCGAAAAAGAAGGCTTCTTAAAAGTAAACATCGAACCAGAAGAATACCGTCCTTTGGAAAGCTTGGATCGAATGTTTTTGAAAGGAAAAAATGAAGCGGAAGACATCGTTGCAGAAGCCATTACGGACGCTTACAAACGTTTGTTGAAACCGTCTATTAGTACCGAGTTTAGAAACAAAGCGAAAGAAAAGGCAGACGAACATTCGATCAATATTTTTGCGACCAATTTACGTCAATTGTTGTTGGCATCTCCTTTGGGACAAAAGCGAATTTTAGCCATTGATCCTGGTTTTGCAACAGGTTGTAAGGTCGTTTGCCTCTCGGATACAGGGGATTTAAAAGAACACACGGTGATTTACCCAACGGCTCCTCGCAACAAAACAGCAGAAGCAGAGCGCATCATCACTCGCTTGGTTCAAAAGTACGACATCGAAGCGATTGCGATCGGAAACGGAACGGCTGGAAGAGAAACCGAAGCGTTTATTCGTGGACTAAAGTTTAAAAACAAAGTAGACATCTTTTTGGTCAACGAAAGTGGGGCTTCTATTTATTCTGCGTCGGATATTGCTCGAAAGGAATTTCCAGACGAAGATATTACCGTTCGTGGTTCGGTTTCGATTGGGCGTCGTTTGGCAGATCCTTTGGCAGAATTAGTGAAAATTGACCCCAAATCAATTGGTGTTGGACAGTATCAGCACGATGTGGACCAAAAGAAATTACAGTCTAAATTGGATGCGGTTATAGAAAGTTGTGTGAATGTAGTTGGGGTAGATTTGAATACAGCAAGCGAACATTTGTTGACCTATGTATCTGGTTTGGGCTATAGTATTGCTCGTAATATTGTCGCCTATCGCAAGGCAAATGGCTCGTTTAGTAGCCGAAAAGAATTGTTGGACGTTCCTCGTTTGGGGGCAAAAGCCTATGAGCAAGCCGCAGGTTTTTTGAGGGTTAAAAATGCTAAAAATCCTTTGGATAATACTGCGGTTCACCCAGAGTCTTATCCTTTGGTCAAACAGATGGCAAAAGACCTTAAATGTAAGGTAGAAGATTTGATTTCGAACACAGAGTTGCGCAAACAAATTGACTTGCGAACCTATACGTCTGAAAAAGTAGGCTTGCCAACTTTGCAGGATATTTTTAATGAATTGGAAAAACCAGGGCGTGATCCTCGTGCGACTCGTCAAGTGTTCACTTTTGCGAATATTAGTACAATAGAAGAACTAAATTCTGGAATGAAATTACCAGGCGTGGTGACGAACATTACTGCTTTTGGAGCTTTTGTAGATATTGGCATCAAAGAAAATGGCTTGATTCATAAATCAAAAATGAGCCATAAATTTGTAGATGATCCTGCTACGATCTTAAAGCTAGGACAAGAATTAGAAGTCACGGTAATGGAGGTTGATTTGGCTCGTAAGCGGATTCAATTGTCCTTGGTTGATTAGGTATGCATTTGAAAATGAAGATTTGAAAATTATTGGAACTGGTTTAGGTTCAAATCTTCATTTTCAAATGACTTAAGTAGATGGACAAATTTTTTGAACGACTGCTTAACTGCGCTGCTAGGCTAGACAAGTATGGTATCAGACCCTTTCAAAGTGTCTGATACCATACTTCAAGTACCCTAAGGATTCTTTAGGTGTAATTATTTAATTTTTGATCTATTGAAACTTTTTACACACTGTACTTAATAACTAGGCAAAAAACCTTTAGGATCAAGCTTTTTTCCATCTTCAACCACTTCAAAATGTAAATGCGGTTTGGTACTCAATCCCGTATTGCCAACCGTTCCAATGACACTTCCTTGCGTGATTTGTTGGTTAATTTCGACCTTAATCAAATCCATGTGTGCATACATCACTTGCGTTTTTTCATCAATTTGAAGGATAACATTATTACCATAGCCCTTATCGGACTGTTGTACTCGAATGACGGTTGCATTTTGAACGGCTAGAATTGGAGTGCCCAAAGGCGCTATAAAATCTACGCCAGTATGCAGTTTTTTAACCTTGTAAATGGGCTGTATCCGCATTCCATAGCCAACGGTTTTTTGAAAGGCTCCCTTTTTAATTGGCAAAATAAAGGCCTTGTTTTCTGTAGCAAGGGCTAGGCTAGAGGGCATTGTTGCCTTCGGAAGTATTGGGGTTTGAAAGGCAAACAAACTAACCAGTATGCCGATTGCAGGGATTAATAATAAAATGCGATAAGTACTGAATAAATGAAACGATTTATTTTGAGCAATCATTTTAATACGATTTAAAGTTAAAGAATGGCTAAAATGATTTCCGAATTGAATCGGATTGGACGAGGTCGCATATTGAGCAATAAGTTGTTGGTATTGAATGCGGTCAATTCCGCTAGCAACTACTGCTTGATCAACTTGAAATTCGTGTACTGCAATCAATTCTTTTCGAAACCAATAGATGAAAGGATTAAACCACTGAAAAACGCATAAAATTTCTGTCAAAAAACGATCTGTACGGTGCCATAAATCAACATGTTTGCATTCATGTTGCGTTATGAGTAATTTATCTTCTGATTCCCAAATATGTTTGCTGATGATGATGTAATGCATAAATGCAGCAGCATAATTGGGTTGCTTTACAAGGACATATTGATATTTATTTTGTCGAATAATAGGATTAAACAAGACTAAAAAACAAAAATGTCCCAATTGTAGTAAAAATCGAACGCCCAACACCAATACGCCTAATCCGTAAAGTAACAGGAGCCCATTTTGGTAATTGATGGTCGTATAGAACGATTCCTTTGGCTGCTTTTCTTCCAAAAGCGGAACGGTTCCCACCCAATGATCCATAAAACTGGAGGTTTCCCAATAATTGGAAATTGTTGCCGTCAATGGATTAGAGTGTCCTTCGATTTGTAGGAAAGGCAAAAAAAACGAAGCGAATAGGATAAGGCACAAGGCATTGCGTTGCGTGCCAAAAGAAGTCTTCGAATGGATCGTCAGTCGATACCATACAATTAGTAGGCTCAAGGTGCAAACCGAAATTCCAAGACATCGAATTAGACTCATTTTTCTAAGCGTTTTTTATCCAAAATTTGCTGTTCTATAATTTGCTTCATTTCCTCTAATTCGTCTAAGGACAGTTCGTTGTCTTTTGCAAAAAAAGAGGTGAACTGAGTCGCTGAATTATTAAAAAAGCGTGCAAAAAAACCTTTGAAAAAACCAGAAAAATAGTCCTCTTGACTGACGAGGGGATAGTATTGATTGGTTTTTCCATAGGTGTTGAAACCGATGTATTTCTTCTTAACCAAAACTCTAATAACTGTTGATACCGTAGTATAAGCAGGTTTGGGTTCTTGGTAGGCATCTAGAATGTCTTTTAGAAACGCTTTTTCAAGTGTCCAAAGATGATGCATTACTTGTTCTTCAGCTTTTGTTAATCCTTTCATAATTCAAATGTATGACTATTTTTATAGTAATACAACTATTTTTATAGTAATGTTGGTTTTATTTTTTGTAATTGCTTTTTAAGGAATACTTAATGTTTTGATTTGTAGCTGTTTAATTTGTAATAATTTTTATTTTTGAGCGACAAATTTGTTTTAAGAATAGTTGCTTTTTAAATTTTGCAAAACAATTAAATGAAAACCCTATACTTAGTCCGACACGCTAAATCAAGCTGGAAGAACACTGATTTACTAGATATAGAACGTCCGTTGAATTCCAGAGGAAAGCGAGATGCCCCATTTATGGGAAGGCTTTTGAATGAAAAAGGCATAAAGCCAAGGCTACTCCTTTCTAGTCCTGCCAAGCGAGCTAAGAAAACAGCGCATGCTTTTGCGAAAGCATTCAAGTATCCTAAAAGAGACATTAAGCAACA
>CACVAQ010000012.1 GCA_902727865.1 uncultured Aureispira sp. | reverse complement strand
ACTAAAGTTGATCGCTCATTGCCAACAAATAATAATCCAACAAAACAAGGGCAGCCATAGACTCTACAATCGGCACGGCTCTAGGAACGACACAGGGATCGTGTCTCCCTTTGCCCTCTACGGTGACCGCATTGCCGTCTAAATCAACAGAGGCTTGAGCACGCATAATCGTTGCGACAGGCTTAAAAGCAGCTTTGAAATCAATGTCCATCCCATTAGAAATCCCCCCTTGGATGCCCCCAGAATGATTGCTAGTCGTTTTGATCACCCCATTCTCCTTCACAAAAATATCATTGTGTTCTGAGCCAAGCATCTCAACCCCTTCAAAGCCAGAACCATATTGAAAGCCTTTGCAAGCGTTGATGCTCAACATCGCTTTTCCTAGTTCGGCATGCAAGCGATCAAAAACAGGTTCGCCTAAACCGACGGGGCAACCTTGAATGAGGCAACTAACAATGCCGCCAGTTGTGTCGCCTTGTTTTTTGATTTTCTTGATGTACGTTTCCATTTCTTTTGCCGCAGAAAGATCAGGACAACGAACAGGAGTTTGTTCAATCAAGGAGAAGTCTAATTCATCCCTAGATTGCTGCATTTTTAAAGGGCCTACTTGGCTGACATAAGCAGTGATTTTAATGCCTTTTTGTTCCAAAATTTGTTGGGCAATAGCTCCCCCAGCAACACGAGCGGCTGTTTCACGAGCAGAAGAACGGCCGCCTCCTCGATAATCTCGATTGCCGTATTTTTTTGCATAAGTAAAGTCGGCATGCGAGGGGCGAAATTTATCTTTGATATGCTCGTAATCTTTGGGTTTTTGGTTGGTATTGGCAATAAATAAAGTTAGGGGCGTTCCAGTGGTTTTGCCTTCAAAAGTGCCCGATAAAATTTCAAATTCATCGGCTTCTTTTCTTTGCGTCACAATCTTAGACTGCCCTGGTTTGCGACGGTTGAGTTGATTCTGGATGTACACTAAATCTAAGGTTATCCCTGCTGGACAACCATCAATGACCACTCCAATCCCTTTTCCATGAGATTCGCCAAAGGTGGTAATTTTAAATAACGTTCCAAATGTATTGCCTGCCATGATGTTTTATAAGTTGTTGTAATAATCCAATGCCTTTAAAATAAGCGCATCCGAAGCATGCACATTGATTTTAAACGCACCAATCTCCTCTAGTAAAGTGAAGCAAATTTGTTGGTGCTCATTTTTTTTGTCTTGCTGTATCAAACGAAGTACTTGGACTGGATCTAAGCCTTTGAGGTCGTATTTAGGATATCGTGATAACAAATAAGGGGTAACGAAGTTTAATTGTTTTTCTGGAAAGCCAATTAATTGATGGCTCAAGTAGCATTCTGTTATCATACCAATCACCACCGCTTCACCATGTAATAAAGGCTGTTCTGTTTCCCAACTCAAGCTTTCAATCGCATGTCCTATCGTGTGTCCAAAGTTAAGGCTTTTGCGAATGTTTTGTTCAAAAGGATCTTGTTCCACAATCGTTTTTTTGACAAGAAGCGACTCGCTAACCGTTCGTTTCCAATCGGAAGCCTCTGGAGCTGTCGTCTGGACAAGTTGTGTAAACGCATCGCTGTTCTGAATTAGAGCATGTTTGATCACTTCGGCATAACCGCTATACAACTCTTTTTGGGGTAAGGTTTGGAAAAAGTCGCTATACAAATAAACCGCTTTGGGATTATTAAATAAACCAATACTATTCTTAACCTGCCCAAAATCTATTCCCAATTTTCCTCCAATAGAAGCGTCCACCTGAGCAAGTAGTGTGGTGGGAATTTGTATAAAATCAATGCCACGTTTGAAGGTACTGGCACAAAATCCGCCCATGTCGCCAATAACACCACCGCCCAAATTGAGCAAGACCGATTTTCGATCGGCTTGTTGTGCCATCAAAGCGGTCCAAATGAATTGGCAAGTCCTTATATTTTTATGCGCTTCTCCTGCTTTTATGCTAATAAGATGCAGCTCTATTTCTTGTAAGGCAGCTTGCAAAATGGGCAAACAAAGCGCTTGTGTGTGCTCATCTACCAAAACAAAAACCTTGGAATAAGAATTGGCCAACAATTGGGCTTTGAGTGCGGCAAAATGCTCGTCTTGAAATTGAATTACATAATCTTCTAGTGCGATCATTCGACATGGCTTAATAAGCTTTTAAAATCGAAGGCTTGTCCATCCTCAATCAAGGAGCCCGATTCAACGGCTTGTTCTATGCGTTTCTTTAGTTGTGGCAAACTATTGTACAATTGCTGGTAGGATTCGGCAATAAAATATTGCGGCTGAAAGGTGTCTTTGACATAAGGCGTTTCTAGAATTTTGTCCAAATCAAAGGCAAAATGTTTAGGTTTTGTTCCTAGCGAATAAATAGATTCTCCTGGAGAAGATAAAATGCCTGCACCGTATATTTTGAGTGCGTTCTCTTCTTTTATTAAACCAAACTCGATGGTATACCAGTAGATCCTTGCCATCAATTCTATGGCGGTTGGCGAGTCTATAAATTCTAGGGCAATTTCGCTCAGTCCATTCAAAAAACTTGCAAAATAAGGCTCGCTCAACAAAGGAACGTGCCCAAAAACATCGTGAAACATATCGGGTTCCTCAATGTATTTTAGTTGCGCTAGGCTTCTCATCCAAGTCGTTGCAGGAAATTGCTTTTGTGCTAAAAGTTCAAAGAAAGGCTTATTATCAATCAGACCAGGAACAGGATAGACTTGCCAACCTGTCAGTGCTTTTAAGGCTTCGTTGATGACAGTAAACCGAGGTATTTTATGTGCTTCGAATTGAACCGTTTCAATGCCTTTAAGATAAGTTTTAGTCGCTCTAGAAGTTAAAATTTCTATTTGTTCTTTGTACATTAATTCCCATACATGATGCTGTTCGGCAGTGTAGAGATCATATTCTTGTTTCATGCTGTTTTATTATTATAATTATCAAATGTAAACGAATTTTGGCATTCTGACATAAAAAAATCCTAGCCCGAAAGTGGACTAGGATATTAAATTGTATTTCGTTCTTGTCGTATTTACAAGCAAGGGCATAATACATCCTGTCCACTAAGTAAGGCATACTTGTAGTAATAAGATGTATTCCAATATCTAGCTGTTCTATTCATGGTGTTTTGGTAGAATGAATGGTTGCTTTGTTGTAAAATTATATTTGATGCTCTGTTATTGTTAGAGGGTTTACGGGGTTTTATTAAAAAACAACGTTCTTTGACAAATCGTGTGGTAATAGTTTAAACCACTTTTTTTATTAGACAGTATGCCTCGTAAGTTTTAAGTAGAAAGTCGTCTGTTTTCTTTTGGTAATAAACGAATACGACTTTCTACTTAAAACTTATATCCTAATTCATAGCTGTTAAAAGTTAGCCTATGGTTTCAACTACACACGATTTGTCAAAGAACCAAAAATAAAAAACGAAGCAACAACTAAATATAGTGTAGCTCTATTGGAAAAACAAGTTTTGAAGAAATTATTATTTTTTTTCTATCTAGATTAAACCTTTTGATTTATGGAGACTCTAAGGAGGCAACAGCGGTTTTGAAGTCTGTTTATTACAAACATAAAAACAAACAAATACCAAATGAAAAAATCAATCTTAATAACGATAGCATTTTCTTTAATCGTAAGCATCGCATTTTCTCAAAAAACAACTAAATTATCAAAAGAAGAAAAGGCAGAAATGCGTACGTATTATGAAGAGAAAGTATATCCAGTAAAAAAACAAGCACACGATAAATTTTTAGCAGGACTTAGCGCAGAGGACAAAGCGTTTTTGGAGACAAAAAGAGGCGAGAAAAAAGCAATACAGAAAGAAGCTCGTGGAGCAAAAAAAGACTTGAAAGCATTGAGAGACGCTGGGAAAAGTAAGGAAGAATTAAAAGCGGCTCGCAAAACGGCTATGGCACCTATTAAAGCCAAACAAAAAGAATTTGCAGCATCTATGCAGCCTTTTATGGAGCGAAATAAAGGATTGATCGAACAGAGCATTGCACCGATTAAAGACAATCAAGACATGTGGAAAGAGGATAAAGATGCGATGTTAGATGAGTTTTTGAGTGAGGAAGACAATGCAAAAAGAGAGGCAAAACAAGGCAAAAAAGCGAATAAGTCAGGGGACAAAGCGAATAAAGGAGCAGGAAAAAAGCAGCTTAATTTTGTACTTTGGAATGGAGAAATGAGAAAAGCAAAAGGAAAAGGAAAAGGGAAAGGGAAAGGAAAAGAGGGGAAAAAGTCTAAAAAAGGATAGATTTGCCCCCAAAAAGAAGCTTATTTATTAGCTTGTTTAGCCTGCTGGTAATCAAATGGATATAATTTAGCTGCCATCGAAAAAGTGAAAGGCTTTTAACTAAAAGGAATGCCTAGTAAGGTAGTTGAATCTATACTTAGCTACGCTGCTAAGTACTGTAAAATAAGATGTACAAAAATTTAAAAACTATAAATTATGAAACAGGTCATATTAGTAATATTAGTGCTGAGTTTAGGTTTAAGTGTTGTGTTTGCTCAAGGGAGGCATAAAGGGCACAAGCACCACCATCCTAAATTGAACAAAGAGGCGAGAGCGGCTCTACATGAATTTCATAAAGAAACCATTTATCCAGTTAAAAAAGCGGCACACGATCAGTTGCTCGCAACGTTAAGCAAAGAAGATCAAGCTTTTTTAGCTCAAAAAAGAGTAGAAGGAAAGGCCTTGCATCAGGAAATGAGATCGATGCACCAAGAAATGAAGGAGCTTAGGGCTAGTGGCAAAACTAGAGAAGAAATACATGCAATACGCAAAGCAAAGTTTGCTCCCTTAAAAGAAAAAAGAGGTGCTTTTATGGAGTCTATGAAACCTTTTATGGAAAGAAATAAAGCCTTGATACAAACCGCTATGGAGCCGATGAAAGAGAAGCATGACGCTTGGAAAACAAAGAAAGAGGCTATTATAGCGCAGTATTTGTCGACAGAAGAGCAAGCTAAAATGGAAACTTGCAAAAAAGAAAGGGGCGAACGAGGGCATAGAGGCAGACATCATGGGCATCATGGAGAGAAAGGAGGGCAAGAAGCTGAAGGCGGACATCATGGACATCATGGACATCATGGAGAGAAAGGAGCACATGGAGCTGAAGGCGGAAAAGGAAGAGGAAAAGGAGCGGTTCGGTTTGTGTTGTGGGATGGAGAAATGAAAACGCCAAAAGGAAATGAGAAAGACAATGGCGTTGAACGTACAACAACTGCTATCGAAAATTTACCAGAAGCAAGGATTTTTACGGTAAATACCTATCCTAATCCAGCGATTAGCCAGACGACAATTTTACTTGATTTGACGGAAGAATCGAAGAAAGTGAAGGTTAGTTTGAGTAATGCAAAAGGACAACAGGTTTGGTTTAAAACGTACAATAAGTTGACTAAAGGGGAACATAAAATTGATGTCAACTTGCAAAAATTAGACAGTGGTCAATATTTTTGTACGGTAGAGATAGGAGCGGAGCGTATTAGCAAACCACTTGTAGTGAATAAGTAGCAGGGGTGCTAAGAACGATTGAACCTATTGAGGGATAAAAAAAGGGCACGAAATTAATTTCGTGCCCTTTTTGTTGTCTGCAATTCAACTAAAACTTATTGAACGGTATGATCTACCATTTGAGAAGTTAAGCTATTCAAACTATCGGTTGCGATGAAGAAATTAGCGGTTGCCGTTCCATTACCGCTAGTAGTTCCATGCTTAAAGGTAAATTTAAAATCAACAGAATCGCCAGCAGGAACAGGAAAGCTTCCGTCAAGGACACCAGGAGGGAAACACTGAAAAGGATCACAAATGTCAACGACCCAGCTAGATGGATTCGTCGTACCCATTGTTGAAGTCCAGTTTACGTTTATGTCTGCATTGCTAGGGTTGTATATTTTCATTTTATAATCTGTATCAGGGTCGTTGGGTCTAATACTTTGACTTGTAGGAGTGATATTGATTAGTTCAAAATATTGCGTAACTGTTGTTACAGTATAGCTGAATGTTTGCATAGACAATGCTTGATCTTTAGCATCATAGAATTTTAGCATGCCTGCCGCTGCGCCAGCAACTCCATCAGGCATTACCATAAGTGTTACGTCAACAGAACCATTTGCAGGAATCGTTAATGTACCAGAGGCCATCGTACTGCCATTTATAGTGTATATCCATCCCGTCACAGGCGTTGTTACGGAATGTTCCCATTGGATAGTTGCTTCGTTATCAGTTGTATTACTAACCGTAACCATCATATGGCTGTGAGAATTAATTGTTGTCACTTCTGTAGCGGTATTTTCAGACAAATCAACAGTGACAGGCGTTTCTGTTTCTTTACAAGCAGTAAAGAGTAAGGCGATAAGGCTTAAGGCGGCAAGTATCTTTTTCATAGAATTAATAATTTTAGATTTTTATGCGGAAATATAAACTTGATTTAAATAGGATTTGGGCTTGAGATAAAAATATGAATAAATTACCATACTTCCATATACTTTAACATCTACTTACAAGGTTAAACTAAAAAAAATGTTATTGCAAGTAAAAAGAAGAATGTGACAAATTTTAGAAAAAAAAAGAGGATGAAATTTTCATTTCATCCTCTTTAAATCAATTACAAAATTGATAGATAGGGTAGACTATTGACGAACAAAACGTTTCGTAGTCGTTCCTTCTTCAGTAATGATGTTTACAAAGTAGACACCAGAAGCTAATTTACTCGTATTGACTTCGATAAGGTTTGTTCCACTGAAATAACCATTTGTTACTTGTTGAACTTGTTGACCTAAAGCATTGATGATGCTAATGTTTGCATCAGCGCTATTCAACATTGTAAATTCAAGTGCCATTTTGTTACTTACTGGGTTAGGCATAATGCGAACCTCAGCAGCTTCAGTTTGGATTTTGTTAACACTAACAACACCACTAGTAATGTTGATATTATCTATATACAAGTTGTTTCCATAATCAGAAGTACCCTTGAAACGAATCACAACATCATTTGTATTGTCATAGGCAGCTAAAAGGATGGTATCACTAACCCACTCCGAAGAATCTGCTGGAGTATATTGAGCAGTAGAATCTGACAAAGTTGCCAAATCTGCCCCTGATTTGTTCCAAACAGAGGTCCAAGTAGCACCACAATCTGTAGAAACCTCTACATCTAAAGCATCCTCCGCAGTCTGGTATTGACGGTAAGCATGGTCAAATGTTACTTTTGAACCTAAACCAAAGTTTACTTTTTGCATGATAAGGCTTATCTCAGACGAAGCTTGTAAGTTATAGAAACGGAAACGAACGCTTCTGTTAGATAAAGCCATACCACCAATTGCACCATAGCTATAGGTTGGACCATCTAAAATAGAAAAGTTAGATTCCGAAGCACCGTTTGCCTCAAAAATACCAGTAGTTAAGGTACGAGAATAACCTGTTGTAGGAATCAATGGAGCGGACTCAAATCCTTCCACAATAGGAGCTCCAATAGATACTGACGGTAACTTATCATAGGCTTCAGGAGCCATTGTAACAGGACCTTGGCTGTATGTTCCACCAGCATTAACATCTGTGATAGAGTATTCTACGTTAGACGTACCAGAAGCTAATGTAGTTGCTGGAAAAGCAATCGTAGTAGACTGACCAGACATTAAGTTAAGGCCACCCACTGTAACAGGAACAGCCGTACCGCCATTAATCGTATACTCACCAGTCACCGTCGTAACAGGAATTGCACTATTGTTGGTAAAGGTAATTTCAGGAGTGAAGTTGTAATCACAGTAACCAGCCCCTACAGTAGAGTTCGCTGCTGCGGTAACACTCAACAAGCCAGGTACACCACCTGCAATACTTTTACCACCTTGATAAACTACTTGAGTGGCATTGTTTTGAACATAACCAACAAAGCTAATCTGATTCAAATCTCTAATGTACGCAGGAGGAGTAACACTCATGGTAAATGTTAAAGAATCTCCAGCTGGAATTGTATCAATCGTCGTTCCAGCAGTTGAAGACGCACCTGTACTAACATTGTACATGTCACGAACAACATTAAAGAAATCCGTTTCTCCATTAGAACCAGGAGCTGCTGCAAATGTAATATTTTCTTCTACCATTGCAAAGTGAAATCTATCAGCCGTAGAGATCGGTGAAGTCGTTACGTTTCTGATCACAATATCAAGATCTACGTTTGTTGTACTTGTCCAGTTTTGTGTGATAGAAATCTCGTATGGAGTCATTAGGGCTGCCGCAGCAGCTAATGTGCTTGCCGTTACAATTGTATTCGGTCCATCAACAGCGTTTCCATTTAAAGAGGCATTCGGTACACCTGTTACACCATAATAAACTCTTCTATCATTTGGTCCAGCAGGATACTCTGCATTCATTGGATCAACGCCAGGCCAAGATGTTTGGTACGTCAATTTTACATAGTTGGCACTTCCAAATGTACCTAACGTATTATAAAGTGTTGGGTTTTGTGAAGCACAAGGGGCACATGATGCTTGTGTGAAATGCTCTACAACTGCTGTTTGTGGTATTTGAGCTTGCACAAGTGCTGTAGTAGAGAACGCACAAAGCGCAGATAATAAAAATTTTTTCATAAGATGTGATTTACTATTGTGAATGTTAAAACGGTTTGTGTGTATTTTCTTAATACATGAATATATAAAGGAATGTACATAAGTTGCGTTAACTCAAAGTTAGAAAAGTAATTTTAAAAAACAACCTAATTACTGTAATATTTTACGTGAACAGAACTTATGACGAAACAATATTTCGACATGAAAGGTTTTGTGTCAAAATATATTTTAGGTGCAATATACTGTTTTATGAACAGAACTTGTTTAGTTTCTTTTTAATCAAAAGCCTACCTAGTTAATAATGGTTCTTTGAGTTGTCAAAGAATCTTAATAATTAAAGCGAAACACTCTTGTAATAATCTAATACGATGCGTCTTTGTTAATACGTGCCGTCACTTTGTTTAGTTTGGGGGCTTCAATAAGCATAGACTAAAATAAGAATTAAATATTACTTAATTTAATATTAATACTGAACTTTTCCCAAATTAGAACTGTTCCATTTTAGTAAGTACTTCACGTATTAAAATTTTGTCTTTTTATTTAAAAGTACAAAATAGTTGTATAAAAAACTTAAATTTACATGATATTTGTATATCTTAAGAGAGAGCTAGGTTTGACCTTCTAATAACCTATTCATCAAAACACTTCTAAATCCTTTTATAAAAGGATTTATTTTTAATATATTACTTTGTATCGATCATGCAGTCACAGCGCATTTTAATCGTACTAGGTTGATTGTTAATTAAATACTTGAAAGTCTTGGCGAATGTTGAGTCCTTGGTATTTAATTTGTTATAAGATGGTTTTATGTTTTGTTTACAAAAATTAAAATCTTGGAGTAGCAGCAAATCTAATCTTGCAAAGTAGTCTACTTTTAATACCATATAGAAACTAAATAAACACTCGTTAAAACTAAATGACGCCTATGTTAAAAACTATACTAATAACTACTCTTCTTTTTGTTGCGATACTCCTTCAGGGGCAAAGCAGCTTTCATGCGTCGGCTACCTATGCTACCAAGCAAGGACAAATAGATCGGGAAGTAAGCCCTTCTATAGCGCTTCGGAATTTGACGAACAAAACGATTGAACTTAGTTGGGAAATTGAAAAAGCAAATTTGCCAGAAGGCTGGGATGCTATCGTTTGTGACCATCAGTGTTATAGCTCTTTGGTTGATAAAAAAACATTTAAACTAGGGCCAAACGAAGTTTTACACGATTTCAAGGTGTCTTTTCGCCCTAATGGAAAACAAGGAATGGGGAATGTAGAGATCCATCTTTTTGATGTATCAAAGGAAGATGAAACGGAACAAACGATTACATTTAGTGCTGCAGCACAAGGAACACATACTTCGGTACATGATTTCTCTAAAGAAACAACGGCGCCTAAAGTTTTTCCAAATCCAGCGATTGAATACATTCATATCAAAGATGATTACAATAGAGTTGCTTTGATTGAAATTTACAATGTTGTCGGTCGAAAAATGGGTGACTTTACCGTCAATCATGCGGGGGCAAAGTATGATGTTAGTAATTTGCCGAAGGGAATGTACATGGTTAGAATGCGTGATGCGAATGGAAACATTATCCGTACACAGCGTATTAGTAAATATAATCCTTAACAATCAATTAGCGATAAGCGCTTGATTTTAAAGAAATAAGTTAAAGAAATAAGAAGCCCCTCCAAATCAATTGGAGGGGCTTCTTTCTTGACTGTTCCTTATGTTTATTGATTAGGGAACAGTAAAAAAATAAGATGAACATTTGAATAATCTTTTTGCCTCAAATTTCACTAAAGAATCGGACGTGTAGCTCGCTACACTTCTCATCTTTAGCAAAATTTGAAACAAAAATCCAGCTTCAAATTTGTTCATCTTATTTATTGACCATCCCTAGGCGAAAGTGTTTGTATGTTGATTTGAATTTATTCTTCGTCCAAGGTATTGA
>CACVAQ010000011.1:8044-10563 GCA_902727865.1 uncultured Aureispira sp. | reverse complement strand
CTAAATTTAATCAGGTGGCTTCTATAGATTCAAGCAGCGAATTATTTTACGCTATCTAAACGTTTTTGAATGTCTTCAACAATCTTTTTTTGCTCCTCAATAGTCAAGGTTGTATTTCCTTGCTCTTCCTCGCTTTTTTTGATGTCACCTTCGGCCGTAATAATGCTTTCTTCCATTTTTTTGATGGTAGCTCTGTAGGTTTCAATATCCTTGGTGCGTTGTGCTTCTTCTTTTTCTAATTTTTTGAGCATATCTTCTAGCTCTTTTAATTTTTTCTCTGCATCTTTTAATTCTTCTTCAATCATATCAGCAGATACAAGATTTGCAAACTCCTTCAAGATTTTTTCTCCAGCAGGGTAGCGATCAGCATAGTCTTTTGACGAAAGGTAGGAAACCCCTAAGTTAAACCAAACCGAGATAGCGGTTCCGTCTTGTCCTCTTTCTTCAATTTTCATAATAATATCAACCGTATTGTCGCTCATATCTTTGATGGTCGCATCGTCGGCAATATATTCATTCATCTTGCGATCAAACTTCGTCTTCCCTTTTAACTTTTTGATGAATTTGCCCCAAGCTTTTTGTACTCCTTTAGAAGTCGTTCCAGGGAGTTCCATTGTCAAGGCATTAAAACTACCTTTGCTATTGGCTTTTGTCTCTTCTTTTACTGGAGAATCTATTTGACCCCAACTTGTTGATACCAAAGTTAAAAGAGTAAAAAGTGTAATCATTAATGTTTTCATAATTTTTTGTTTTTGTTTACTAAAAAAATGTTTTTAACAAAATAATGTTGTATTTTAGGAGTTCTCATCGAAGGTGTACTCTCAAACACAAAAGGGCTTTTTAATTGTTTGTTGAAAACATAACAGACAATTAAATACTATGTATAATACTACTACTACTTTATAAATTAAAACAGAATCGTTCTAATTGATTCTTGGAATTAAGTGTTTTTATACAAAAAGTAATGTTTTGTAAAAGAAAGCTTGTCTAAAATAAGCAAAACTTGCTATCTTAGCAAAACGTTATCAAATAAAAAAAAATATGAGAATTATAATACTAGTATTTAGCATATTGCTATCTGTATCCAACATTCATGCCCAAAGAATACAGCACCTAAAAAAAGGGAATGCTTTTTATGAAAAAAAGGATTATACCAATGCTGTGGCGGAGTATGAAAAACTATGGAGTTCTACCGCTGGAGCCAAATTATTGGGCGTAGATGCTAAAATGAACTTGGCAAATAGCTATCGTTTAATGGATAACCCCTTTAAAGCTAAAGATCTGTATCAAGAGGTGATGCGCTATGGCGATGATCGCCAGTCGATTTATTTGGAGTATGGAAAAGTATTGATGTCTTTGGGAAGATATGATGCTGCGATTAAGCAATTTGAAATATATGCTACAAAAAATCCAGAATCGACAGAGCCGACTGCTTTGATCCAACAATGTAGTGATATTGAAAAAATAGAACCCTTGTTTCCTAATGTTCAGGTCCTAAGCCAAGATGTTGTCAATGATTCGGCTACTCGTCAAATAGGAATTACTTATTATGGCGATGGAGTTGTTTTTGCTTCGGATGAGTTGGGCGAAAATATGAACGACATGCGGACTAGAGGTTTTTTGAATATGCGGATGAGTGGTGTTGATGTAGAAGGAAATTTAAAAAAATCGGAAAAATTCACAGAACCTTTAAATAGCAATGAGCGCCATGATGGGCCTGCTGCTTTTTCTAGGGATGGTCTCCAGGTATTTTATTCTCAAAGTGTTGCAACTAGAGACGGTAAAACGGTTTTACAAATCTGGACGTCTTCTTTTGTTGATGGACGTTGGACGAATCCTAGAGCATTGGAGTTTTTGATGCAAGACAGTAATTTTACACATCCTACATTATCTGCGGATGGTAGAACCTTGTATTTTGCTTCGGATATGAAAGGCAGTTTTGGTGGTTTGGATGTATGGATGAGTAATTATGAAGACAACAGTTGGGGCTATCCAATTAACTTAGGAAAAGATATTAATACAGAAAAAGACGATGCTTGGCCTTATATTCATCCTGATGGAGATTTGTACTTTTCTTCTAAAGGGCATCCTGGTTTTGGAGGCTATGATGTTTTTCGTACTCGCCCACTTGGAAATGGGGTCGATTGGTTGCCAATTGAAAACTTAGGACAGCCATTTAATACTTCTTTCAGTGATGTCTCTTTTATTTTATCTGACGACCAAACACAAGGGTTTTTATCTTCGAATAGAGCTAAAAGTTACGATGTGTTTAAGTTTGTGATTGTTGATGCTGAAAAGCAAGCTTTGCCAGAAGGTATTCCACCAAGAACAGGTAAGGAAATCTCAGAAATGCCGCATCCTTCGGTTTTAAGTAACTTTCCTGTACAACCAGTAGGCATGTCTGATGAAGAGTTTGTTGCGCTATTGGCAAAAAAAGCTGGGGACGGAGATATTGATTTACCAACAACGGAACCAAAGAAAAATACGACGGTTACAAATCCTAGTACCGAAACCAATAC
>CACVAQ010000011.1:0-7944 GCA_902727865.1 uncultured Aureispira sp. | reverse complement strand
ACAACAACAAGTTTACTCACTTACAACTTACTTTGCAACTTGGGATAGAATGGGTTAAAATAGGAGGTGTTTTCTTACCTTCATCTGTTCTTAAATCAAGTAGCAATTAAAAATTAAAATGCTATTTTTATAGCGAAGCATAGGGTTAAAAAGAACAGTCTCCGACTGTTCTTTTTATGTTTTAGGTAGCTACGTTTTTTTTATCAAAAAACGATTTCTACAATTCAAGCAGCATATTTGGACTCCCAAGCGTTTGAAAGGACATACAGAATCACTACTTAATAGCAGCAAACAATAATAGAAATGTTATTAATTACGCTGACTTGACAATATAAATCTTCATTCTATAGAATCTACCTATACATTTTTCTAAATTTGAGTAAATAAGCAACGTTTAATAATAAAGGTTCTACGAGTTCTCAAAGAACCAAAATAAGTTTTGATTGACTTATTTTTTATTGTTGCGGATTAGAATTTATTCTAAAGTATTATAAAATAATACTCTGTTGATCGTGGTCGTGGTCGTGTCCCTTTTGGGGCTATGAAAACATAAAAAAGCAAGAGAGTAATGATAAAATAGAACGATAGTATTATGGTGTATAATAAACTGAAGGGCTTAATAATTTTGTTTGCTTTATTGATTTCTGGACAACTACTGGGACAAGATAATTCTGTCGCATTGGGCGAATGGCGTTCGCATTTGTCGTATGAAAATATCGTTGCGTTAACAGAAAGTGACGATGCTGTCTTTTATGCATCGACTCAAGCCATCTTAAAAGTTTACAAAGAAGATCAGTCTTTAGAACACCTCAATAAGGTCTCTGGTTTGAGCGATATGCGGATCAAAACCATTGAATACCACCGAAGTGAAGCGCTTTTGGTGATCGCATATGTCAATGGAAATATTGACTTATTGTATGACAATGGCTATGTGGAGAACTTAGCCGCAATTATGACCAATAATAATATTATTGGAGACAAATCCATCAACCACATTTACACTTCTGGTAAACAAATCTACTTTTCTTGCTCTTTTGGCTTGGTCGTTTATGATTTAGACATCGACGCTTTTAGCCAAACGACCTTTACGACTTCTGATGTAAATTCTTGTACTCAATATGGCGACACCTTGTTTATGGCAACCAATCAAGGGATTTATAAAGGCGTGCTGGATGGTCGAAATTTGTTGGATTTTGGTACTTGGCAATTTCAAGGTAGGAATGCTGGTTTGAACATTGCTTCTTACGCTTCTCGAAATTTAATTAATTTTAATAACAAAGTGTATGCTGCGGCCTTGGATACTTTGTACCAATATTATAATGGGACATGGCATCATTTCAGTGGATACGATCAAGCAGCGGGGCAAGCCATTTCGATGTGGAGACCCACAGGCACGGGCGATTTTGTACCGCATTATAATATGTCTTTAAATTATAATCAAGATAAATTAATCATTGCGACCAATACGCCAACGTATTATTTGATCGATGTGGCCAATACGATTGAAACCAAAAGGTATAGCGGATCTTGGCGTGTCAAAGACCTTGTTATAGATCAAGAGAATATTCACTGGGCTGCTGACGAGGCATTTATGCACAGAGATTTTCAATACATTAAACCCAATGCTCCAAGAAGTAATACCGTAGCGGATATGCATGTAGATGAGGATGGAACACTTTGGGTTGCTTCTGCTCCCTATAATGGGATTAGTGCTTATTTTAGTGGAAATGGATTTTTTAGTTATAAAGAAGGAGAATGGAAAGAATATAGCGCTAGAACCAATGCGATCACCGACACGTTTTGGGATCCTGTCCGAATTATTAGCAATCCTGTAAATAATAAAATATATGTTGGCTCTTTTATGAGTGGTCTACTAGAAATGGATGCGGATGAGCATGTTTTAACCTACGACCAATACACACCTGGAGTTCCTTTGAAAGGAGCAAATGGAGATAATGCGAGAACTCGTATACAAGGTTTGGCGGTAGATGAGGATGGAAATGTATGGATGACGAACTCGACGACCTTTGATGCAACGCTAACGGTTAAAAGAAGAAATGGCGATTGGAAAGGGTTTCCTGGGACTTATTTCCAAAATCAAACTCAAGTAGAAGATTTGGCAATTGATAGAAATGGGTACAAGTGGGTCAAACATGTTACGGGTAAAGTAACGGTCTTTGATAGTGGTGATTTGGACAACGACTCTGACGATAGAAGTATTCAATTGGGAAGTAATAATACCGTTTTGCCGAACAATGATATCAAGTGCTTGGTCGCCGATAAAAATGGAACAATTTGGATTGGAACCAACGCTGGAATTACCATCTTTAATTGCTCTTCTAATGTATTTGATGGCGCTTGTACAGGAAATCGACCTGTGATCTCTCAAGATGATTTTAATGGCTATTTATTAGAAGGGGAAACGGTTGTCGATATAGCCGTAGATGGTGGCAATAGAAAATGGGTAGCGACCAATAATGGTTTGTTTCTCCTTTCGGCAGATGGCTACGAGCAATTAGCTTATTTTACAAAAGAAAACAGTCCTTTGTTTGACAATGAAGTCAATCATTTGACCATTGATGGGCTTACAGGAACGATCTATATTGCTACGGGGAGCGGCATTCAATCCTTTAGAGGAGAAGCGACGACAGGACAACAACGAATGAAAAGCGATGACATCGTTGTTTTTCCACATCCTGTTGAACCAAACTATGATGGACCAATTGCTATTTCTAACTTAGTAGATGAGGCAAATGTTAAAATTACAGATGTTAGTGGACGTTTGGTTTATGAAACAACGGCTTTAGGCGGACAAGCAATTTGGAACGGAACAGACTATAATGGACGGAGAGCAAAATCTGGCGTCTATCTAGTATTTGTGGTGAGTGAAGCGGGAGGACAAAAAGGCGTTGGGAAGATTTTGTTTTTGAATTAAGCGGCTTTTTTATCTCACAGCAGCTTGTGTTAGGCAGTAGAGACTTTAAAGGTTTCTACTGCCTAATTTTTTGCCGATACGATACGATTCTCCAAATAGTGCGTCGGTTTACCATTACTTAGATTGATTTTTCTAACTTTGTTTAGAAAACAATCTAGTGCCTATTTTTATGAAAGCGGACCCCGCTTGTGAATAGCACTTTAATATTAGATGGATCATTACTTCGTGGAAATCCAATTTATAGGAATTGTACATCAGCGAAGCTAGAGGGGTTTTATGTTTTTTTGTAAAACAACTTCAACGCCACGATCTATTAAAATAGAGACAACGTGCTATTTAATTCACTCGTTTTTTTAGTGTTTTTTGTACTCTTTTTTTTAGTCTGGACTTGGGCTAAGAAAGAAGACCTACGTCGTTGGGTCTGCATGCTTGTTTTTTCCTTTGTTTTTTATGCTTGGTGGGATTGGCGATTTTTGTTTTTAATCCTTTTTAGCGGCTTGGTAGATTATGGGGCAGCGCTTAAAATGCAAAGCCAACCTGCACAAAAACGCTTTTGGTTAATCGCTTCTTTATTGGCAAACATAGGAAGTTTAGCTATTTTTAAGTACAGTAAATTTATAGCCCAAACGATTGATGCTTTAGCCCTTGAATTTGGTTTAGAGTGGGAGTTGTACAGCCATTTGCCTGCTTTTTCTTTGATTGTCCCTGTCGGAATTAGTTTCTATACGTTTCAGTCGATGAGTTATACGATTGACGTTTATAAAGGAAAGCTACGGCCAACCCAAAATATAGCCCACTTTTTTGCCTATCTATCCATGTTTCCTCAATTGGTGGCAGGGCCAATCATACGAGCAAAAGATATGCTTCAACAATTGGCAGAAGACCGAAGGGTTAGCGCAGTTGAGGTTTGGTTAGGGCTGCGTTTGATGGTCTATGGTTTTTTTCAAAAAATGGTCCTTGCTGATAACTTAGCGCCAATCGTCAACCAATCCTTTTGGGACAACAATACGCAACCTTCTTGCATGTATTGGTGGATGGTCATGTTGGCATTTTCGTTTCAAATTTACTTTGATTTTGCAGGATACAGCTCTATTGCTAGAGGATTAGCCAAATTAATGGGCTATCGGTTTAAAAGTAATTTTAACCATCCGTACCATGCTATTTCCTTACGAGATTTTTGGTCGAGGTGGCATATTTCCTTATCTACTTGGTTTCGAGATTACGTGTATATTCCATTAGGAGGAACACGAGGGGCTAAATGGAAAGGCTATCGGAATATGTGGATAACGATGCTTATTTCTGGTTTGTGGCATGGACCTGCGCTTAATTTTATCCTTTGGGGTGCTGTACATGCGGCTTGTTTGAGTGTAGAGCGTTTGACCAAATGGCCGACCTATTTACATCAATTTAGGGCAGGGCGAGGCTTGGCCTTTCTACTTGTTTTAGTACAAGTGGTGGTGGCTTGGGTGTTTTTTAGAGCCACTAGTTTTGAACAGGCCATAAGAATTGTAGGGCATTTATTTTCAACGAATTTAGAAGGAACCCACTTAATCGTGGAACGCTATTTTGATACCCTTGTATTCTTAGGGCTCGCTATCAGCGTGGAAGGCTGGTATTACCTCAAACGAAGCCATAAACGGCTGCGTTTGGCAACCAAAAACATTGTTTATGATAGTTTTAGTATGGCGCTTTTAATTACAGCCTGTGTTTATTTTAGAGGTCCAGCTTCGGAGTTTATTTATTTCCAATTTTAAATCTATGAGAACGTACCGACAGCGAATTTTACTCAGTTTGGGGCTAACGATTACCTTGTTGATAATCGGAGGTTGGTATTTTCCAGAAATACCTTCTTCTTCCATGCAATCCGATTTGTTTTGGAGCAACAAAGTACAGCCAAATCAACAGTTTGAGGTTGTTTTTATTGGCGATTCTAGAATTTACAGAGGGATCAATCCTAGGGTTATTACAAAAGAACTGAGCGAAATAGATTCTTTTAGGGTCTTTAATTACGGCTTTTCTTCTGCGGGTTTAGATACGGCTTTTATGAATGCTGGAGCAGCTTTATTAAACTCTACGTCTAAACATCGCATTCTTGTCTTGGGCGTAACCGCTTCCTCTTTGGCCGATGAAAATTTAGCCAACGCACATTATTGGCAAGAAAAAAATCGCCATCCAGCCGAAATCTGGCAACGAAAACACATCAATCCTTATTTAAGTTTTTTTGATCCAACAAGCCCCTTGGTTCTACGAAACACTTACCGAGGCGAAAAAGTAGGGTATTATCAAAATTATCAAAAAAATGGATGGATTGCCTCGGATAAATTCCCAAGAGACGAATGGAAGAGTTATTGGCATCTTCAGAATACCTATCCGACCGTAGAATTTAGCCGCTCTGTTCGTGAAAACCTGATTAAAAAAGTAGCCGAATGGGAAGCCAAAGGGATTCAAGTCTTTGGCTTTCGTCCGCCTGCTGCGCCACATTTTGAAGCGATTGAGACGAAATGTTATCCAGAAGAAGCTTTGAAGACCCAGTTTGAAGCGGTGGGCGGAACTTGGATTGAAATCCCCAACCGAAGCAGCTATATTACCTACGATGGAAATCATTTGGAAGAACAATCGGCCAATAAACTGTCGGCTGTCGTTGGCAAGGCAATAAAAAGTAATTTAAGCCCCAAAGAACGCCCTATCCTTTTGAGTACTGCCTTGAGTTTTGAAACCAACCCACCTCAATATTGGGAACCCTTTCAAGCCGAATTAGTAAGCAAAGAAGCCGCCTTTCAAGGCAAAAAAGCGTACATCGTGGCCCCTCAAAGCTATTCTTGTACCTATATCAATTCTTTAGACTCCTTTTTAAACGAAAATCTATATATTCGTACTTCTTGTTGGATGAAAACGAGGAACGAAGAACAAGCCGCAAAAGCAGTATTGGTTTTTTCTATTCAGAATGCCAAGGAGGTGCTGCTGTGGAAGGGCGCAAAGTTGATGACGCAAAGCTTGAATCCTAGCGAATGGAATCAATTAAGTCTTGCGGCAAACTATGCAAATAATCTGGCAGGCTGTACCTTGAAAGTTTATGTTTGGAACAAAGGCGACACCGCAGTCGTGATGGATGAACTTCAAATAGAAGTCGTTCAAGACCTAAAAAAATAAATGGAACGGAATCAAAAATATCAAAGAATAAATGACCTCTTGACGCACCTTGCTTTTGGCATCTGGGCTGTTTTAGCTTTGTGTTTTTTTCAAGAACGCTTGTACAGTGACGCTGGCTTTTTTATTTCAAAAGTCGTGCATTATGAGTGTTTTTGGATGGAGCTGAACCGCTTTATGCGGATCTTTTCGCAATGGTTGCCTCTAATTTGTATAAAACTCGGATGTAGCCTCAAAGTCGTCTTATTGGCGTATTCTCTAGGGCATGTACTCTTTTTTTATGCCATTTATTGGATTGGGCGGTACAAATGGGACAGCCACCAAATTGGTTGGTTGTTGATTGGAACACAAACGGTTGGTATTCTACATGGATTTTGTTCTCCAGGGTTTGAGCTGTATTATGCTAGTGGATTTTTAGCCTTGTTTGCTATTATTTTGAACAAGAATGACTTCTCTATAAAGAATCAAATTTACCTATTTATTTTAGTCATCATAATGGTCATCAATTATCAGTTGATTATTTTTATGATAGGAGGGGTTTTGCTCTTGCATTTTGCGAGCTATAAATTTCAATATTGGAAAGAGTATTTTTTAGTCATGGCTGCTATTGTTGCTTGTTTTTTGATAAAAAAAACCTTTACTGCACACAGTTATGAAATTGCAAAAATGGAGCAATTTGTCCTCAATCTAACCGAACGAAGCTATGGATGGGATGATTACGTGAAACCCTTGCTACGGTTTTATGCGCTATATTACAAGGAGTTGTGGGGGCTTGTTTTGATAACATTTGGGCTATATATAAGAGAGCGACGTTATTGTACAGCCATTGGATATGTAGCTTTTTTAGTAATAACCCAATACATTATTGCCTTGACGTATCCTGGAATCCGACACTCTAGATATCAAGAACAATGTTATTATCCATTAATTTTTGTGGCTTGTTTTCCTTTAATTATGGAGCTGAGTAAGGGATTTCGAACCAAGTGGAAATGGGTTTTTAGCGTCGGAATGTTTGGCTTGATCGTCTATCGCTTTGTGTTAATTTCGATTGAAATAGAACCGTTCACAGATCGAGTCAATTATATGCATCGGGTGATTGAAACGGCTCAAAAGAGGGATGGAAACAAATTTATCATGCACGAAGATTGGTGGAATCCTCTATTTGGTGGCTTAAGTTTTACTTTAGGAATGGAGTCGATGTTGTTGTCGGGCTTAGTGCCTGATCAAAAAACGATTCAAATTATTCGAGATACGGAATGGCTTTGGCAAGATTCTGTAAATGTGCGGACCTTGCAAGATAGCAGTTTGTATTTGTTTACTTATCGTAGTTTTTATGATCGAACGGACAGTATTTATCAACACAAAGATGTGAATTCGAGGTACTTTAATTTTCCTTCGGGAAAGTACCGTTATTTAAACGGGAACGCTCCAAAGGCAGATCAAATCGACGTGTTCAGGAATTTTTTGACTATAAATACATATCCAGATAAAGAATATAAAACGAGTGCATCTGAGAATATTTTAATCAAATTGACAAATATTGGCTCAAAAGCACTAAATTCAAATCAAATTCGTGTTGCTTATCATTGGTGGAAAGATGGTCAAGTGGTTCATTGGGAAGGCAATCGAACGCCTTTAGAAGTAGATTTGTTGCCCCAAAGTGATTATTATCAATACGTTTTGGTCAAAATGCCAGAAGCCCCTGGTCGTTACGAATTGCAAGTAGATGTTATTGCTGGACCTGTTTTGGGGTGGACGCACTATCCTGCAAGAGTTCCAATTGTGGTTTATTAGCGTACTTTATTCAAGTAATACTCCGTTGATTAGCTGCGCTGCTACTGCGTGGTTTTTAGTTTTTACTT
>CACVAQ010000010.1:47772-55962 GCA_902727865.1 uncultured Aureispira sp. | reverse complement strand
GTTGCTTTTTTAGGGGATTACATGAGTGTTTCGCTTTGAGTATTTGATTTTTAGTATGCTGACTAATTTTAAAATTTGGCAAAAATGACAACGTGAGAAGAGTTGTCAAAGAGCCAGTATTTTTACAAAATAGGCAAGGCAATTTCGAATTGAACCTTGAAAGGGTCACGACGATCGGTTCGTTTTCTATAGTTAATATTTCCATTGTGGTTGTCAATGATTTGGTGAATCAAATAGCCTCCAATACCAGAATGACCTGTTTGCCCTGCATAATTACCATAGCTGATAAAATCTTCAAAAGAAAAGTTATCAGGGAATTTTTGCCCATCGTTTTTGTAGATAATGACCACTTCTTGTTGGTCAGAAGATAAGCCGACTCTAAATTGAATCGTATATTGCTTGTTTTTTTGCACAAAACCATGCCGTTTGGCATTGTCAATTAGATTGGTCACAACGGTTGTCAGTTGTGTTTTATCAATGAGGGTATAAATAGAAATTTCTTGCCCTTTGGCATCTTCCTCTACTTCAATTTGAATTCTAAAGCTCGTTTCTTGTGTATAAAATTGCTGAATTTCTTCTAAGAAATCTTTGATTTTAATGCGTTGCAGGTTCAATTTACTACGGTCGGCCTTAATAATATCGCCTGTCGAATCCAAACTATTAATCGAGTGAACTAAAATAGATTCAATGCGTTCGATTAGCGTACCTAAGCTATCCACAGAATCAGCATCCTCTCCTTCAAAAATAGGGAACATGGGCTCCGAAAAGTTAATAGAGGTTTGATCCTCTTCCTTGTCTTTTAGGTAATACTTTAGGTTTTTAATTTCTGTTAAAACAGCAGGCAAACGATTCCCCAACTCGTGCTGAAGGGACGATATAATTTTATACTGTTCATTTTGAGCTTTTTGTTTGCCTAAGTTAAGGTCATTCCGTAACTGCTCCACTTTTTTTTCTTCCTCTTGTAATAAGCGAATTTTGGTTTCTTTAATAACCGTTGCTTGTTCTTCTAGAGGAGGTAAGTTGATTTGAAGCCCTTCAAAATGTTCTTCTGTAATCATATTGTGTTGATAATCCATTTTATACATATTGAGTTGTTGTATAAAAAGGCTATCGTGCAATTGTAACAAAAGATACTCAATTAAAATTCTATCCTCATCGACTCTAAAGGTCATAATGTCTTCGTTGACCAAAATAGAGGTGCCTTGATAAATGAAATAACTGGCTCTAAGATTGCGTCCAGAACGATTGACCAATAAAATAGACTCGTTAATTAATTGCCCTGCAATTTGTTGTACTTCGTTGGTATTGGGAATTTGCTGTACGTCAATTAGGTAATTCGTAATGGATTTGCCTAAGTTTAGCGGGCGAATATACGGGATGTCTTCATAAGGCATTTCATCAAACCAGAGTGCTGGACGGTCGGATTTAAAGATGTCTTTCAATCGGATTAATTGCCCTAGATCGTCCAATAATTTTAATTGAGCGATAAAAGGAGAGGCGTAACGCTTGGCATCTAAATTATAATCATTTAAAATGACTTGATGCAAAGGAATATTAGACACACAAGTTTCTAATTCTGGGGTACAGCTGGTGTTTAAGTGATGAAAAACAGCACTAATGTACTCAACATGTTCGGGCGTTAATTCTCGATTTAATTTAGATTGTGTCTTGACATTCAAATTAGCTCCGTTGATGAACAAGATTTGCTCTTTTCTAAGGGCGCTTTTATTTTTATTAATAACTAAAATACAAATTGGAATCCCTGTAGAATGCAACAAGCCATAGGGGAGTGTAATGACCGCTTCTAACAAATCTCTACGAATGAGAAACTCTCTCAATTTACGATCCTCTTTATCTTCAACCAAGCTTTGAATTGGAATAATAGTTACTAGACGACCATTGTCATTGAGCTTTGAAAGCATCAATTGTATAAACAAACTATTACAGGGAATGTGTGGTGTACTGACATCAAAAGGAATAGACGTGTAGGATTGTTCCTTAATTTGTTCGGTTGGAATATACTGCCCAAACGCAAAATGAGCAATTGCAATATCTACTTTTAAATCTTCTTGCAAATCGTCTACGAGCGTATTTCCATTACTTATTTTAGCTTCATAAGCCCCATTTGCCCATAAATTCATTTTACAAAGTGCCCAAATATGAATGTTTTGCTCTTGTGCAAAAATACGCAAATTGGCCTCGGCATGCAAAAAGGCAATCAAACTTGAACCTTGTCCTACTGCTGGGTCATAAACAGATTCCTTGGCTTTTGGATTGGCGAGTTTGACTAAGAGTTCGTTAATCGTTTTAGGGGTTGTTCTTTTGATCCCCGTATTGCTCGCCCGTAAAGCCGTTCGATACAAACTATCATTAAAGAAGCTTCCAAATTCAAGCACAGAAATTGCTTGAGTTGAAAAATCTAAATCCTCTAAAACCAAAATAACCTGAATCAATAGCTGTGAATTACGCTCTTCTTGCAAGGCTAAGCCTAAAGGAGCAAAAATATTCTGTAGCGGCTCATTCCGTGTAGAAAAATCCGTCAAGGTGCCAATTAATTCACGCATCGCTGCATCCGCATCATCTACGACTTTGCTTTTAAAATTAGTCGCCCAAAGATAATCTTTAGGCTGCGTTTTGATGAATTTAAAGGTTTGCTCTTCTTGGAGCGCAAGGATTCGTTTGAAAAAAACCAAGGAAAGCAAAACACTACTAGCATTATTTGCATCCCAAACACCACGCAAAGAATCTAAGGTAGAAAAAAAGACCGCTTCTAATTGCTGTGCATGTTCTTTTGTTTTTATCTCCATCATAATAGGGTAAAGGTTCTTATTTTAAAATTACAGTTCCTAAATATACTAACATAATCTGAAAAGCTGTACTTTTAAACTTTCACTTCTTTAGATTGGACATTATTAATTATACGTTTATCAAATTATGGAAAAACAACCAAATAATCCATTGCACGGAAAAACATTACTAAGCATTTTAGAAGCCTTAGTAGAGTATTATGGCTGGGAACACCTTGGACACAAAATAGAGGTCCGATGCTTCAATTATGATCCTAGCATAAAATCTAGCTTGAAATTTTTGAGAAAAACACCTTGGGCAAGAAAAAAAGTAGAAGAATTGTACCTTGAAACAATGGAAAAAAAATAACAATGGAAAAATGTCCTTGTAAGAGCCAAAAAGAATACTTAGATTGCTGTGCTCCATTTTTAGACCGTCAACAAAATGCCCCAACCGCTATCGCTTTGATGCGCTCTAGATACACGGCACACGTTAAAGCAGACATTGATTATATTATTGAAACCGTTCATCCAGAGCATAGGGAAGCAAGCGACCGAAAAGCCATCGAAAGTTGGGCAAAAAATGCTGTTTGGAAAGGCTTAGAAATTATTAAGACGAAAAAAGGTCTGGAAGGCGATGAAATAGGATGGGTCGTTTTTAGCGCACATTATACCTATAATAATAGTGTAAAGGTACATACGGAAAATTCTTTATTTAAAAAGAAGGAAGGAAAGTGGTACTTTGTAGAAGGAAGAGACGCTGAAATTGCGGTAGGAAAACCCGCAAAAATTGGGCGAAATGATGCCTGTTATTGTGGGAGTGGAAAGAAGTTTAAAAAGTGCTGTGCAAAAAAGTAATTGGATAAATGAATTATTTTTAACCAAAGACGGTTATTTTTAATAGTTCGATCATTTTTTTATGAACAACTATTTGCGCTGAGCGAAACTTTTGCTATCTTCTACATTCGTTTCAATTTGCCCTTAATTCAACAAAAAAAACGTTCATTATTTTTGTCCATCTACTTCCTTACTTACTGAGTTGGAGAAAAACACAGTTGAAAAATTTAATAACCCAGAACTTTTAAGAATGACATTTATAGAAGCAATTCAAGCCGATTGGATTTTTTATGTGGTTAATATTTTAGTATTTGTAGTGGTCGTATTGGTTACCTGGTTGTATGTTCGAGGGCAACAAATGGAGGCAATTGCTAAACTACAAGCACAAATCCAACAAATCCAATTACAACAAAACGACAAGTTATTTTCCTTAGAAGATGAGTACAAGCTTAAGAAAGAGCGTCTACGGCTCATTTTGAAAGACATGGAAGCGCAGTTGAAAGCTAAAGATGTCAATATGCTCCAATCTAGACGAAATGAACTGAGTAATGTCTTTGTGATGGAATATAGAGAAACCATGCACCGTTATGCTCGTTTGGCAGACCAGTATTATGAATTGCATCCACCAAAATACCAAGAATTTGTCCGCAATTATATCTTCCCTTTTTTGGATACCAGTAGAAAAGTACTAGCCGCAACCAATGCGCCTGTTGTAATGACAACGCTAGGAGAGAAAGCACCGATTCAATACAGTTACAAAGACTTTGATTTTGCTTTTGACATGATTCGAAAACATCCTACGTTTAGTTTTAAGAAAGAAATGATCGCTTATCTAAAAGCACTCGGTTTTTCAAAAAAAGATTTAGATTAAAGATTGCTTAAAAGGGACTTGCCTCAAGGAAGTAATTGCTTATAAGGACTATATTTTTATGGAAATAACAAAAGAAGGTGCGATTGGTAAAATTATCTTTTGGCAAAAAATAACCACCGTTGTATTAAGCCTGTTTGTCTTAGCTTTATGGGGATTAGTAGGTTATATTATCCATAATAATTTGGAGTATGGCGACTATGATTATATTCAAAGCGGACTTTATCTAGGCTTTTGTGTATCGATGACTTACATGGTCTATTTATTGTACCAGAGTTTTAGTTTGCTGCAAAGCTATCAGAACAATCAAGAAGCATTAGATATAGAAATGGCTTTTAATAAACAGCGTCTTTTCTGGATGATGGGACCCGTTTTGTTAATAAGTTCAATAGCTGTACTCCTCTTTAGCGCCCTTTTTTTTAGCTTTAGTAGCTAAGATTCTTTGACCAGTTGTTTCTTCGTGCAGCGCCTATTACCACAGAACATATAAAGAACGATAGTTAAAAATGGATCCTAATTTATTAGACGATAATAATGTTGAATCAGAATACAGAACCAGTCTTTTAATAAAAATTAGAAGTGCTCAAATCCCGTTGAATATATTAATGACTGTTGGATTTGTGGTAGGAATTGCCCTCTTCTTTATCGCCCTTGTTGCATTAGAAGCGGAGGTTCTAAAAGCATTTATTTTAGGCATAATGCTTATTGTACAAATGGGGCTAGCTTTTCATTGGAGCGTTAGCGCCTTTAATTATACAAGAGCCATCAAATGGTACGACCCAACGACTATTTCAAACCGATTGGAACACTTACTAGACAGTAATAGTCGTTTGTGGCGAGCAACCGCTTTATTCTTCTTGTGGGCTTTTTGTACGCTTGTTTATACTGTTTTTGGAGAAGTTATAGGCTAAGACAACATAAAAAAAGCACTACTTTTTTGAAGTAGTGCTTTTTTTATTAGTTCATTATTTTGATCTTAGAATTAGAATTCAGTTGCTTCTAATTCTTTCTCTTGACCTTTAAATGCTGCCATAGGTTTTATGCCTAATAATTCAAACATCATTTTATCTTGATTTACATCTGGATTTGGAGTCGTTAATAATTTCTCTCCAGCAAAGATAGAACTCGCTCCAGCCATGAAACACAAAGCTTGCTCTGTGATCGGCATCTCTTGACGACCAGCAGAAAGACGCACCTGTGATTTTGGCATAATAATTCTTGCCGTAGCAATCATACGAACCATATCCCAAACAGAAACACGCTCTTGATTTTCCAAAGGAGTCCCTTGTACAGCCACCAAAGCATTCACAGGAACAGACTCAGGATGTTTTGGTAAATTAGCCAAGGTATGCAGCATGATAATTCGATCTTCTGCCGTTTCTCCCAAGCCAATAATACCACCACTACAAACATTTAAACCCGTTTCTCTAACGTGCTCTAAGGTATCTAGACGATCTTTGTAGGTTCTAGTTGTAATAATTTCAGCATAATGTCCTTCAGAAGTATCTAGGTTGTGGTTATAAGCATGTAAACCAGCCTCTTTTAAACGTTCAGCTTGCTGCTTCGTCAACATCCCTAAAGTACAACAAACTTCCATACCCAAGGTATTTACCCCCTTGACCATATCAATAACACGATCAAATTGTTTGTTATCTTTTACATTTCTCCAAGCAGCTCCCATACAGAATCGAGTAGAACCATTTTGGCTAGCAATACTTGCTTTTGTCATTACTTCATCCAAAGTAAGTAAACGTTCTGGTTCTAAACCAGTGTTATGATGAATCGATTGAGGACAGTAAGAACAGTTTTCAGGACAACCACCTGTTTTGATAGACAAAAGTGTAGATACTTGTACTTCACTAGGATCATTGTTTTCACGATGAATTGTAGCTGCTTCATAGATTAGCTCTAAAAGTGGCTTGTTGTAAATGGCTTCGATTTCTTCTCTTGTCCAATCATTGCGTAAACTCATAGTACTTATTTTAATTTGAAGGTTTGAAGATTTGAATTTTTTAGCTGTGTACACTAAGCATTCAAATCCATTAACTAAGACCGTTTACAAAGCAAACATTAGGTCTTCTCTATTTCTTATTGTTGTTGTTATTATTATTATTCGTTCTTGGATAGCCCAAGGAACACAAAACAAGCGTAGAACTCTTTCGTGACCGAAAGGAATAATCAACGCAACTAAATGTTGTGCTAATATATAAAATTAAGCTCTAAGGCAAAAGTAGCTAATAAAATTCAACTTGTAATAAATTTTTTCTTGATATTTTCCGATTATGACGTTTTGCTGTCTTAGGACTGAAAATTAAATAAAGGCAGGCCTTTTTGTGCGAATAATTTCAGGAAATGCTTAGGATAAAGTTTAAATAAGCAGCCTGTTTTATCCTTGTTGCTTAGACAACAAATCTTTTAAAGGCAAATTCCCAGGAAACTGGTCATGGTATAAAATACGCTGTACTTGGACCGTGTGTCGTTCGGTATGGTAAACGAATATCTTTATCATGTCGCCTAGTTGAACACTTACCAAGCCCCAAAATATAGCATAAACGCGTGTTTTTTGGATGTTAATAAGCAGGGCATCTTGCAGCATAAGGTGCAAGGTTTGTTGGTTTTCTAGAAAATCGCTTATAATTTTTTTGCCATCCAAGACACTAGAAGACGCACTTCTTGGATCATATTTAGAAGGCGATTCGATTTTGTTTTTTATCTGATTATCGAGGTTCAGACGAACCTGACTGGCATAGCGATGCCCCAACCATCCTCTAGTAAAATTTTCTTGAGGGCTGCTTTTTTTTGCTTTTGCAGTTTTGATTGCTTTAAGTGTTGCAGGAAAGTAATAATCTGCGACATAATTCAAATGCATAAAGCATTCTGCAATGCTCCATTTGTCAGCGTGTTCTCGCCAGTTCAATTGTTCTGAGCTCAAATTCGGAAAATCTCTAGCAACTATTTCGGATAAACGTTGATTCAGTCGATTTAACTCAAATAATAACTCTTTTGTCGGTACTGTTTTTGGCATAAGTCTCTTGAACGATTCTGTATTAAAATATAAATCCGATAACTAATAAATAAGCCCCCGTTCCCATGGCAACTAAACCTGAAGTTACTTTGTAAGGGGTTAGGCGAGTATAAATTTCTCCACTTTTTGCTTTGGCTTCGTCGCTTAACTCGTCTAATAACAAGTTTTGTATCACAGGATAGCCTAATAAAAAGCCCATAATAATACAAGAAACAGAACAGGAAGTAAAGGCAAGCCCCCAAATCAAGCCCCCCTTAAAAGCCGTTGTGGCTGAAAAAACTCTTAAAAGACCAAGCACAAGCGCCGCAGCACCAATACCCGCTTCGTAAGGCTTAATTTTTTCAATTAAATTGGCTGCGTCTGGCGATTTTTTAATGACAACAGAAGCAGCAGCAAGCATTCCTGTAACAATTGCTATTAAGGGAAGAAGTAATCCACTCATAAGATAATGGTATTGTTTTATTAAAAAAAAGAATGATTGAGGACAATATTGTTCTTGTAATCCAGCCTATCCAATTAATAATTTTTATTCTTTACCAATTAATGGTAGGGTGTTGGATTCCTTTTACGGATTCTAAATATAAAGGAAGAAAACGGAACGCTCAAAAATGACAAGCTATTTTAAATATTATCATAAAATTGGCTCACAAGAAGAGTTGCCTTGTACTTAGGTC
>CACVAQ010000010.1:0-47672 GCA_902727865.1 uncultured Aureispira sp. | reverse complement strand
TAGGGTGTTGGATTCCTTTTACGGATTCTAAATATAAAGGAAGAAAACGGAACGCTCAAAAATGACAAGCTATTTTAAATATTATCATAAAATTGGCTCACAAGAAGAGTTGCCTTGTACTTAGGTCATAAAGTTAAAGAATAATATTTAGATCGACCTATTTAAGACAGATTGAAATGCCTTATAGGCTAAATTTGATACCGAATTTAGGAATAAACGATTTACTTTCTAATAGATAGCAGCGTAGAAAAAATGAAATTATTTTTTTATCCATTTTTATTTTTACTTAAAACGGTATAAATCCTATTTTTTAGATTCAAATCTAGGCACCGAAAAAATCAAGCTTTGCTATTATTTGTAAGAATCCTTAGAAAAGATTAATTTTTTATTGCAAACTGTTTTATTTATACTACTTTTGCGGCACATTTAAACCATTTTCAGGGAATTATGAGAGGTGTTTGTTCTTGTTTTAAATTTTGTAACACATTACTAGATAGTGTGTTAGTTGAGTTTTTGAACGATAAAAAGTGCTTTTTAGAGTCCCTTGAAAGAACATTAAATTACGCAGATGACAAACATAGTTGTAATCATTCCTGCCTATAATGAAGAAAATTCAGTAGGACGTGTCATACAAGATATTCCTGCAAGTTTGGTCAAAGAAGTGATTGTGGTAAACAATAATTCAAATGACCAGACCGCAATTGTAGCAAAAGAAGCAGGAGCTACTGTTCTGGACGAAGTACGGCAGGGCTATGGTTTTGCTTGTCTAAAGGGGATTGACTATTTAAAAAAGATGGAATGCAAACCAGATATTGTCGTTTTTCTGGATGCTGATTATTCAGATCATCCCGAAGAGTTGCCGCAAATCGTGGCACCAATTTTGGAAAACGATGTAGAGTTAGTGATTGGTTCAAGAGCTTTGGGAGACAAAGAACGTGGTTCGATGACACCTCAACAAGTTTTTGGCAATTGGCTAGCAACAAAGCTCATTAAGTGGTTTTATGGAGTGATTTATACTGACTTAGGCCCTTTTCGAGCAATAAAGTACGACAGACTGATAGACTTGAATATGTGTGATGAAACTTATGGATGGACCGTAGAAATGCAAGTCAAAGCTGCAAAGCAAGGACTAAAATCTATTGAAATTCCAGTCTCTTATCGAGTACGAGTTGGCAAATCTAAAATTTCAGGAACTATTAAAGGAACTATTTTAGCAGGTTATAAAATTATTACAACAATATTCAAATATAAATAAACGTGGAAATATTCATTATTACATTATATGTGCTTCCCCTCATTTTTATTTTTCTTTATAGTTGTGTGCAACTGCACCTTGCTATTAGCTTTTGGTGGAGACGCCGAAAAGAGAACAATAATGCTGTAATGACGGACGACTTTGTACCTACCGTAACGATACAGTTACCTGTTTACAACGAACTTTATGTAATAGAACGCCTTTTGGATGCAATCGTTTTGTTAGATTATCCAAAAGACAAAGTAGAAATTCAAGTATTGGATGACTCTACGGACGAAACCGTTCAAATTATTGCAAATAAAATTAAGGCTTTAGAATCTTACGGCTGGGACATCAAGCATGTGCGTCGTCCAGAGCGTGTTGGTTTCAAGGCGGGCGCATTGGCTTATGGCTTGACCATTTCAGAAGGTGAATTTGTCGCTGTATTTGATGCCGACTTTATTCCTCATACCGACTTTTTGAAGCGCACCATTCCTTATTTTAAAGAGGCTAACATTGGTGTGGTTCAAACCCGTTGGGAACACATGAACAAAGGCTATTCTTTCTTGACAGAAATGCAAGCTTTAGCATTAGATGCGCATTTTGTGGTCGAACAAATGGGGCGTAACATGTCAGGGCATTTCATCAACTTTAACGGTACGGCTGGTCTTTGGAGACGTGCTTGTATCGAAGATGCTGGTGGTTGGTCTTCGGATACATTGACGGAAGATTTAGATTTGAGTTATCGTGCACAATTGAAAGGTTGGGTCTTCAAATATTTGGGGGATGTAACAACTCCAGCTGAATTACCTGTCGTTATGAATGCGTTTAAAAGCCAACAATTTAGATGGACTAAAGGTGCTGCGGAATGTGCTATTAAAAACTTGCCTAGGGTCATGAAAGCTAAAGAAATGGGGCTTGTAGATAAGTTACATGCGATTTCGCATTTGATGAATACAGGTATTTTTATTTGTATTTTAATGCTTTCTTTGAGTAGTATTCCATTGGTTTGGGTACAATATGTTCATCAAGGAGATACTTCTATCTATAATGATGTGTTAGGATATGCTGCTTTAGGTTCTTTGAATATGATTATGGTTTCTTTATTTTTCTGGTTGTCTTACGAGCATACAAGAGGCGGTTTTTCTATTAAAAATTTATTCTCTTTTATCATTCGCTTCCCTTTCTTTTTAGCTTTGTCTATGGGAATGGGCTTGCACAATGCGATGGCTGCTGTCGAAGGTTATATTGGAAAGAAAACGCCTTTCGTTCGTACACCAAAATTTAACTTGGAAGATGCCAAACAGAAAAAAGGTTGGTCGGCAAATAAATATATGTCTAAAGGCGTTAGCCCAATTGCTAAAGTAGAATTATTATTCGCCTTGATGTTCTTATCTACTATTGTGATTTCTATTTATTACGGTATTGTAGGAATGTTGCCTTTTCATATTTTAGTATTTTTAGGCTACTCTATTATTAGCGGTTATTCTTTTGTACATGCAAGAATGATGGGATAAATATTTAAGGGTCTTTGACAACTTAAAGACGCAGTGCAGCTGATTTTTGCCACAGCCTACTCTTTTTCTTTTTCATAACAGTAGGTAGGGAGTGTTTTCGCATCTGCTTCATTGGACGACTTAATTATTAACATACAAAACAGATATAAAAACAAGATTTTTATATAAAAAATACAATAAACACTAGCTTTTTTAAGCCTAGTGTTTATTTTTGTTCTTAGGGGAACTAAATTAGTTGTTGAAGGGTATGAATTGATTGAAATATACTTGAAACTAATTTTCCAAAGCCTAGACGAATCAACGAAAAAAAATAACGATGAATACGAAGAAACATACAATAACAGCAGCCTTACCTTATGCTAATGGGGCATTGCATTTAGGGCATTTGGCAGGCGCTTATTTGCCAGCCGATATTTATGCCCGCTTTTTACGTTTACAAGGAAAAGATGTGGTCTTTGTTTGTGGATCAGATGAACATGGTGCTGCCATTACCATTCGTGCCAAACAAGAAGGGAGAACCCCTCAAGATATTATAGATACCTATCATAATTTAAACAAAGAGACCTTTGAACGTTTGGGGATTTCTTTTGATCAATATGACCGTACTAGCAACCCGCTGCATCACAAAACCGCACAGGATTTCTTTAAGAAGTTGGTGGAAAAAGGGGACGAGTTTGAGGTGAAAGAATCGGAACAGTATTACGACGAAGCATTTGACCAGTTTTTGGCAGACCGTTACATTATTGGTACTTGCCCAAAGTGTGGACATAAAGAGGCCTATGGCGATCAGTGTGAGAGTTGTGGAACGACCTTGTCTCCAACTGAGTTAATTGAGCCTCGCTCAACGATGAGTGGAAAAAAACCTGTCCTTAGAAAAACAAAACATTGGTATTTTAGACTAGATAAGCATGGCGAATGGTTGAAAGGATGGGTGAATAATGGAACCGTAGACGGCAAAAAATTGCATGACCCTGCTACTTGGAAAGCGCATGTCATTGGTCAATGTAATTCTTGGTTAGAAAAGAAAGTTAATAAAGAGACTGGAGAAGAATCAGGTGGCTTGCTGCCTAGAGCAATTACGCGTGATTTGACCTGGGGGATTCCTGTACCTGTCGAAGGTGGAGAAGGGAAAGTGTTATACGTCTGGTTTGATGCGCCAATTGGCTATATTTCGGCCACCAAGCAATGGGCTTTGGAAAACAACAAGGATTGGGAATCGTATTGGAAAGGAGATGATGTAGAATTAGTCCATTTTATTGGAAAAGACAATATTGTCTTTCACTGTATTGTCTTTCCTGCGATGTTGCATGCTCATGGCGATTATGCCTTGCCTAAAGCGGTGCCTGCCAACCAATTTCTCAACTTAGAAGGGCGCAAGTTCTCTAAATCGAAAGGATGGGTGATTGAGCAACACGAATATTTGAAAGACTTTGAGGCCTTTCCAAACAAGGAGGATGCCTTGCGTTATGCCCTCATTCGTACCTTGCCAGAAAATAAAGACGGTGATTTTAAATGGGACGAGTTTGTTGCTTTGCATGATAATGAATTGGTTGCCAACTTAGGAAATTTAGTAAATCGGGTCATTAATCTAACACAAAATTATTATCAAGGAGAAGTGCCCGCAGCAGATGCTTCGATTCGTATCAAAGATGTAGAAGAAGGGACAACGACTACTTTGGGTGAAGCGACGAAGGTTTTACTCACGAAGGTAGAACTCTTAGAGGCTTGTATTCTAAAGTATGAATTTAAGAATGGGATACAGGCTTTGATGGACATTTCTGCTTATGCTAATGTCTTATTACAAAGAAATGAGCCTTGGAAAGTTTGGAAAGGAGCGCCAGATTCTGATTTGGTAAAAGGCATTATGAATCTAAGTGTGCAAATTGCAACTATTTTAAGTGTGGCAAGTCAGCCATTTTTGCCGTTTACTTCTGCAAAATTAAGGAACTTATTAGCCTTAGAGCCTTTACAAGCAGGTGATTTTGAGGTCTTAAAAGAAGTCTTGAGAGACGGCGGCGATTTGATTTCTGCTGGACATAAAATCAATCCACCAGAATTGTTGTTCGCTAAAATCAACGACCGAAAAGATAAATCTAGATTGGCTTTGATTGATCTTCAGAAGGAAAAATTAGAAGTATTGAAGAAAAAAATGGCTGCGGCAAAAGCGCAAGAAGAAAAAGAACCTGAGGCGATAAAAAAAGCTTGTACCTTTGATGATTTTACAAAAATAGATTTCCGTGTAGGAACAATTACAGCCGCAGAAAAAATTAAAAAAGCAAAAAAATTATTAAAACTAACGATAGATTTAGGCTTTGAAACTAGAACGGTTGTTTCGGGGATTGCCTTGCATTATGAGCCAGAAGCAATTATTGGACAACAAGTAACCTTGGTCGCAAACTTGGCTCCACGAGAAATGATGGGTATTGAGTCGCAAGGAATGGTTTTAATGGCAGAAAATAAAGAAGGTAAATTGATCTTTGTTGGCCCGCAAGAGCTTGCAATTAACGGTGGAGCGATTCGTTAAGGAATGAACTATTTGATAGCTGAACTGTTCGTTTAACTGTATTTAGCGCTTTTCTGTAGCGTTTTGCCTGCTTGCTTAAGTGGTTCAGAGTGGAGGTGTCTCCAAAATAAACATTTTGTTGTACTACATTTAAAGAATTTCTTATTGTTCTGCAAAACGCTACAAGAAAGCGAATCGTATTTGTCCCAAAACTATTTGTAACAACTTCTTACTCCAAAATATAAAACTCTAACATGAAAAAGGTTTTCTTGATTCTCCTTAGTTTATGTTTATTGAATGAAATGGGATTTGCCCAATCTAAATTCTTAAGAGAATATGTGCGCTCTTTCTCTTTGAGGACTAGTGATACGATTTTGATTGATTTGCAAATCCCTTATGAACTCATTGATTGGGATCGGAAAACGGTGCGAGTGTTTACACAAATAGAATCCTTTAGCATGCCAGATGAACTATTGCGAAAGTTAGCTCAAAATGGACGTTATAGTGTTAAAGGAAAGCGGAAAGATCAAATTATTCGGATTCACATGCCAGAAATAGATCATGCCATAACTATACAAGGAATTCCATTGACGGATCAAGTTCTTGCACAGATTTATGTGCCAAGCGGTTTCCCTGTACGTGTAATTTGTAACAGTAAAACGCCAGAGCAGCAACTAAAAGATTTGTGGTTGCAACAGGAAGTTCTGACTCGAAAATTAAATTATCCTATCCGACGTGCTATTAATGCCGATTATTATGCGGAGGTGAATTTTAAGGCTGGACGAATTATTGATGCGAAAGAAGTTAGCGGAACAAAGCGTTTTGTGCAATTAACACTTCTTGCAGATGGGAAGGAGTATACAACGATTAGTAGAATCGGTAAATTGTATAAATTGACTGAATTGGTGAACCAAGAAGTCGTTTTTGTGGCGCATAACTTAACACAAGAATTGAGGAAGAGACCTAATGAAGGAATGGTCTTGGTGCATGAGAATGAAATTGGTAAACTGGTTTTGATGAAAAAAGCAGATGTGCCAGATTTTTTATTTTCGGAAGGGATGTAAGACGGTGTAAAACTTTCAGCGCTCCTTTTTTTGTTTGAGCAAGGGAGATAAGAATCTAGAAAGTTCAATCTTGCTGGTTGAATTCTTCCAGATCCTTTTATCTGATTTTGAAAACCAACAATAGGTAAGTACTTATGTTTTGTTTTTCTATCTGCTTCTTTTCTTTTCAAAACCATCTACAAACAGAAGGCTAAAATAAGTGACTATCGAAAAAAGATATAAGCAACTTATTTTTGTCAAAAGTTGTACGGTCGTTACAAATATTTGTATGCTTGTTACATGCTGCATTTTTTTTTGTGTAACTATATAATAATCAGCTATCTTGCAGGCTAAGAATATAGCGATTTTTTTGGGCTGATAAACTCCTATTGTTCTTAAAAAGAAAAAAAGTCCGCTGTGGCAAATTATAGCACCCGAAGGAAGGGAACTAAAGCGCAGCGCTCAGGAGCTTAGCGACTAACAAAGTGACTTCACGTAAGTAACGAAGTAGCAGCGTAGCTAAGTAAAAATTTTAAAAAACAAGGGAGTACGATTTATTAGAACTATGAATCTATTTTTTTTTAATAAAAAAATACTATGTTTGCAAGCCATTTGGTAAAGAGGTAGGACGCTACACTTTACCAAAGAGCATACCCCACCTGTTAGAGCCAGTGTAAAAGGTCCTAAAAGTCTAAAAGTGAATTTAAAAGCAAGTAAAATCACAGATTAAAACTTAAAAGATGAAAAACATTATTTTATTGTATAGTATGATTGGTACTATTTTATTATTCTCATCCTGTACTGAGGAGGTAATCACTCCAGAGCCAGTGATGGAAAGTATTGATATTGCAGCAGCAAATTTAACAGCTAAAAATACTGATCTTACCGATGTTACTTATTTGGGAGCAGCAGCAACAAAAGTAAATGTAACGCCTGCACGCCAGCAAGCAGTGGATGATTCTATGGCTGTTGGAACTATGATAGGACCAGAGGCATATGCAACTTTGCCGGTAGAAATGTACACAGGAATAGTTGAATTTGATATGGCTATTCAGTTAAATCAATATGCGAATCCTTTTTCTAGAGGCTTTGCAGGATTGGCATATAGGCTACAAGATGATGGCGTTACTTATGAAGGAATTTATGCAAGGGGAACAAACGGATTGTTGAACGATCCATTCCCAAGTGCAACACAAGTGATACATGGGCTACAGTATTTTTCTGAACCTAATTACCACTTTTTAGCGCTAAGAGCATCTCATCCTGAAGTGTATGAAAAGCCAGCAAGTATTGCTATTGATACTTGGCACCATTACAAATATGTTATAGGCGAAAGTACAACGGCTATTTATATTGACAATGCTCCAGCTCCTTCAATGACAGTTGATAACCAATTTTCAGTGACCAACAGCGGTAAAGTTGCTCTATGGATTGGTACGTCTACGGATGCTTATTTCAAAGACTTGACAGTAACGGTAATTAAGTAAAACATAGGCTCTAACAATATATAAAGGGGTACTCAGCAATTGTTGAGTACCCCCTTTTTTATTCGAAGGGCAGTGTGCTGTCGTCTATAAAAGTTGCTTTTTCTTAAATTGACTTCAGGGCTTGCTTTATAGGGCGATTTTAGATGTTTCGTTATAATAATTCTCCCATCGCATCTACATCAATAGAACCATGTGAGGCATTGTAAATTGCCTTGCCGTCTTTGACTAAAACCATTTGGGGCGATTGGTGCTGTACCTCTAATTGCTCGGCAATTGAATTCGAGACATCTCTATGCGCAATCAAATCTAGGTAGTAGGCATCAATATCTAAATCCCAAAAACGTTCGACACTCTTTTTTGCCATTAAGCTAACAGAGCAACGAGTACTGTGTTTGAATAACGCGACGGGTTGTTCGTGTGATGCCTTTAAAGCAGTTTCTAAATCATTGATGCTATTGAGCTCTTTCCACTTCATTTGATTACTTGTTTTGGGTTGAAATATCTTTTTATATAATTTGAACATAATTTAATTCTGATTTTAATCAGGCAAAAGTACAAAGATACACAAGTATTTTTAATCTTTGTGTTTGATTATAGAGTAGTTCGGCAGAAACCTTTATTAGATGGATTCATAGATGTTGAGTTGATTTTTTTAAAGGTTTGTAAATCAAGCTAATAAAATGATGCTTTTTTGATTTTTAAGCAAAGCATTACCGAATTATCAATTATACTAACAAAAAAACAAATAGAAAGGTTTTAGAAAATTATATAAGTAAATGGATTACGTTGAAATTGGTCGAATTAGAAAGCCTCATGGTTTAAGTGGCGAAGTGAAGGGAGATATTGACGAACGTTTTTGGGACGATGTCGCTGAGGTAGATGCTTTTTTTGTAGAGATTAAGAGCGAAAAAACACCGTACTTTATTGACTATCTAAGAGGAAAAGGGACGTTGATTATGAAGTTTGAAGACATTAATACAAAAGAGGATGCTAGTTTGTTTACAAGCAAGGCTTTGTATTTGCGTCGAAGTGATATTAATTTGAGTGAAGAAGAGATTAACGATACGGGTTTAGAGTTTAGCTATTTGGAGGGATATGAACTGCATGTCGAAGAGCTCGGAAAGTTTGGTAGGATAGAAGCGGTAGAGGAATATCCACAGCAAGAAATGGCTACCGTAAAACAAGGTGGAAAATCATTTTTAGTGCCTTTGAGAACTGCATGGATTTTATCTGTTGATGAAGATAAAAAAATAGTTGTCATGGATTTGCCAGAGGGTTTGTTGGATTATGATGAATCAGAGATTGATGATTAATTTCCTTGGGGATTAAATAGTTGGAAATCTATTAGACAGCGTCTTCTTTTACAAAAAAATCAACGCAACAAATGACTGTATTAACAGGTAGTTTAGCATGGATTGGAATTTGTTCTTTGTACACCTTTTTTAGAATGGGATGGGACAAGCGCAAAGCCAATCAGAAAGAATGGCGTACGTCCGAAAAACATTTTTTTATTGCTGCGGCCATTGGGGGTAGTTTAGGCGTGTTGCTCGGAATGCAAGTTTGGCGACACAAAACACAAAAATGGGCGTTTAAATTACCCGTTTATAGCATTGTAACTTTGCAACTTATTTTGTTGTATCTTTATTGGTTTGTGTATCAATAGGGTTGCAGGGCTTGTTTTTGTTGGGGAATTGTAGCGCATTGATTTTTTTTGTAAAAACCAATAATTCAAATAGTAAAGAGCAGTATTTATATTGAACCTAGTTACCAAAAAAAAAATCACGACCAGCTTAATGCCGGTCGTGATTTTTTTGTAGAAAGATCTACGATTAAGTTGTTCCAAATGCTTAAACCGCACTAGTAATAGAAGCAAAGGCAAAGTGCTCCAACAAACGTTGAACTTCCTCTAAGTCGCCATTGTCTTTTACTTGAACATCGGTAAGTGCAGGCAAATGCTGTGCAAAATAGATATTATTATTTGCCATTTCTATGAGAGTAGAAGCGAGCGCTTTTGAATAGGGATAAGAAGGGCTTTTTTCCAAAATGATCTTAGAAATACTTTCACAAAGCACTTTGTAGTTGGCAAAATAACCCTCTTTATTTTCTTTGTCCACTAATTTAGTATGATAAGCCTTACTCGATTCAGCGACCACGATATTGTGCAATAGATTCTCATCGACATAACTAATTGCAGGATTTTTACGAGAAGATTCAACCAAGACAGACAAGGCAATTCTTAAGCGTTTGTCTACATCTTCAATGTTCATGGTATTAAAATCAATTTGATATTTCATCCATTCCCAATACCAAGAAACCAAATAAATTAAGAGTTTGTGCTTGTTCTTAAAATATCGATAGATAGATGCTTCTGTAGATTCTATTTCAGTAGCTAGTTTTTTGAACGTGAATTTTTCGAACCCTAGTTTATCTATTAAGATAATACTATGTTCAATAATTCGTTTGCCTAACTTTGTTTCTTGAGGATCTCGAAGGTATAAGTTGGCGTTCAGTTGGATTTGTATAGCAATCATAAATCTTGTATCAACTTTCTATTAACTAGCGTTATTGTGTGTGTAAATAGGCAGAATTACTAAAAAAAGTAACAAGCCAATTCTTAGACAGTAAAGTCCAAATATACTAAAAAAGAAATGAAAAGCACCGTCTATAGAGTGCTAGTTTGAGAGGGAATAATTTTGATTCAGCTTAAAAGCTAGATAATCAGCTACTTTCGACCAAAGTCGGCAGGGATTTCTCCCCAAGCTTTCGTTTCCCATTTTAGAATTTCGGTGTCAAAAGTATTGTTTTTCAACCACTTTTCGCCCCGTGCAATTAATTCGAACAGTTTAGTATTTGCAGGCAACTTAGCCAATTTAGTACGGCATTTTTTGGCTTTAATCCAAGCCATCGCAATTTTAGAGTCGGTGTAAATTGGCAGGGTACTTTTGTGCTGTTGCAAAAAAGCCAATCCATGAACCAAGGCTAGAAACTCCCCAACGTTGTTGGTGCCATGTTGCAAAGGACCTAAATGAAACAAGCGTTTGCCTGTACTCGTGTCCACCCCTTGATATTCCATCAAGCCAGGATTACCACTACAGGCAGCATCTACAGCAATACTTTTCCAAACAGGAATGCCCGCTAGGCTAGGGTCAATTTGTTTCTTTTTGGTTGGCGTAATGGCATCAAAATAACTGCCCGAAAAAGCATCTTCTGCTTCTCTCATACTACCAAAGGATTTGTATTTAGCACCACTATATCCCTTGATGTGTTTTTGGCACTCTTTCCAAGTTTTAAAAATCCCAGTTTTATTGCCTTCCCAGACTACGTAGAATTTGGTCTTTTTTGCCATTTGTGCTTTTTTTGTTCTAATAAAAAATTGTCAACGAACAAAGTTATTTATTTTTTAGGAAAAATAAAACCTACTAGACCTGTTCTAAGAATTAAACGGTCTTATTTCTACGGCAAGCCATTTGCCTAGTCCCATTTTTTGTGATAAAGAGATAAAAAACACCAACTACTGAATTAAAAAAAAGGTTGTTTGATAACTGTTCTCACGAAGTGATTTCTAAGGAGTGGTTGAAAAAGTAGTCGGAGGAATTGCTGGCGCATTTATAAGGAAACCATAGCGGAGAAAAGAAACCGAGTCCTTAAAATAAATACTAATAATGGTTTTAAAAAATGACCATTCAAGCTGATTTTACTTCGTAGAGTAAGCTTTTTTCTATTTAATAAGGATTTCTTAAACAAGTGATTTTAGAAGCGGTTTTATTTTAGTATATTCGGGAATATTAAGCAATCAAACAAACTACAAATTTATTTATGCCAATACAAATCCTTGAAACCCGCCAAAAAGCGCTTGAAATAAACTTAGATAGTAAAATTTATGGCTCTTTCGCCGAAATTGGTGCTGGACAGGAAGTCGCACAGTATTTCTTTAAGGCTGGGGCTTCCTCAGGAACAATTGCAAAAACAATTTCAGCCTACGATAAACTAGTCAGTGACGATATTTATGGGGTCGAAAAATCGGGCCGTTACGTTTGTGAATCTCGATTGTACAAAATGTTGGACCATGAATACGATTTGATGCTAGATCGTTTGAGTGCTGAACGACCAGAATCCCGTTTGTTTGCATTTGCCGATACGGTCGAAACGATTAATTACCACAAAACAAACAAAGGGCAAGGTTGGCTTGGCTTGCGTTTTCAATTGCATCCTCAAGCAGAACCCAACGAAATTGTAATGCACATCGAATTGTTGGATAATGATATTTCTTTGCAACAACAAGCGGTTGGTATCTTGGGCGTGAATTTAGTTTATGCAGCGTATTATTACTATGGGGATTATAGCAAACTAATGGCTTCCTTATTAGAAGGGATTCGAAGTCGAGTGAAAATTGATATGTTACGAATCAAAGGACCTCAATTTATTAATATTGATAATCGCTTGGTTACCTTAGAGTTGGTGAAACAAAGAATGACTGATGTTGCCATGTTTAATAGCAATGGCAATCCTGTGCATCCTTCCGAATTTATGTATAAGCGGAATGTCTTGGTGGTGCGAGGGAGTTTTAGACCTGCAACCTTGAGAACCTTAGACCGTTTTGAGTCCGCTTCAAAACAGTTTGAAACAGAATCAGACTTGTCCTCAAGAGGAACAAGTGTATTGGCAGAAATTACACTCAAAGATTTGTGTCTAGATACAGGAAAAGTAGAAGAGCAAGATTTTATGGATCGTGCCTCTTTGCTTAATCATCTTGGAAAGTGCGTTATGATTACAAACTGCAACCAGTACAAGCGTTTAATTAATTACTTAGCAGATTATAGAATAGCAAAACTAGGTATTGTGATTAGTGCCAAAGGCTTACTGGATATTGTTAATAGTAAGTACTACCGAAATAAAGATGGTCGCTTAATTGCTTCTTATGGAGAGATTTTTACACGAAATGTTCGAGTCTATGTTTACCCTGCGTATAACGAGGGCGGAAGCGAATTAATGACTTGCCGCAACTTGCCGATTCCTGATGGCATCCGTTATTTGTACAAGCATATTGTCGAAAATAGGCATGTTGTAGATATTGAAGGCTACAAGGAGGAGTTTTTGAAAATTCATGCTATGGATACGCTGGAATTGCTTCGAGAGAACAAAAAAGAATGGACAAAATCGGTTTCTCAAAAAGTGGCTAAACACATTCGAGAAAAACACTTGTTTGGATTCCCGAAGCCTAATATGGAGTTTGAGTATTAGTAGAGCTTGAAAAACGTTATTCAAATGAGAAGGTTAAATTATTAACCAAAATATCCTATATTCCTATACCTCTAAATGATGAACTTGTAGAGCCACCAGAAATTTCATTTTGTAATCATCTGGAATAAAATAGATCCTTCAGTATATGTAGGTTATAATGCTCTACAAGTTCATGATTTTAAAGACTAGTTGACGATTTATCAAACAAAGGATTCATCGTATTCAAGTTCTTTTATTGATGCTTTAATGCTACTTCAAACTCTTTGACCAAGGCTTCAATTTCTTCCGCCCCATACTTCCTAGAAAAATGCACAGGAACAGGATTTAAAACCTTTGCTTCTCGCATGATTTTGCCAGACATTGCGGCATAACTATGATAATTGGCTGCTGCAAAGGCTTGATCTTCGTTTTTATAAAAAGACTCTATAAACACCTTTTGGCAATTGGAGAAGTGTTGAAGAATTTTAGCATGGTTCTCTGAATTGGCCGCATGATCCATGATAATGCCCACAGAGTCGCCCTTTTGTCGTTTTAATAAATGAAATAAATCGCTGGCTAAATAGGTTTTTTCTTCTATGCTAATAGATTGTTCAGGCGTGTTTTGCTCAAAAGCTGCTTTTAACTCCTTGACCCATTTGCCACCCCGAAAGCCACTCGCTTGAATGTCAATCTTGACGGTATCCGCTGCCTTAAATTTATAGGCTAAAGTTGGCGTTTTGTGATCCAATAAAATGCCTGTGACGACAAGGTTTTTTTCTTGAAAAAGGACATTGCTTTTAAGTATCGGTTTTTCAATCAATTCCCAAACAGGCGGCTCTATTTCAAATACTCTGATTTCATTTTCAGAAACCATTTCTCGAATTTCGTAAAGAATCGCTCCTTTTTGAATTAAATTCCAAGTATAGCTTTTTAGCTTGGCTTGAACCTGTGCCGCAATTCCTTTGGGGCCACAAATAACAACCCTTCGTTGAATTCCAATTTGATGTCGAATCACCATATCAAAATTCACAAAATGATCAATGTGCGTATGACTAATAAAAACAGCATTGGCATTTTGCACTTCCTTCACCGTCCAATTACTAGCGTCGCCACACTCGCAAATGTAGTTCCAAGGATGATTGTCTAGCTGCACTAAAATAGAGATGTCTTCGTTGATTTGGCTTTTTACTTCGGATTGAAACATGAGTTTTTTAGGTTGATTTTTAAGACGTACTTTTACTTAATGTATAAGAGCGTTAAAAGGTTCCGAAAGGGGATGAAATTCCTTTGTGTTGACTAGAAGAAGAACAGAACAATAATTCCAAACAAAAAAAGCGAACAACTCCAAGAGTCATTCGCTTAATCTATATTTTAATTGTAACCGTAATTCCTAAGAACCACACATCAAACAATCGTCTGGATTGTCTATGCTACAAGCAATCCCTTCCTCTGTATTTGCGGCATCCGCTTTCACAAATTTAGTTTGATGCTTAGACGACAAGGTAAATTTGATTGGATCAACAGCCGCCTTACTTCTCAAGTAATACATACCCGTTTTAAGTCCTTTTTTCCAAGCGTAGAAATGCATCGACGTAAGCTTCGCAAAGGTTGGATTTTCGACAAACAAATTCAAGCTTTGAGATTGACAAATAAATGCGCCTCTATCTGCTGACATATCAATGATATGACGTTGTTTGATTTCGTAAGAAGTCTTGTACAACGCTTTGATGTCGTCTGGAATTTCTTTTACGTCTTGAACAGAACCATTAGCAGCCATTAATTGCTCCTTAATATCCTCCGTCCACAAGCCCAATTCAATCAAATCTTTCAGCAAATGTTTGTTCACAATAATATACTCCCCCGAAAGTGTTCTACGCGTATAAATATTAGAGGTATAAGGCTCAAAACATTCGTTATTACCTAGAATCTGAGAAGTAGAAGCCGTTGGCATAGGAGCCAACAACAAACTATTACGCACGCCATGTTCCTTGATGTTCGCCCGCAATTTATCCCAATCCCATCTAGAAGAAGGCGTTTCATTCCACAAGTCAAATTGCAAAATGCCTTTGCTGATCGGAGAACCTTCGTAAGATTGGTAAGGACCATCTTCTTTTGCCAATTCAGACGATTCGGTTACCGCTGCATAATACATCGTTTCAAAAATCGCTCTATTCAATAGCTTACCTTCTGTACTGTCAAAAGGATAACGCATCAAAATTAAGGCATCAGCCAAACCTTGCACCCCAATACCAATAGGACGGTGGCGCATGTTAGAATTGCGAGCTTCTACAACAGGATAATAATTGATGTCAATTACCTTGTTTAAGTTACGAGTCACAATTCTAGTAATCTCATATAATTTATCAAAATCAAACTTGCCATTGATGACAAATTTCGGCAACGAAATAGAAGCCAAATTACAAACCGCTACTTCATCCTTAGACGTATATTCCATAATCTCTGTACAGAGATTACTAGAACGGATAACACCTAGATTTTTTTGATTTGATTTTTGATTCGCATGATCCTTATACAACATATAAGGCGTTCCCGTTTCGATTTGAGATTCTAAGATTTTAGTCCACAACTCACGCGCTTTAATCGTCTTTCTTCCTTTTCCTGCTGCTTCGTATTCTAAGTATAGTTTTTCAAAATTTTCGCCATAAACATCGTACAAACCAGGACACTCATTCGGACACATCAAGGTCCATTCGACATCGTCTTCTACCCGTTTCATAAACAAATCAGAAATCCACATGGCATAGAACAAATCTCTAGCCCGCTGTTCCTCTTTACCATGATTCTTCTTCAAGTCCAAGAAGTCAAAAATATCGGCATGCCAAGGCTCCAAATAAATAGCAAAAGCACCTTTGCGCTTTCCACCACCTTGGTCTACATAACGAGCCGTATCATTAAATACACGCAACATTGGAACCACCCCATTAGACATTCCACCTGTTCCTTTGATGTAACTACCTTGTGCCCGAATATTGTGAATGCTCAAACCAATCCCTCCCGCAGACTGAGAAATTTTAGCACAACGGGTCAAGGTTTCAAAAATACCAGAAATAGAATCATCTGTAGCGCTCAACAAGAAGCAAGAAGACAACTGTGGTTTTGGCGTTCCAGCATTAAATAAGGTAGGCGTAGCATGAATGAACCATTTTTCAGACATCAAGCTATAGGTTTGAATCGCAGAAACAATGTCGTTTCCATGAATACCAATTGCCGCACGCATCAACATAAATTGAGGACGCTCTACAATTTTGCCATTCATACGCAACAAGTAAGAACGCTCCAAGGTTTTGAAGCCAAAATAATCAAACTCATAATCGTTTTCATGCTTGATGGCGGTATCAAATACCTTACGGTTTTTCCAAATCGTTGCAAACGTTTCGTTCGAAATTAATTGGGCGTTTTCTCCTGTTTTAGGGTCAATATACTCGTGCAAGGCTTTCATTGTTTTGGCGAAAGACGTGTTTGAGTTTTTATGTAGGTTCGAAACCGAAATACGGGCAGCCAAAATCGCATAATCAGGATGTTGGGTTGCCATCGTAGCGGCCGTTTCAGAAGCCAAATTGTCTAGAATAGTGGTGCTAACACCATCGTATAAACCTTGAATAACTTTTTTACAAATCTCAATAGAATCTACATAACGAAGGTCCAAGCCATTGCATAGATATTCAATGCGCTTTTTGATTTTATCAAAAGAGACCTCTTCTGTTTTTCCATTTCTTTTTAATACTTGCATTTTTTTTGTTTTAATGTCCATGCGCTTCCTCACGCAGGCATTTTCGTGGAACTAATTTATTCTATAATGCACCCGAAGTAAATTGTAGGATCGTATGAATTAAGGACTAATAAGGACTAATGTATCGAACCATAGGAGTCGTAATTTCTAAGTAGAAAGGCGTATGTTTTTTTGTCATAACAAATCAATATGGCTTTCCATTTAAAACGTACCTTCCGATTTAAGCTTATAAAATAGCCTATTCTGCAAACCCTCACAGTACTTACTTCGTAAGATGGTATAAAACTTAAAAATCTTCGTCTAAGGAAAACGTTTGTTTGTCCCGATTAGCCATAACACCTGCTTTTTGATAATCGCCAACCCGTTTTTCGAAGAAGTTTGTTTTGCCTTGTAAGGAAATCAAATCCATCCAAGGGAAAGGATTTGCGGTGTTGTACACCTTTTCATTTCCTAAAGAAACCAATAGACGATCTGCAACGAACTCAATATATTCGTTCATCAAGCTAGAATTCATCCCAATTAAAGAAACAGGCAAGGCATCGGTTACAAATTCTTTTTCAAAGACAACCGCCTCTGTAATAATAGCTTCTACTTCTTTTTTGTCTAAAGGATGCTCTAACATAGAGTACAACAAACAAGCAAAATCACAGTGCATGCCTTCGTCTCTACTAATTAGCTCGTTAGAGAATGTCAAACCTGGCATTAAACTACGTTTCTTGAGCCAGTAAATAGCGCAAAAACTACCAGAGAAGAAAATACCTTCTACCGCTGCAAAAGCAATCAATCTATGAGCAAATGAAGGTGCTTCGTCAATCCATTTCAAAGCCCATGTTGCTTTTTTCTGAACACAAGGAAGCGTATCCATTGCCTTGAATAAGGCATTTTTCTCTGCCGTGTCTCTAATGTACGTATCAATCAAAAGACTATATGCTTCTGCGTGAATGTCTTCAATTTGAATTTGAGCAGCGTAGAACGAACGGGCTTCTGCAATTTGAACATCTTTATAGAAATTTAAAACTAAATTTTCATTAACAATCCCATCACTAGCCGCAAAAAAGGCCAATACATGTTTAATGAAATGACGTTCATTGTCATTTAATTTTTCATTCCAGTCAATAATATCTGCTTCTAGATCAATTTCATCTGTTGTCCAAAAACAAGCTAAAGCCTGTTTTCGCATTTCCCATACGGCATCGTGCTTGATTGGAAATAAAACAAAACGATCGTCACTTTCTGTAAGAATTAATTCTTTATTATTCATCTATTTTGAAACAATTTGTTGTGGATAAGTACCCAGAGAACCTACTTGTGAAGAGGTTGAAAAAGGGCATTTAATAGATATTTTTTAGGCTTAAGTTACGTGCTCCACGAATTTAAAGTTTTTATTTCAATCGCCCAAATGGACTTTTAGTGTTTTTGTAATAAAAGAACATATCTTATTGATTATTAAGTAGATGTTGTTTTGTTAAAAATAAAAAATAACGAAGTCACTTATCAACAGTTATTTTGTTAATAAGTGACTTCGTACCTTGTTAATACTAGGCTTTTAGCCGTTTTTAGCTTCAAATTATTTAATTTAGTTCGTAGTCAAAAAGAAGTTGTAAAACAAAAATATTTACTTTTTTTTTGAAACTTTTTTTTAGGAAAGAAAATAGTATCGTTTTGGAATGTGGATAACTTTTTTTGTTAACGCATTGAGCAATGGTAAAAATGAAGGAAAACAACTTCTTGGGTAGAACATTTGTTCTTGTTAATCTTGCATAGCAATCGTATACCAAAGACCAATTCCAGTTTCTATGCAAGCTTCATCCAAATCAAAATGCGGACTGTGCAACATCGCTGTAATTCCCTTCGCTTCGTTTCTACAACCTAAGAAAATAAAACAAGCAGGAATTTTTTGAGAATAATAGCCAAAATCTTCCCCTGCCATAGAAGGCGGATGTGGGAAAACCAATTTATCTGCCTCCAATAAATTAGCTAAATCCTTGGCAAGCGCAGGATCGTTGTACGTTAAAGCATGTCCATTAATATAATTGAAATCAAAACTAGCAGCATGTGCCGCACAAATACTCTCTAATAATTGGTGTAAACGCTTTTTTAAATTGGCTTTAACCTCTAAAGACAAGGTTCGGATAGAAGCCGTGAGTTGAATGCTTTCTGGGATGATGTTGTGCGCTGTGCCTGCTTCGATAATGGTAAAAGAAACAACGGCAGCATCCAAGGCAGGAACATTTCGGGCAACAATGGCTTGGACGGCATTGATATATTGCGCTGCAATAACAATCGGATCAATCGTGCTGTGTGGATAAGCGGCATGTCCTCCCTTACCTGTAATTAGGATTTTCAAAACATCTGGCTGTCCCATCGCAGGACCCGAACAGAGTCCAATGACACCTGTATCTAAAGTTGGCCAAACGTGCTGCCCGTAAATCTTGTCTACGCCATCCAAAACACCGTCTTTAATCATAGGAAGCGCACCGCCAGGAATATTTTCTTCATCGGGCTGAAATACAAATCGAATGTTGTGTTGAAGTTGGTCTTTATGTTGTACAATTAATTTAGCAGCCCCCAAAAGCATAGCCGTGTGGGCATCATGTCCGCACATATGTGCAAGGCCATTGATTGTAGATTGATAGTCCTTTTGCCCTAGTTCTTGTATGGGCAAGGCGTCCATGTCGGCTCTCAACGCAATTCTTTTTTGAGCATTTGGAACATTCAAATCTGCATACAAACCATTTTTTCCAATATTAGGATGCACGTCTAAACCCAAGGCTCGGAGTTGTTTTTCGACTAGGGCAACAGTTTGGTACACCTCAGAACCTAGCTCTGGGTATTGGTGTAAGTGACGACGAGTTTGAATAGTTTCGGTGATAATATTTGTAGGTATAAGCATGTTTTGAGATATTGAGGACTTTTAAAATATAAAGTAGCGAAGTATTAAGATTTGAAAACAGGCAAATTGGAAGGTTTGAATACAATTTGGCGATGCGTAGAAAAGAATAAAAATCAAATGCTTGTTTGTAATTTATTGAAGATTAGGGTTTAAGTGAGCTATTTTGAAGCGTTTAAATGTATGAATTATCAAAGGATTACAACAACAGCATAATAACAAATAAAGATGAATTTAGAAAAAATATATCAAGAACGCTTAGATGCTTTCTTGAAACAGCAAAAAGAAAAAACGAGTAAGATGTTTCAAATTGGCAATGTTCGAGTCATTTTGTTTGTCTTAATGATTTATTTTTTGTTTCAATTTTTTAGTACAGAATTTGAAGTCATGTTTTGGTGGTGGTGCTTTTTGGCTGTTATTCCTGTTTTTGTCGTTTTTCTAAGACTGTATCAAGGTTTTTTTGATGAAAAACAAAGGATTGACGAACTGATTGTTATCAATGAAAAAGAGTTGAAGATCTTAAAAAGCAACCAGCCAGCATTTGATGGAGGACAAGAGTTTGACGACCCGAATCACGATTATTGTTCGGATTTAGATTTGTTTGGTTCGGCAGGAATCTTTGCTTTTGTCAACCGAACGTCTACCGCAAAAGGGAAGGAGCGTTTAGCGAATTTATTTAAAGCACCGCTAGATGACGTTGCTGCTATTTATACTCAACAAGAGGCGGTTAAGGTATTGAATCCAAAGATTGATTTTCGTCAAGCCTTTATGGCAAATGGCCGTATTACAGAAGATACTTTGGAGGACATCGCTTATTTGCAAGCTTGGACAGCAGCTCCTGCTGCATTTTTGGACTCTACGCCTTGGAAAATAACTAGAGTGGTTTTGCCCTTATTGTCTATTCTTGCCTTGGTTTATTTTATCATCACTTTTAATCATCTTCCTTTGATGTTAATGGGAATGTTGAATTTTGCCTTGTTGGGAATCAAAAGCAAATATGTAGGAAAAGAACACACCGAAATTGGCAAACGACAAGGGATTTTAAAAATGTATGTTTCTTTGTTAAATTTGGCAAATCAAGAAGATTTTGGAGACTCTAGCATTCTCAATGAAATTAAAAAAACGGCTAAAGAAGCACAATCTGGCTTTGGTCGCCTTTCTAAAATTGTAGATTATTTTGACCAACGCTTGAATATTTTTGTGGGCTTGGGCTTGAATTTATTAATCTTATACGATGTACAATGCTTGTTTGCGTTGGAAGCTTGGAAGAAAAAACACAAGCAGTTTTTGACCAATTGGCTGGACACCGTGGCAGAGTTAGATGGCTTGATAAGTTTAGCTACTTTTAGTTATAATAATGCTGAATTAAATTTTCCTCAGTTAGAGAAATCTGACGAGTTGTTTATTCATGCAGAAGCCCTAGGACATCCTTTAATCCCCGTTTCTGAAAGAGTTTGTAACGACACAAAATTGGGCAGCCAACACAAGATTTTTGTAGTAACAGGATCAAATATGGCAGGCAAAAGTACCTTTTTGCGTTGTGTGGCACTCAATTTACTCTTGGCAAAATGCGGTGCGCCTGTTTGTGCGACTTCTTTCAAAAGTTCGTTGATGGACATTATGACTTCTATGCGAGTACAAGATTCTATCAGTCAGCAAACGTCTTATTTTCAAGCAGAATTATTACGCTTGCAATATATTATCAGAACGTTAAAAGAAAACAAGCCAACCTTTATTATTTTGGATGAAATTCTAAAAGGAACCAATTCAGAAGATAAGCTATTGGGGTCTGAATTACTGGTACGGCACTTCTTAGATTTTAATTGTTTGGCAATGGTCGCAACACATGATTTGGAACTGGGAAATATGCAAGATGAATTACCTGGGAAGGTAGAAAATTTATGCTTTGAAAGTATCATCGAAAAGGACGAATTGAGCTTTGATTATAAATTGAATCGAGGAATTGCTAAGAATAAAAATGCTACGTTTTTGATGCGTAAAATGGAGATTGTTCCGAAGGAATTATTTAGGTAAAGAGAAAGGTCTTTTAGCGAGAACAAGCTGAAAGAGTTGCCCGACTCTTTAGGTCATTTAGAAGCCTTGACAGATTTGTATTTAACTCATAATAAGCTTGAACAAAGGTATGTGAATAAGAAAGAGCGTGCGATACAAAAAACAGGCTAAGGCTTACAAAAAATGGATGGATATTTTTTTAAGGGGTAAATTTTTCAAAGCCTTGTCCATTGTATTTGTAAAGGCCTGCATTTTGTGTGGTCAGCCAAAGCGCTCCCTCATTGTCCTTGTATATAGAAAAGAGTAAAACGTCTTTTTCCCCTTCTTTAATTGGATAGTGTATAAATTCATTTCCTTTTTTGCACCAAACACCATCGTCATAAGTTGCCAGCCATAAATCTCCAAGATCGCTTTCTACAATAGACATAAAATAAAGATCGCTTGCCCGTTCAATTCCTCTTTCTTTTTGATAAGAAATAGAATCGGAAGCATTATCGGAGGCGATGGTATAACGATGCCGTGTATTGGTGAACCAGAACTGCCCATTTTTATCTTCAAAAATGGAACGAATACCAAAGTTTCCACCGCTGGGCGTTTCCGACAAATGTTGCTCATACAACCATTGAATTGACTTCCCATCAAAGCGACAAGCACCAAGAGAGCTTGTTCCAAACCAAAGATGCCCTTTACGATCTTTGTACATCGAATAAATGCTATAAGGACTAAAAGAGGCGTTTGGATATTGAGCATAAAATTCATCTGCCAAACTAGGTTTTGGAAATTCTAAATAGTGAAGCATTTGTCCATCGTAACGATAAGGCCCTTTTTGGTTCCAGCCCATTCTAAACCACAAATCATCTGGATTTAACTGCCATTGATTTTTGGAGGCGTCTTGTTTTGCAATGTCTAATGTTGTGAATTTTTGTCCATCAAATTTAGAAATGCCCTCTGGGGTGTCAAAATAAAGGTTACCCAACTTATCTTCTTGTATTCCAATCACAGCAGCACTACACAAACCATCTTTGCTTGTAAAAAGCGTCCAATCGGTGTTATTGTATTTATAAACCCCTTTTTCGTGCCCACCAAACCAAAAGTTGTTTTGTTTGTCTTGAAAAACAACGCTTACTTTTCCATCAAATTGAGAAACAATCGTACCAATTGTTCTTTCGTTTATTTTTACTGATTTAGAGGAGTTGGGGCCTTTGCAAGAGCCGAAAGCAAGAACGAACCACAAGCAGTTAATGCAGTATAATTTTGTTGGTATAGATCCCATAAAGTTGATTCGTTTAGTGCAATGTTCAAAGGTGTAATTTTTTTATCGAAAGTTCATCCTGAAAGTACTAGGTGTAATGCCCAAGTGCTTTTTAAAGAAATTAGAAAAATGAGCAGGTTCTAAAAATTCCAATTGATAGGCAATTTCTTTTACTGTTTTTTCACTGTGTATAATTAGGCGCTTCGCTTCTAGCAAAACACGGTTGATTAAGAATTTTTTAGCCGTCATGCCTGTTCGTTCCTTTACAATATTGTTGAGTCGATTAAGAGAAATATTCATGGTTTTAGTGTAGAAATCGGCACTTTTTTCAATTTGATAATTTTGTTCTGCCAAATCCAGAAACTGATTGAAGTATTCATTATTCGGGCTTTTTTCAGATTGTTGACTTAGATTTTGATGTTTTTTGAGAATTGAAATATATAAATTAAGGGCAGATAAAGCAGCAAAAACAGAATCATCTGAATTGTCGTTGTGGTATGATTTTAAGAATAAATAACTACTTTTTAACAGACTGGACTCTTCTGGGCTAATGGCGACACCAGCCTCAAAATGTTGGTTGTATTGAATGAAATTGAAAAAATTATTCAAGAAAGGATTCGATGTAATTAAGGTGGGTTGAATTTTGATAACATAGCCTTGAGAGTCTTTAGAATGTTTGAGTTGATGCAATTGGTGAGGACCAACCAATTGAATGCTAGGAGGCGCAATACTGAAATCTTTGAAATCAATAAGGTGGCTGCCATTTCCTGCAAAAAAGAAGAAGAGTTCATAAAACGTATGGCGATGCGGTTCTAAGTCTCGATCTTTTGCACTTGTTCTAATTTGTACAATCTGATAATGTTTAAACTCCAATATATTCTTGGTTTTTGGGCTGTTTTATTTGTAATGCTTTCTTTTACAACGAAAAGTGTGCTGTCATGGACTAAGTTTTTTTCTAAAAAAATAGAATTAGTACTTAAAAATACATTTGTATATAATTTTTTTTCGTAAGTTTAATGTATCTTCCGATGCACATTTTACAATTGTTAATTTTGGAAAAAGCACTTTTTAACAAAAATAGTGCAATAAATAGGACTATACAATACAATAAAACACAAAAAAGATGTAAAAAGGTGATTTCGGAAAAAAAGTTTTTTTGCTTTTTTTAATATTAATGGTAACATTTGAAAGATTCAAGTCATATACTTTCGTATAAGTAAAACTTTGTTTTAGAGTTTTGATGCTTTGTTTCTACTACTTAAATATTAATTTTTTTATCATAATAAAGGCAAAGACTCTAAAATGAACAGAATAGATGAACCCGATAAAATAAACAATACCTTGTTATGAAAAAAATACAATACTTAATAAGTGGTATCGCTCTTTTTTCTTCCGTAAGTTGTATGAATACAGAGAGCCCTAGCACAGAAGTTGCTGTTGACCCTTATGACGTAACAACATTAACGATTCGTGGGAATGGAGATGATAATGTTGCGGTGGATAATGGTAATAATGGAGCCGTTTCAGAAGATGATATGAATGCAGAAGCAGGGACGCTAACTGCGGGAGAGTGGAATGATTTGAATAATTGGAAGTTTTGGCAATCGTTGATGCAAAAGAAAAACTTTTCGGAATATCAAGAAGAATGGCAATTTTTTCCTTCTCAACGTTATTCTGTTCGAGTAACAGATGCGATGGGACAACCTGTCATGGATTGTGCTGTAGAATTAGTAGGGAATAACAAAAGCAAACTTTGGAAAGCAAAAACAAATAATTCTGGAATCGCAGAATTGTGGGCCCAACCTTTTTCTATTGATAAAAACTTAAATAATGAAATTATAATAAGTTACAAAGGAAAAAAACACCAACTAAAATCTCCTCAAACAATTATCGAAGGAATTAATAATTTTGAATTGAAAGAGACGACCACGATGCCAGACAATCGTGCAGACGTGATGTTTGTGGTCGATGCAACGGGGTCAATGGAGGATGAAATTGCTTATTTGAAGAAAGAATTGGAAGATGTTGTGGCACAAGTTAAAACAGAACAACCCGCTTTATCACTTCAAATAGGTTCGGTGTTTTATAGAGACGAAGGGGATAAATACGTAACCCGTTCAAGTGCTTTGTCTGCGGATACAGATGCTACGATTAATTTTATTAATAATCAATCGGCAGATGGTGGTGGAGATTATCCTGAAGCTGTTGATGCAGCACTAGATGAAGCGATTAGCCAGCAAGGGTGGTCGGCATCTGCTAGAACTCGTATTGTTTTCTTGATGTTGGATGCACCTCCACACCATGATGCAAAAAGTATCGAAAGTATTCAAAAAAGTATCGCTAAAGCAGCAGAAAAAGGCGTTAAATTAATTCCTATTGCTTCTAGTGGAATCGACAAAAAAACAGAACTCTTAATGCGTTTCTTTTCTTTGACTACAAATGGTTCTTATGTCTTTATGACAGATCATAGTGGTGTTGGAAACGGTCATGTAGAGCCAACTGTAGGAGAGTATAGAGTAGAGTATTTGAATGAGTTGTTGGCACGTATTATTACAGAATCAACGCAACCAGCAACGCAATTAGTAGAGTAATAAAATTAGCATAAAGAAGAAGACCAAAAATAGATTGTAGAAGATAAGCTTGACACTATAAAGTGTTGAGCTTATCTTTTTTTTTGCAAAAAAAAGAGCAGGTTTTTCTATTTCTTGGCAAAACTAATAATGGCAGGAGATCACTAATTTTTGAAAGGACTAGAAAACTTTGTATCTTCGTACTTAAGTAATAATCTTAAATAATTGTTCCATTTTTAAAAGGCTATTTTTTCGCCATCTTTCCTTGTTTTTTTAGTGATAACGCTGTTATTACTAAAAAAAGGCTTCGGTTGGCAAAAAGAACTTCGCCCCAAAATGACAATTACCTAAGCCCAGCTACTTAAATGTCTTTGTAGAATAAAATTTGTTTGCAGTTGTTCATTCGTTCGGTAAAAACCTGATTCGATTGATTTGTAACTACTTAGTGTTTGTAAATCAATTTGATAGAATGGTGTTTTTTGATTTTGTTTAAAAATAGAAAATTACCGAACTATTATTTATTAGTAGTAATAAAATATAATAATGGTTAAAATTGGAGATGTAGAATTAGGGGATTTTCCACTTTTGTTGGCACCAATGGAGGACGTTAGTGATCCTCCTTTTCGTGCGTTGTGCAAAAAACAAGGCTGCGACATGATGTACTCTGAGTTTATTTCTGTAGAGGGATTGATTCGGGATGCAACAAAAAGTGTGGAGAAATTAGATATTTTTGACTATGAACGCCCAATTGGAATTCAGATATTTGGAGCGAACTTGGATTCTATGATTCGTGCAACCGAAATTGTAGAAGAAGCCAATCCAGAAGTCATTGATATTAATTTTGGTTGTCCAGTAAAAAAAGTAGTTTGTAAAATGGCTGGAGCTGGAATTCTTCAAGATATTCCTAGAATGGTTAAATTGACGGAGGCTGTCGTAAAAGCAACGAACAAGCCTGTTACAGTTAAAACTCGTCTGGGGTGGGATGACAATTCTATTTTTATTGAAGATGTAGCAGAGCGTTTGCAGGATGTAGGAATACAGGCTTTGTCTATTCATGGTCGTACCCGAAAACAAATGTACAAGGGAGAGGCTGATTGGACTCAAATAGGAAACATCAAAAACAATCCAAGAATTAAAATTCCGATTTTTGGAAATGGAGACATTAATAGTCCAGAAAAAGCCGCCTTGTATAGAGACAAGTATGGCGTAGACGGTATTATGATCGGACGGGCAGCAATTGGTTATCCTTGGATTTTTAGAGAAATCAAACATTATTTCAAAACAGGAGAACTTTTACCGCCACCAACAATTAAAGAGCGAGTAGATGCTGCTAGAGAGCATTTGGAAAAATCCGTGATCTGGAAAGGAGAAAAATTAGGAATTTTAGAAATGCGTAGGCATTATACCAATTATTTTAAAGGCTTAAAAGGGGTGAAAGCCTATCGAGCACAATTGGTTCAAGCCGGTAACGCTGCGATGGTGCTTGATTTATTAGATGAGGTAGAACATGTATATTCTTAACCTAAACGCTCAAAATCTGAAGAATACCAAATTAGCTATGAAAAAAACTTTATGCATTTTATTGTTATTGATCCCCTTTGTTGCCCTTTTTGGGCAATCCCTTAGTCCTGATTTTGAATTTAAAAACCCTCAACTCCAAAAAGATGTTTATCGTGCCGATTATGGCACAAAAGGCTTACTGTTGACGTTTGATTATTTGTATAATAATTCCAAAAGTCGTTTAATGCCAATTGTGCCACAGGTGACCCTAGAAAAAAATGGGATGGAAGTTTATTTGGATGAAACCAAGCTTTTGGTCTTGTCTACTAATGCCTGGTCAAAAGCAGAAATTTTTGTGCCTTATCGTGAGATTGACTTGTTAAATGGTTTGCATGAAGGCGTACAATTGAATTTTGGTTTAAAGGATTTATTGGATTATGGTGGGACCTTAACGTATCAACAACCCCTTCGTTATATGGTTGACATTGACTTAAAAGGTGGAGGTGTCAAAGAGCAATTGTTGCAGTACGATGAAAGTTCCAATCCAAAGGAGTGGCTGCCAGATGTTTATTATGTATTTACCACGAACGAAGGAACAGAAGCGGTTTATCGTTCTATTGTGTATCCAAACAGTTATAATTTAGCGCCAAAGAAATTCTCTTTTCATTTATTGGAGGGAGAGCAGTTAAAATGGTCTTTTTACGATAGAGATGGTGAAAAAGATCAGCTTTTAGGAACCTACACCAAAATCAATCCTAAAGGAGAGTATAGTGATGAAGTCTATGGGCAAATGTTTGACAGGATTAAAAACCTTGATTTTGATTATGCACAGCGTGCACAAGCTCGACAGTCCATTTCGATTTATAGTGATGCTAATTATGTGTGCATGCAAAAAAATGGCGTTGCTGTAACTATAGAATACGATTTGGCGAAAGCTTATGCAGGAAAAAAAGCATCGATTCACCTAAACTGTTATGATAAAAATGGAATTCAGTTGGATGTACCCGTTTTGTACCCTGTAGAAGGTGCGCCAGATCCAAAGGCCATAGTAGATTTAAATGTAAAGGGCAAACTAAAGTATTTTATTCCCTTTTATGTATGGAAAGAAGCTGCTGCAAATATTGAATTCTATTTTGAATTAGAAGAAACGAAAGAGCAGATACAGGCGGCACGACATACGCTTCACGAACCCATTCACTTTGACGACTGGGTTATTGATGCAGCAATGAAGGTCGAGGAAGATTTTGTTTATAAAGGAGCTAAGGGAATACGCCTTGAGCTGAGTTATGAATTGACGAGTGTTTATGAGAACGCCCCCTTGTATGTTAAGTTTTATAATGCGAATGGCGATGTGTTGCCTTTTCCAATTTATCACATTATAGGACCTGATTTATCTAGAACGATTCGAAAAGAACACGTTACGAAGAACCCTAGAATAAGTGATAGATTGTTTTATTTTATTCCTTATGCTAGTTTGACCGATGAAATTATTGCTGTTCAGATGGATTTGGTGCCAGATGTAGCCATGAATATTTTGCAAGCATACACCAAACAACTTTCCAATCGTTCCAGAGGACAGGAAATTTTATTGGAATTGGCTAGTGCTGGAGGACGTTTTAGGTCAGATAACTATGGTCAAGTGGTAGAGTTGAAATTAGAAATTCCAACTTTTTTTATAAATAAAACGAAATTAAAGTTAACCGTTCAGAAAAATGGAAAAGCAACACACGATTTCTTGTTGGACGGAATCCTACAAAATCCAAAGGGTGATTTTGTTTTAAAAGAAGATAGTGGGCGTGTTTATGTTATATTTCCGCACAGAAATATTAAAAGTGGCACTAGTTGGTCTTTGAATGCTTCGGTCACTAACTTGAAGGGAGAATCTGTGATGAGTGAGGTGATTGAGTGGGACTGGAAAGCACCGAAAGAGTTGTTTAATACAACGATCGAAGTTGTTTTGAAGGCTTGTAAGTTTGACGCAAAAACCCTTGAAGAGCCTTTGGTGGATACTATTTTCCCTTGGAATTATGTTGTAGAAGTGGCGGATGATGTGCTCATCGAAAAGCCTTTGTCTAAATATTTGGACGCTAAGACACTAAAAGAGCAATTTGCTCAAAAGGTGCTGGTAAATCGAGAAGATAATATTAGAATAAAGCTGGTTAATACTCAAAATAAAAAAACGGTAGTGCTTTGGTATGGAGATTTAGGGAAATGGGAGCAAAGCAATTTTAAAGCGGATTTAAGTAATAAGTATCCGATTAAAATGTTAAAAGCAGGCGCTATAGTAGATAAAAATTATAAGGAGAATGGCACCAATTAGTGCTGCTCTAAACGATTTTAACGATCCATTTGCCATAAAAATGCCAACAAATTTGTTGGCATTTTTTTTTGTCCGAAAATTTTTGAGAAAAAAACGCAAAAACTTGCTTTTGTATAATTTATAAACTACTATTGTGACTACAAAGTCATGTGACTTTGTAGTCATTGTGTGAAATTGAAACGATATGCCAAAACCAACATTCGAAAAACTACCTAATTCAAAACGAGAAGCATTCCTCAAAGGCTTCTTGAAAGAGTTTGCGGCCAATAATTACGACAAGGCCTCTGTGTCGGTTGTGGTCAAAAAGTTAAACATAGCCAAAGGTTCTGTTTATCAATACTTTGAGAATAAATTGGATTTGTACTTGTATTTGAAATCGCTTTGCGAAAGGATAAAAATGCAGTATGTATTGGGAATTAAGCGAGAAGAGTATCCTACTTTTTGGGCGTACTACAGAACACAGTACGAAGCAGGCATTCAATTCGATTTGGAACATCCCTTGGAGAGTCAATTTTTATATCGAATAGGAGAGAAGGAAAGTTCTGAGGTGTTGCGAGGCTTTATGAAAGAATGGAAACAACAAGCCATTCAAGCCTATATAAGCCTTATTCAAGCAGAAATAGATCAAGGGAATTTCAGAAAGGACATATCAGCAGCGGCAATGACTTATTTTTTGGTTTCTGTAAGTCTGGGCATTGGAGATGTTTTGCGAGATCGGTATCTTATTGATTTTGATGAAAATATCAAAGATGGAAAACCTGTTTTTGCCTTGGATAAAGAGGCTTTGATGGAAGCCGTTGACGAGCAAATCGTGTTACTAAAAGGAGCCTTAGATTTTAAAAAATAATTAGGAATGATTGAAGTAAAGAACCTTAGCTATCGTTATAATAAATCAAGCAATTTTGCTTTAGAGCAACTTAATTTTGCAATAGAAAGTGGCGAAATTTTTGGATTTCTGGGACCTTCTGGCTCTGGTAAAAGTACCACACAAAAAATTCTATATAAAATATTGACCAATTACCAAGGAGAAGTATTGATTGATGGTCAATCTCTAGATCGTCTAGGCAAAGATTATTACGCTCGAATTGGAGTTGGTTTTGAGCTGCCCAATCACTATATGAAACTAACTGCACGAGAAAATTTAACGCTGTTTGGTTCTTTTTATCCGAAAGAAAAATTGCAAAATTTAGAAAGCTTATTTGCTATGGTCGGAATGGAAGCGCACATTGACAAAAGGGTAGAGGACTACTCCAAAGGAATGAAAATGCGACTGAACTTCATTCGTTCAATTATGCACAATCCAGATATTATCTTTTTTGACGAACCAACTTCTGGTTTAGATCCAACCAATGCCCACAAAGTTAAAGCGGAAATTAAAGCCTTGAAAGCAAAAGGGAAAACGATTTTTATTACCACACACGATATGGCAACCGCAGATGAGTTGTGCGATCGAATTTCTTTTATTGTCGATGGTAAAATTGTGTTGACCGATACGCCTACTACCTTAAAACATAAATACGGGAAAGAATGTATTCAAGTGACGATGAATAACTTGGAGAAGACCGAATTTCCAGTAAAAGACATTGGTTATAATCAAGCTTTTTTAAACTTGATTAAGCAAGAGGACTTGATGAAAATTGAAACCTTGGAAGCGAGTTTGGAAGAGGTATTTATTCAAGTAACGGGGACGAATCTAAAAATCTAAACGGATGGAAAATTTAAAGCAATTGGGACGAGAGTTAAAATGGCAATTTGTCATTTTGCATCGAAACAACCTAATTAATATTAGCCTTGGAATTACAGCGATGTACGCGCTTATTTTCTACTTTTTTAAGGACTTTGCCTATATGGAAAAAGTCTTGACGCTGTTGGTTTACAACGATCCAAGTTTAATTGGTTTGCTGTTTTTTGGACTGGCGGTGATTTTGGAAAAAAATCAACAAGTCTTGTCTGCTTTTTTAGTAACGCCAATGAGCGTCCATCATTATTTGTTGTCAAGAACGATTGCCTTAACGATTATTGGTTGGCTTTGTGCTTTGGGAATGACCATTGCGGCTTTAGGTTTTTCCTTTAATTGGCTGCATTTTTCGTTTGGCGTAATTGGGATTTGCTTTATTTTTAGTTTAGCAGGCGTTTTTCTAATCAGCTATACCAATGAGTTTTTAAACTATATGCTGCTGTCCATACCTGTTATGTTGCTGCTCAGTTTGCCTTTATTAAATTATTATAAGCTAACAGACATCGCTTGGTTCAAAATAATACCGACGCAAGGAGCAACAGATTTGCTGATTAGTTCTTACGAAACGCCTTTGGCTACTTTAGATTTGCTTTGGGCCTATGGTTCCATGTTCCTTTGGATTGGAGTGTTGTATTGGGGAGCTTTCAAGGTTTTTTATAGGTCCGTTCGATCTTAGTACTATAAAAAAATAAACTAATGAAACAATTCTTAATAACTGCGGTGAATGATTTTAAGCTCATTTTTAGAGACCCTTCTTTACGAGCCTTTCTCTTTATGCCCGTCCTAATCTTATTAATCGTTTGCTTTGTATGTCCCTATCTAAGAGCGACCTATCCAGAAATAGCACCCTATATCATATACATTGTGATTATGTCCTGTACGCAGGCTTCTACGATGTATGGATTTATCTATAGCATTGTGTTTTTGGATGAGCGAGATACCGAAGTTGCCAAAATGTATGGCGTTTTGCCCATCTCTAAAAGCGGATTTTTATTAAACCGCCTGTTAGCGCCTTATTTATTGTCAAGCCTAACCACATTTGTTATTTTAATGCTGCAACCTCTGTACCCCTTACCTATTTTAGGTAGTTTTAGCTTTGCGAGCTTATTTGGTTTGTTGGCGCCCATTTTAGCTTTAGCAGTAGGTGCTTTAGCAAACAATAAAATTGAAGGAATGACTTGGTTCAAAGGCTTGAACTTGATTGTTTCGCTGCCCTTAGCGGCCTTCTTTTTGCCAGATTATAAATACGCCTTTTCCTTTATTCCGACCTTTTGGGCGTATACAGGAATGCACTATTTGATTCTGCATGAAGCATATTTACTGTTCCTAGCTGTTGGTTTTCTATTTACTTTGTTAACTTTAGGGCTATTGGTTCGATTTTTTATTCAACGTCATTTTGTATAACCGTTCGAACGATTCATCCTTAAATAGAAGTCAATGAAATTATTAAAAGCAATAGACGAATTGGAATCTTATATTAGTCAAAAAAACCTTTCAAACGAAGCGGTTTCAACGGCTACGATTAGTTGGCAAATAGCCCACGTCTTGAAGGTTATTAATGCTGTGACAACAAGCATGGCAAAATCCAATCCTAAAGAATATAAGTGGCAGTTCAACTTTATGAGAATGTTCATTTTGACGACCCAAAAAATTCCTAGAGGTAAAGCAAAAGCCCCTAAAGCCGTAAGCCCTGTGGACGAAGATCTAAGGGAGGAAGCTTTGTTAGATTTTATCCAAAAGTCAAGAAAGTCAATAGAGACAGCTGTGCATTTAAAACCTAAGGCGTACTTCGAACACCCTTTCTTTGGCTTATTGAGTCGAGACAAAGCCATTTTGTTTTTGGAAATTCATACCGAGCATCATTTGAAAATTATTCGGGATATTGCTCAGTAGCAAGAAGTTTCGTTTATCTATAAAAATCATTTATCTTTGAAAAAAAGAATGCTAAATGAAAGAACACGATTTAAAAATAAGTTTGAGGAATATCCGTGCAATCGAACAAGCAGATATCATCTTGGATGGTATTACGGTATTAGCAGGAGAGAATGGTTGTGGGAAAAGTACGATTTCTAAATTGGCTTATTATATCTTTAAGACTTCTATTGAGTTTGATGCGATTGTGGAGGGCAAGTTAAAGGAATACTTACATGAAATAACAAATACCTTAATCACACTATTTAGAGATTTACATTTTACTTATAATGTTATTAATGAAAATGAATTTAGTGAGCTTAGAAAATTGATTGTAGATGTCAACTTAGACCGTCTTGGTATACTTATAGTAGTTAAAACAATTAATGACTTGGTAGATACGCTAGTAAGCTATTCTGGTCGAGAAAAAGTAAAAAACATACCTAGAATTAAGTATATACTAAGAGATGTATTGAGATCGGAAGCGTTAGAAGATAAAGATACTGTTAAAGAACTACTAGAAAAACTAAGAAAAGCAGTACTTGAAAAAAGGCAAAATACTGAAAATCTAAAAAAGTCAAGACCCGTTACTTTTTTGCATGAAGAGTTAGAATTGGCTTTTTACGATAATCCACTGCCACCTAATAATTATGTTGTAAAGGAATATGGAGAAGCGATAATAGAACCAGATAAAAAAAATATTTCACCATTTTATTCAATAAGAAATACAGCTTATATAGATAGCCCTATGATGCTTGGTGTTTCTGAGTTTACAGGGAGAAGAAAACACTGGGAATATTTGAACAGTGTTCTCAGTAAGCATGGTACTAGAATAAATGATAAGAATATAGATAAAATATTCAAGGAAGATATATTAAATGGAGAAGCTAATCTGTCTGAACAAACAGTACTTCTTTCTAATATGTTTATTTACAAACGAAAAGACGGAAAAGAATTCAATTTATTAGAATGCGCCACAGGAATAAAATCTTTCGCAGTCCTCCAAATATTATTCAAAAATGGCTTTTTAACGAATAAAACCTTATTAATAATAGACGAACCCGAAGCGCATTTGCACCCACAATGGGTAGTAGAGTACGCCCGATTGATTGTCTTATTGCACAAACATGTAGGTGTGCGTTTTTTAATTGCAAGTCATCATCCTGATATGGTTAGTGCGATTAAATATATCTCTGAAAAGGAGCAAGTAGATGATAAATTACATTATTATCTAGCAGAACAAACAGGAGAAGAGTTCAAATATAATTACAAAGAACTAGGAACTGATATTGAAGCTATTTTTGAATCCTTCAATATTGCCTTTGAAAGAATGGATTTGTATGGCAACACCGAATAAATGGGTTTATTGTTTGGAAACAACTGAAAATCATCCTTTGTCAGAACAATACAAAAGTTGTTTGGAGTTGTTAGATGATATAACGAAACAAGAATCAGATAAAAAAATAAAAACACCCTTTTTTAATGAAATGGCTTTGAATTTAGATGCCGTTGAATTAGCTAAGAACAAATCTTCTAGAAATTCAACAATGGATGTTGGGTTTGGTGTACAAGAAAGAGTAAATCGAAAAATAAATGCTTTTATTTTGTGTGAATATAAATTAAACTGTAAGAGTATTAATAATATCCATGAGAAAGATCTTATGAAAAAGGTTAATGGCTCTAGGGTATTATTAGGCTCAGAAATCCCAATAGACTCTAAATACCTCTTTATATTTAAGTCTAAAATAAAGAGCACAGCGATACATAGACTAAAAAGATTTGGAAAGGGTAAACAAATATTTATAGCCTTAGACCTTCAAGATTTATACAATAACTATTTTAAAAAAGAAGGGACAACAACTTTTGAATAGAGCCTAATTTTTGTGCCAAGATCTAACGAAAGCCCTAGTGCAAAATCCTTGAAAATGGCTTGGACTTCTTCCTTTGCATCATATAATACAAGAACCTAGTTCTTAAAGCAAGATCAAAAAACGCAACTTCTCAAAAAAAAGAGGCTATTTTTTTAGGAAAGCTATATAAACACTACAGTAGAGTGTTCTACATTCCCCCAAAAAATAGCCTACTTTATAAAAGTTTACCCCCAAAAGAGGCTCTTTGAACCTTTTGTCAGCCTACTATGAAAAAGAGTCCGCTAGGGCAAAAATTAGCTACGCAGAGTCTTTGAGTTCTCAAACAAGCTTAAAACATTACACTAAATTAGCAATATATTTCTCTGAAGGAACATAACTAGCCCAATCTATTGGCAAGTGTATTCCTTGCGTTTGTAAGGCCTGTACACGATACAAATAAGCAGCGCCAGCCATAATATGTCCAGCGACATCCGCAGCCGTACGATTTTCATACGCTTCTAAATACGTTCCTTTCACCCAGTCGTTGAAAGAACCCATTGCAGGACCACACCAGATTTGCATATCTGTCAAGCGATCTTGAACACCAGCATTGGCCCAGTTCGAAGACAAGCCCAAATACCAACGGAAAATCAAAGCCATTTTTCGTTTAGGATTACCTTTTGCACGCTCAATTTGGTGTGGATCACGCTCTTGGAAAAACTCAATACAACCTTGCCAAACATCTTCCAAAGGTTTTCTAAAGGTTTGTTTTTCTAATTTTTCCCGTTCTGCTGTAGGAATGTCATCAATAGAATCGTACTTCATGTAATACTCATGCAATTTCTTAGCTCTAGGACCAAACAAGGTTCCACGCTTGAGGACTTGTAATTCAACCCCCATTTCAAACATATCCGAGGCAGGAGCCATCATCACATCCGTTTGAGCAACTTTCGCTAATAATTTACGAACATGCTCAGACGTACCCGCTTCTACACAAGCCTGATTGACAGAACCTGTGACAATATAAGCAGCCCCCATCATAAAGGCAGATAGGGCAGACTCTGGAGTTCCAATTCCCCCAGCAGCACCAATGCGAATAGGCGTTTCAAAGTGATGCACCAATTGCAATTCATTGCGCAAACGAATGATAGAAGGCAACAAGGCCACCAAAGGACGATTGTCGGTATGCCCGCCAGAATCGGCTTCTACGGTAATGTCATCTGCCATTGGAACTTTTGCTGCTAATGCTGCTTGTAAAGGCGTGATTTTTCCAGCCGCCAATAATTTATCCAAGTACTTTTTTGGAGCAGGCTGCATGAAATGACTTGCAACTTCTTTTCGTGAAATTTTAGCAATCACTCGGTTTTGAATCAAAACATTGCCATCTGCATCTTGGCTCAAACCAGCCACTCGATAATGCACGATGTTGATCGTCAAACTCAAAAATGCCGAAGCCTCTACCACATGAACGCCTCTAGCCAAAAAGTGCTTGACCGCACCTTCTTCTAGTGCAGGCTCATTGGGGCTATGAATCAAATTAAAGGCATAAGACTCATTTTGTAAGGCATCTTGTATGGTATTAATTGCTTGCTCTACTCGGTTCGGAACCAAGCCTGCTGCTCCAAAAGAACCTAGCAAACCTGCTTTTCCGATCGCAATAACCAAGGCTTCAGAAGCAATGCCATTTGCCATTGCCCCCGTTTTGTAAGCATACTTTAGATTATAATCTCTTCTAAAGGTTGTATCACCGAGTTGTTGTGCCGTCATTGGAGCCACCATGCCCAAAACTTGTAAACCGCTGCCTTCTGTCGTTAATTCACCTGCATTGGCAACGCCAATTCGGTTGGCATGATCTAAGACCACGAAACAATTGTCTGCGGTGTTTTTTAATTTAGTTTCCATGCCAGCAGCATCAAAAGAAATGGCTCTAGGCGAGCCTTTCCAATATAGCTTTTGCTTTATTCCTGTGAACGTAATCATGTTTTTATATTGTTTAATCTGTTTTTTTAATTGGATATAAGTTGAGTCTTTGAGTTGTCAAACAACCAATCAACATTAAGCCTCCACAATACCCAAGGCTAAATCAGTAACTTGATAAATGCGAGTTCCTTCATTCCAAAGAAACGCATCGCCAATAATTGCCAAGGTATTTCCTCGTTTTTCAATGGTTTTGAAATGCACTTCACAGTGCATGTTTTCTACCCCCAACAAGATTTGACCACGGTATTTCCAAGAAGTTTTGTGGTGGTCTAACTGCACAAATTTAGGCGATTTAAAATCTTTACCTAAATTTTGTTGCAAAGCAAAGGTTTGCATGGCTTGTAGAATGGCTTCAACCCCCAAAGAACCAGGCATTACAGGATCTTGGTAGAAATGGCAAGTAAAGAACCAATCATACGTATTGACAATCTTACTAGCATGAACATAGCCTTTGCTATATTTTCCGCCATCTTTGACAATCTTTAGTTGATCTAATAATAACAATTGATCTCCCGCCAAGTGATAATGCGGTTTGTCCGCAGGTGCTTTGAATAACTTCATTTTACCATACAAAGAATCTAAATTAATAGACAAATAATCCTTTGCTTGTAAATTTTGACTTTGATACCAAGCAGGAACATCTGTTCCATTATCCAACCCAACTTGCTGCGCTAATGCCTCGCCAGGAAAGAATCCAAAAGAAGATTTTCCTTTGTAGAATACCTGACCATCTATACTTAATTCGAAAGTATAATTTTGCAAAACCGTTCCAGCCAAAGAGACCGAAGAAACTAAGACAGATTTGTTGTGAATCGTTTTTCCTCTCCAATCGGTTCCCATTGGCAAGTCAAACATTTCTCCATCACCATCCAAATTACGGAAGAATAAGTTTTTGTCAGAGAACTTCAAGGTAGATCCCATATAAGCACCCAACAAACCACAAGGTTGCAAAGCGATTTCCATTAAGACAGAATAAGGCATGGTCTTCGTAGAATTTTGCTCATAATACCAAGCATCTACAGGGACATCATACTCTGCATAAATCGTAGAAGGTTTCTTGAAATACAAGCGTTCTCCTTCTATTTTTAATACTCTAGAAATCAATTGTAAATCGGTGTTGGGCTGACGAGAAACCGTTCTTCCATCATAACAAGAGAAGTCGGGACCAAAAGCCTTGGATAAGTCACTTAAGGCAAAATTTGTGATGTCCAACTCATTCAACAGAGCGCCTTCAGAGCGGGGCGAAATTTTAACACCAGCTTCTTGCTCTAAGTATTTAGGATTGTCTTTTTCTCTTAATTGTAAACCTAAGTTCTCAAAATGAACCGTAATCACGCCATCAGAAATGATTTCTAAATCAGCGATAATATACGGATTTGGAACCAAGCCAATTTCTTTTACTTCTAATTTGTACACTAATTTGGTATCTTTTCCTGGCACCACCTGCTTGCGACAACGTACTTTTTGAGGCAAATCATAGATCGGTTGGTAACGAGCGTCTTTCGTCAAGCGTTGTAATCCAAGCATTAACATCAAGAAACGCAACAAATTTCCACCACCTTCTGCTTGCAAAGAGCCTGCAAGTACTTCGTCGTCACGGAAATGGCAAGGGAAATACCAGTCGTTCGGGCTCAAATCTTTTTCAGCTACGATATAGCCCAAACCATAAGCACCGCCTTGTAAATCAACAGAAGTAATTCGGTCGAGCATTAAAATTTGCTCCGAAGGCAGACACAAAGACTGGTTCCGTCCATTCGCATAATAAGAAATATTGCCAAAACATTTTTCAATATTACCATCAATCAAATGGTGCAAATCTTCTTTAGAAAAGCTTGTTTTGGTAGTGTTTAATAAAGGCGTAAATTTAGGTTTTTTTACATTTACTTTTGCTTGCAATTCCTCTTTTGTGTAAATCAATCCTAAGCCCTCTTCCAATTGCTCGTCGGTAAAGAAACCAGCACAGCCACCACGCATTTTTAAGACCAAGCGATCTTCTACATAACAGTCATAACTAAAGAAGAACAATAGATTATCTCCATTTTTTACAAACGAATTGATCGAAATATCATACCGCAAAGTCTGCCCTTCAAATGGTAAGTCGTCTACAAAAGTCAAGGTGCAATCCAATAAACGATACACCAAATCGCCTTTGTTTTCAAAGTCAATCCCCAAATAAGAAATCAACAACAAATCACATTGACCAGACTCAACCGAAACCGCCCAAGGAATTTGCCCATCAGTCGTAAACCAAGCATTATAAGGAATGTCATACTCTGTTTGCATGGTAGAAGGCTTGTATTCGCCTTTTTTAGCGTTCAAACCCGTCACACGGCTAACCAATAAATAGGGATCCATTGGCAGCATGACTCGTCGGCTATAACTGTCAATAATATCGTAATCAGGACCAAAGACTTTTCCAATTTTACCTTCGGCAAATTCTTGTAAGTCTTCTTGAGAAAAGATAATAGTTTTTCCTTTTAATTGCGCTCCAGAGGCAAAGTCTTGAAGCAACAAACCGTTTTCGCCAATCGTTGGATTGGAGGTTTTGTTGTGCATTGTTTCAACTGTTTTTGTTTCCAAGGTGACGATTGATTTTTGTGTCTCAGACAATTGCTGAGCACGAGCTATTGAAATATTTTTTTGTTTCGTATTGGACGATTCAAGCCTTGTTGCTACAAGGTTTGTTTCTGAATCGACTACGGCTAAAGTAGGTTCTTTGGCGATTGCTTTTCGTTGGAGGTTTGCAAAGCTAGCTTTATTAGTTTCGCTAAGCAAGACATCAAAGATACGTTTTCCGCCTGTGATAATTTCCTTTTTGAACGAACGAGGCTCGGCTTCTAATAGGATGTTTTTATATAAAATATCCAAGTCCAAAGCAACACCATGACTGAGCAATTGCGCCATCGCTTCCAAGATGTTTTGTGCGTCCGATTTGCCCTTTTTGTTCATGCTAATCGCTAGATGCTCCTTCGTTGCCAAATTCTCTTTAATCCAAGAAGTGCAAGTCGCATTGGCTCCTAATTCTATGAAAATTCTAGCGCCTTTGTCATAAATAGTTTCCACTGTTCTAGGGAAATCAACTGCTTGATAGCAAATTTTGGATGAATTGCGTGCAATTATATTGCTGTCAAAAGGCAATTTTTCTAAAGTAAGGCTAGAGTAAAAATCAATGTTAGGTTTTTCTTCTAACGAAAATTCGTGCATTTCCATCAAGTCATCATGAGCCATTTTGCAAAAGTCATGATGAATCACATTTTGAAACGGTACTTCTATCGAATGGCAGTTCAGTTGGCTTACAATAGATAGGCAAGTCGCTTTTTCTCCTGAAATAATTACCTCATTATTGGTGTTTACAAAACTGAGATAGGTCTTGTCATAACGAGCAACCAATGCTTCAACCTTGGCTCTAGGCGCTAATAAAATGAGGCTTACCCAACGTTCTTTTGCCTCTTCAGAAGTGGTATCCCAAACTTTTGCTAGCAAATTTAAGTCGCCAGAAAATTCGTTTTGAAAGAGACTTGAATTTTTGAAAACACTAGTTCTTGTCGGACTCCAAACATTTAGAGAATACCACATACTGGCAGATTCTCCCATACTATAACCAAAAGCGATTTGAGGCTCTAGTTTGAAATAAGCACGTAAAATATGGGTGTAAATAGCCGAAGAAAAAACACCTGCGGACATCATGGCAATCGCATCTTTGTGAATGTTAGGCGTCGCCGTGTCCGCTGTTTGTGTTTTTGGATGTAAATATTGAGTGCCAACAAATTCTGACATATTAGGAACCTTCTCTTCAAAATGCGTGTGCAGTTGAGGGAACAGTTGGAAAATATCTTGCCCCAAGCCATTGTATGCCGCCGCAGAACCAGGGTAAACAAAGGCTACTTTTCCTTTTGTTCCTAGAGGATTTCCTGTAAAGTAAGAACCTTTAGGTGTTTTAATTTCTTTTTTCTCTAGAATGGCATTGGGCAAACCTAGCTTGATGAATTTTAATTCTTGTGCAAAGGCTTTTTTGTTGCGAGCCAGTATAGAAATACAATAAGTATATTTTTGTTGCTTAGTAGAGGCATAAGACTGTGCAGCAATTTGGCTTAAGGCTTTGCCCTCTAGAAGGGCTTTTTCTAAGACCTGAATTTGCGTATTCAGAGCCGTTTCACTATTCCCTTTTATCAGAATAATATTCGTAACTCTTCCGTTGGTTAAGGGCGTTTCTTTTTCTTGATAAACAGGCGATTCTGTTAATTGAATTTGAAGGCCGTCCAAACCATTGATCGCTGCGCGTCGCTTTTCTTGATTGTTACTCAACAGCCAAGGGCGAGATTTTGCAGGGAAGTAATAATTGGTTCCCGCAAATTCTTCTGCTAATTTAGGTGCTTTCCAATTCGGAATACCAGGAATAAAACGATGGTGAAGACACAAGGCCGTCTTAATCAAGCTGGCAATTCCTGAGGCAGCACAAGTGTTGCCAATAGATGTTTTGACCGAACCCAAAGCAACCTCTTGCTCTTGTTTGGTTTTTAATAATTGTGCAATTTCTTGCGTGTCCTGTGCTGCGACACCACTCGCCACCAATTCTTGATAGCCAATGTTGAGTTCCGTTTTTGCTTTACCAATGTGGTCAATCGTTGCATAAATTTTGTCCTTTTTAGCCTCTTTGCTGCGTTTGAGAACAATCGCTCCAGCACCTTCACCGACGAGCCAACCAGCATCATTTTGATTGAGGCTCAAACTTGGATTCGGAACCGTACTCGCAGGATTTTTTTGATTGCGTAATAAGACGCTTTCTAAACCACCACAAAAATCAACCCCACCAACAACGACCGCATCGACTTCGCCTAAGGAAAGCATATTTTGAGCAACTTCTAGTGCTTTGAAAACAGAGTTCTCACCACAAGAAACCGTAAAAGCAGGACCAGAAAAATCCCACAAAGCCGCAATTCGACTTGCCATAATGTTACCAACAAAACTAGTATGCTGACTAGGCGTTTGTCCACCTTCTCTGAAATATAAGGCGTTTTTACATTGTTCCTTTAACTCTTTTTTCTTTTCCTCAGTTAGAATAATATTGCTGCGTTCAATCGCTTCTTCGATTTGCCAGACACTATCCCAACGAGATAAATAATGATGAATCGCTAATTCTGATTCCATGGCAATTAAAACCGCAATGTTTTGACTTTCGTCAATGCCTGCATCTTGCAAAGCTTTATCCGCCACACTCAAAATAAGCGCTTGTTGAGGTTCTAAAGTTTCCGCTTCTTTGGGTTGAATTTTATAACGCAACAAATCAATTTCAAAACGATCAATATAAGCGCCTTTAGGCGCTTTTCCATTCTTGAAACCGTATTCTTTTAAGAGCGCTTCATTGGCATCAAATCCTTTCCAACGCTCAGCGGGCAATGCTCTAAAGTGTTGTTTGCCATTATAAATAGACGCATAAAAATCATCTAAATTGGTGCAATCTCCAAAATAAGCTTCCATTCCAACAATAGACATCGCTTCCATGCTGAGCAACTTATAAGCTGCTGGTTTTTCTTTTTCATAAGCCTGAATCACCATGTGCGCATTTGTTCCTCCAAAACCAAAAGAATTAATCCCTGCTTGATTGCCTTTCCATGGGGTGGCTCTTGTGATAATATGTTCGTCCTTGATGAATTGATTTTCAGTCTGAACGGCTTCTGTTAGATTTACATTTGGAGGAATAAAGCCTTTTTCCATAGACAACAAGACTTTGAATAAACCAGTCATTCCTGCTGCTGTCAACAAATGCCCCATGTTAGACTTGACAGAACCTAAAAGTGGGGCTGCATGATGTTGTTGAAAGAAATCAGAAATAGAATTCATTTCTGTTACATCGCCCAAAGGCGTTCCTGTAGCATGACATTCTAGGTAACTGGTGTTTTTAGGCAAGACATCGTCTTTCAAATAAGCTCGCTCAAAAGCCAGTTTTTGACCTTTAGGATTCGGACTTAGCAAAAACTTACCACGACCATCGTTTGACAAACCAATGCCCCCAATAACTCCCAAAATCTTATCGCCATCCCATTGCGCATCGTCCAATCGTTTTAAGACAACGATTCCAGCCCCTTCAGAAGAAACCAAACCACCAGAATTGCTGTCCAGTGGCGCAAATTTCTCATCGTGCGGTGCATAGGCATGGAAGATAGAAAAGCCCATGTGTATAAATAGTTGGTCAGAAGCACAAACGGCTCCTGCCAGCATCAAGTCGGATTTGCCCGTCATCAAATCATCACAAGCTAACTTTATAGCATAAAGAGAGGTGGCACAAGCGGCATCTAAGGCATAATGATTGCCTCCCAATCCCAACGCTTTACAAACCATTTTGGAAGGCGTGTCACACAAAACTTCATTGTCAGGCTGCTCGTATTTATGCGATTCTATTTTGAAATTATCATCCTCTAATAATTCTTGAAGTGCTTTTTCGGTCGTTTGTGTATAAACACTAGACATTAGTTTGTGCGAGGAGCCCGTCGGAAACGAAAGATTTCCTAAGACCAAACCACATTTTTCTAAAGCTGTTTTACTATCGTAATAACCACTATCTTTCAAAGCTTCTTTGGCAACATACAAAGACCATTGGTAGAGCTTATCTTGCTTGGCAACAAAGTCACTAGGCAATTTATACCCCGTAGGATCAAATTCAAAGTTTCGAATATAACCACCACGCAGCGAATAGCATTTATCAACCACGCCTTTGTCGGACTGAAAGAAGGTATCTGGCGATACGCCAAAATCTTCCTCTGTCGCCATTTTTATTAAATTCTTCTCGCCAACTAGGTTCTCCCAAAATTCTTTATTGGTAGAAGACCCAGGAAACAAGCCAGACATTCCTATGATTGCTATTTTCATATGTTATTATAATGTTTAATGTTGAATTTAATGTTGAATTATGAAAAAACATCAACATTAAGAAATCAACATTTTACCTTTTTAGATTATTTTGTGATGTCTTTACAATAGCTGTTATAATTCGAATTAATTCCTCTATTTGTAAAATATAATCATTATAGTCTAAAGGTACTAATTGGCTTTTTTGTAATAGTCTTAGCCAATAATGTGTTTCTCTAGCTTCTTTGGAAGAAATCGCCATTTTAGCAATAAAATCTTTCTTTGTTTGAGCAGCAGATGCTTCATTTGCGTTTGCACCAATACTGGTAGCAGAGCGCAATAGCTGCTTTGAAATAACAAATTCTTTTTCTGCTTGTAACGTTTTACATTACTCCGTTGAAAAATCGTATTAGTTTGATTATCAGCAAGATGATTTTTTAATTGCCAAAGTATTAAAAAGCTGATAATCAAACTAATGCAAGATGCTTTTTTATGTTTTTCATAGAAAAACTAAAAAATCAACGGAGTATTAGTTTTATACAACGCTATAATTTTCAAAGAGAAGGTAAAAGACTTTTCTAAAACGACATTTTCTTTCATATTTTATTTTTAAGTTTTAATTCCAACATTAAATCATTTAACATTAAGAATTAAACATTTAAAATTCTCTACACTACCATTTAAAATACTCTACACTACCATTGTAATTCCTTAGAAACGGTCACCGCAGCATTCTTAGTAAACAAATACACTTCGCCATTTTCATCGTAAGTCGTGCAATTGGCCACCATTTTGAATTCGTTACTTTCTACGACTTCTATATGAACAAACAATTCTTTTCCAAAAGGAACAGGTTTGTAAACCGTGGCAGATTCGGTAGACAAAGGCAATGATTTTGCCCCCTTATTGTATTGTTGTACCCAAATCACCATGCCCTGGTACTGAATGTCCGAGAAGAAGGTATTCACTCCAATCACTGGAAATTGACCTTGATCTTTAGCAGGCACTTCAGGCGCTTTACATTTTAGCACAATTTGTTGCTCGGTCCAATCTAAAACTTGCTCAATTCCTTGGAAATAAGCCCCGTGAAATAAAGCCCCATTTTTATACAAAACAGCTCCATCAGTAGGCGTATATCGGCCACTTAGTGCGGCTTGAAATTTAGGCAAGCCCAATTTGTTTTTCTTAGCCATCAAAGTCACCTGAGCTTTGTAATGATAGGTTGGTAATTTAGCAGTAGGCGCTTGACTTAGAATCGTTGTTTCTAATGAAATGGTATCGGCATCTTTTTGAATTTCTTTCAATTCAATGATATAATCAATTGGTTCCGAACCATCAAAAACAACGCCTTTAAATAGCTTCGCATCTTTTACAATATGCACGCTAAAATCAGGGAAGACTTGCTCACAGGTATTTGTCATCCAACCGACTGCATTCACAACAGGCAAGACAGCGTTTCCTTGAATCACGTGATGCATCAAGAAAGGATTTTCAGCTAAAAGCATCTTTCTATGAATGCGATGTGTTTCCAAAGCACCTTCGGTATACGAAATGCCAGCAGGCAACGTTCCACCAATAATGACTTGAGCTTGGTTGGCATATTGAATGTTCATTTCGTTCACCATCATAGCCGGTCCACCTTCACTGTTGACCAAAACAACCCCCATTTCTTTAAACTTCTTTTTCAAGGCATCGCTAACCATTCCAGCATCCCAAGCGCCCCAGTTGATGGCAGATACTTGTGTATTCGGATGATTGGTTCTAAACAAGTGAGCCGCTTTGCTCAATATTTCATTGGCAATCGCATAATCCGTTTGTCCGACATTACCATAAAAACCAGCAACAGAGGAGAATAGGACCAAATGCTCTAGTTTGTGAATATTAACACATTGCAACAGAGTTAACAAACCATCTAATTTTACCGTCAAAACATTTAAGAAATCTTGTTCCGCTTTGTCTTGAATGTATTTGTCTGCCAAACGTCCTGCACCGTGAATAATGCCCGTAATCGCTCCCCAACGTTTGGTGATCGCTAGTAATTGTGGTTTTACCGTTCTAACATCCGTTACATCGCCTTTGATGTAAACCGCTTCTCCACCATTCTTTTTAATCGCTTGGATCGTTGCTTCAATTTCTTTTTTGGCAACAATGCTGTTAAAGGTCTTTTTGACTTCTGCCAAGTTTGGTTTTTGACCTTTGTTCTTCATATCGGTCATAATCAAACGTTTTAATGCACCATCATCGGACTCATTTTGAGCATAAGCAGGCACTTCAAACTCAAAGTTGGAGCGACCTAATAAAATGAATTTAGCTTTGAAGGCTTTAGCCATTTCAATGACACAATTTGCCGTTACGCCACGAGCACCACCACTCACTAAGAATAAAGATTCATTGCTAACAGCCGTTTCAATTTCTTGATGTTCTTTTACAACTACTTTTTTGGCTGTTAACATTGCTCTACCATTTTCACTAATCGTCGTTTCTATAATCGAGCGATTCGGATCGTGTAGTTCGCTGATAATATGTGCTGCAATGCTTGTTGTGCTTAATTCGGGTTGAATATCAACTGCTCTACAAAAGACTTGTGACCATTCTAAATTTAAACATTTGACCAAGCCATTTAAACCACCACCAACAATAGAAGTATTGCCCCGTTTGCCCAAGCCAGATTGACCATCTAAGCGAGTTACACTTAAAAAGTTAGCCCGATTTGTTTTGCCCAATTCATTTAGAGCAGGTTGGATGTGCTTGGCAATAAGGAAGACGGCTTTTACTAAGTCTCTTTCTACCGCAAAGTGTTGGGTGAAGTTGCCATTTTGGAATTCAAAATGAGGATGTAAGTGGATGAAAGTTCCAACAGCGCCATATTGATTTTGAACCGTTTCAATAGCGGCTTTTATGGCATCGTCTGTATTGGAAGAAAGAGTCACACTGTTGTGTTGGATAGGATTGTTCACTTGATGAAGGTTCAGAACAACAACTTTGTTTCCTTTTTGCTCTAAAGCTTGGACGACTTGTTGTGTTAATTCTGAACCATCATTAGTGACTAGTGCAAGGTGTGTATTTGGCAAAGAAAATTCCAAATAATCTGGTTTAGGTAAGTATTTTAAACCAATTTCGTTGCGTTCAACACCATGAAAGGAAGATGTTGTTGTAAAGTTTTTTGGGTAAGCTTTTACGGTAACATCTTCCTCCACAGTTTCTTTTGTACGTTCTGTTAGGCTAGGACTTTTTTTTTACCTGCTTTTTCAGTCAAGTAATCTACAATTTGTCCAAGCGTACGTAATTCTGTTAATTCTTGTGGATTAACCCCCGAAACTTCTGGGTAATCTTCTGTCATCGAACCGAAGATTTCCACTCGTTTGATGGAGTCAATACCTAAATCAGCTTCCATGTCCATGTCTAATTCTAACATTTCAGTAGGATAGCCAGTTTTCTCGCTAACAACGGTTAGTAGAATTTCTTCTAGTTTGCTTGTGCTAATGCCTCCCGTGTTGTTGTTGTTATCATTAGTAAGGTTATTAACAACAGGAGTTGCAATAGGAGCAGGAGCAGTTTGAACGCTAGCAGCAGGAGCAGCGGAAGTCGTTGCGCCAGCTTTACCAGCCAAGTAGTCTACAATTTGTCCAAGCGTACGTAGTTCTGTTAATTCTTGTGGATTAACCCCTGAAACTTCTGGGTAATCTTCTGTCATCGAACCGAAAATTTCAACTCGTTTGATAGAGTCAATACCTAAATCAGCTTCCATGTCCATGTCTAATTCTAACATTTCAGTAGGATAGCCAGTTTTTTCGCTAACAACAGTTAGTAGAATTTCTTCTAGTTTGCTTGTGCTAATTCCTCCCGTGTTGTTGTTGTTATTATTAGTAAGGTTATTAACAACAGGAGTCGCAATAGGAGCAGGAGCAGTTTGAACGGTCGCAGCAGGAGCGGAAGTCGTTGCACCAGCTTTACCAGCCAAGTAATCTACAATTTGTCCAAGCGTACGTAGTTCTGTCAATTCTTGTGGATTAACCCCTGAAACTTCTGGGTAATCTTCTGTCATCG
>CACVAQ010000009.1:8777-10628 GCA_902727865.1 uncultured Aureispira sp. | reverse complement strand
CATTCATCATTAAAAATTTAGAAAATAGGCTTCTAAAATAAAGTAATCTTGTTTTAAATGTACATTTTAGTTCTGTTTTAGCCCTTGATTCGAATTATATAGTAATTGAATAAGAAGAGATGCGTTAATATAAATAAAACACCAATGAAAATTCCACTGAAAGCACTTGTTCCTACCTTTGTCATGATTGGCTTTATGTCGCTTGTCGGACTGTACATTTACTTATTTACAGAGAAAGAAGTTTTCTGGGGTGGATTCATTTCTATGCTTTTCTTTTATGGCTTGGTCTTTTTTATGGGGAGCTATATTGCTGCAAAAAAAGGAGACAATAGCAGTGATGAAGAAGTGATGTTGGCAGGGCGATCGATTCCCTTGTGGATTGCAATTTTTACGATGAGCGCAACTTGGGTGGGCGGAGGCTATATCAATGGAACGGCAGAGGCAACCTATGGCAGTGGCTTGGTTTGGGTACAAGCTCCTTGGGGCTACGCTTTGAGCTTAATTATTGGTGGCTTGTTCTTTGCGAAAAAAATGCGTCGCTATCAATTTAAAACCATGCTAGATCCTCTAGCACAACGATTTGGAGAAAAAACAGCCGCTTTTTTCTTTCTGCCTGCTTTGACCGGAGAGATTTTTTGGACCGCTGCTATTTTATCTGCCTTGGGCTCTACCTTTGGGGTTGTTTTGGGCTTAGATTTGGAAAGTTCAATTATTTTGTCCGCTATTATTGCCATTACCTATACTGCTCTGGGGGGGCTTTGGGCGGTTGCCTTAACCGATGTCATTCAGATGACGTTGTTGTTAATCGGCTTATTTATAAGCCTCCCTTATGCCTTGGATTTTGTAGGAGGTTGGGACACTGCTTGGGCAGCGTATCAAGTTAAATTTGGTGCTGCGGCATCTCTATTGCCTTCCGAAGAAGCCTTAGGCTCGTCTTATTGGAATTGGTGGGATTATGCCTTGTTGTTAATGCTTGGCGGAATTCCTTGGCAAGTCTATTTTCAACGCGTATTGTCGGCAAAAGATGAAAACACCGCTCGGAATTTATCTATTTTAGCAGGAGTTGTTTGCTTGATTGCAGCCATTCCACCGATTATGATTGGTGTGGTCGGAAGTGTTGCCGATTGGGCTACTATTGGTGGTGCACCGACGGATAGTTTGCAAGTTTTGCCTAGTGTGATGAAGTCTATGACGCCTTCTTGGGTTGCTACCATTGGCTTGGGGGCTGTAGCTGCGGCTGTGATGTCTTCGGCAGATTCCTCTATTTTATCGTCCTCTTCTATGGCTAGTTGGAATGTCTATCGTCCGATTGTTGATCCTCAAGTAAGCTCTGAAAAATTGGCAAAAGTAATTAAATCTTGTATTTGGATTGTCGGAATTGCAGCAACGCTAATTGCCTTGAAAGTAAGCAGCATCTATGAGTTGTGGTATTTATGTAGTGATTTTGTTTACTGTTTGTTGTTTCCTGCCTTAGTTTGTGCTTTATTTGATAAGAAGGCAAATAAATATGGAGCGATGGCAGGTTTATTGATAGCCTTTGTTTTGCGATTTGGTGGGGGAGATGCCACCTTGGGCATTCCTATCTTGATTCCTTATCCTGTTATAGATGCTTCGGTTGAGATGGTCGATGGCGTTCGAAGTTTGGTTTTATTTCCGTTTAGAACCTTGGCAATGCTATCGGGACTGCTTAGTATTATTGTGGTTTCAAGATTAACACAAAAACAAGCTCCTCCTCAACCCTTAAGAATTGTGACGAATAATGACAATGTACTTGATTTTAATACTCCGTTGATTTTTTAGTTTTTTTATAAAAAACATAAAAAAGCATCTTGCATTAGTTTGATTATCAGC
>CACVAQ010000009.1:2572-8677 GCA_902727865.1 uncultured Aureispira sp. | reverse complement strand
AAAAACATAAAAAAGCATCTTGCATTAGTTTGATTATCAGCCTTTTAATACTTTAGTTGGCAGAAATACATACTACTGATAATCAAACTAATGCGATTTTTCAACGGAGTAATGTTGTTCGAGAACTTGAAATAAACAAAAAATAAAAGAAGTATAAAATATGAGTGATTACAAAACGATTGTTTTGGGGGCAACAACAAATCCAGTTCGCTACGCCTATTTGGCTACCCAACGATTATTGGATAGTAATATAGAAGTTATTCCTGTTGGTATTCGAAAAGGCGCTGCTGCGGGGATTCCAATTCGAAATGATCTGCCGATGATAGAAGAGGTACACACCATTACATTGTATTTGAATGCCAGCGTTCAAAAAGATTATTATGATTATATCTTAAGTTTGAAGCCTAAGCGGGTTATTTTTAACCCAGGGACGGAAAACACGGAACTGTATGGTATTCTGAAACAAGCATTACCAGAAACCAAGGTAGAAGCGGCTTGTACCTTAGTTTTACTGTCTATAGATACTTATAAAAGTTAGGGCTTGATTAAAAAATCATCTAATTTTAGACGACTTAGGAAACGATAAATTTCCTTTTGAATTAGAATATTCATAAAAAAACACTATTTTTAAAACTTCGATGTTATATAAGCACATCGGGGTAAATAATCGTCATTTTTGAGCGTCGCTTTTTTTGTCAGACCAAGCATTTTTTATGCCTAGTAGTGTTGTTGATAAAAGTGAAGGGCGCTTGGCAAGAAAGTTTTTTTAACGATTATTTGATACGGTACTTAGTACTAGTGTAGCGTAAGTCTACTTCTAAGGATCGAAATAGATAAGTTACATTAAAAACCTACAGAAAAACAATAAAAATTATGGCAAAAATACTGGTTATAGACGATGAACCGAGTATCCGAAGTGTCCTGAGAGATATTTTGGAAATGGAGAATTATGATGTGGAGGAGGCTAAAGATGGTATTGATGCTTTGTCAAAGGTGAAAAAAACCAAATTTGATGCTGCTATTTGCGATATCAAAATGCCAAAAATGGACGGGATGGAATTGTTGGAGCGCATTAATATTTTGAGCCCCGATACACCTGTTATTATGATTTCTGGACATGGAAATATTGAAACAGCAGTAGAAGCCGTAAAAAAAGGCGCCTTTGATTATATCTCTAAACCACCAGATTTGAACCGTTTGCTCATTACGATTCGCAATGCGCTGGACAAATCTTCTTTGGTTCAAGAAACGAAGGTTTTAAAGAAAAAAATTAAAAAAAGTGGTGGCGTACAAACCATTATTGGAGAGTCGGAAGGAATTGCTAAAATCAAAGCAACGATTGATCGTGTTGCGCCTACAGATGCTCGGGTGTTGGTGACTGGACCAAATGGAACGGGGAAGGAATTGGTGGCTCGCTGGATTCACGAAAAAAGCGAACGTGCTCAAAACCAAATTGTAGAAGTCAACTGTGCCGCTATTCCTGCGGAATTAATTGAAAGTGAGCTGTTTGGACACGAAAAAGGTTCGTTTACTTCAGCACACAAACAACGGATTGGTAAGTTTGAACAGGCGCATGGTGGTACGTTATTTTTGGATGAGATTGGCGATATGAGCCTTTCTGCACAAGCCAAAGTGTTGCGTGCCTTGCAAGAGGGACGAATTACTCGTGTTGGTGGAGACAAAGACATCAAGGTTGATGTGCGTGTCATTGCTGCAACGAATAAAGATTTGCGCAAAGAGATTGATGGGAAACGCTTTAGAGAGGATTTGTACCACCGTTTGGCGGTTATTATTATCCAAGTACCGTCTTTGAACGATAGAAAGTCTGATATTCCATTGCTAGTCGATCATTTTATTGAATCTGTTTGTAATGAATACGGACGTCCGAAAAAGGAAATTGAGGAAGGAGCGATACAATTACTTCAAGAAGTGGATTGGACTGGAAATATTAGAGAGTTGCGAAATGTAATCGAACGATTGATTATTTTGAGTGAACAAAATATTACGCTTGCCGATGTGGAAAATTTTGTTTTACCAACAATGAAACGCCACGATCAACTAAAGAATCTTTTTGATAAGTTTGAAAACGAAGCAGCAGTACAAAAATTTGTTGCTGGAGAGTATCAAAAATACAACGAAATTAAAGATTAGGAATCTATTTCGTGTCAAAGCATAAACCAAAAAAGTCTATCTCTAGGGATAGACTTTTTTTTTGGTTAGAAGTGGGCAGAAGTCGCCCAGTCCATTTTCTCGGAAAATCAACCAAATAATCAGCCTTTGATAAAGCTCTGATTTCCAAATAATCAACATAGAATCCAAATAATAAAGTGGGCTTGAAGGCTGGTTTATTCTTGCGCTTTTCGTGTAGTTTCGCAACACACATAAACACCTAAGAACGAGACTATGCCTATTTTAATTTGCTTGATTATTGTCTTATTGGGATCTAGCCCAATAATAGCCAACCCTATTGTTATTACAGAAATTCATCACAGCCCAGCGGATGGAAACCTTAGTTTAGAATTTATAGAATTATACAACCGAAGTGCGACTGCCATTACGCTTTCTGATTGGCAATTGACCAAGGGAATTGAGTATCGGTTTCCGAAAGGAACTGTTTTGGAAGGCGGGGCTTATGTAGTCCTTTCGAAGAATAGAAAGGATTTAACGGACGCTTATCAACTCAAACCCGATCAACTTATTTTAGGTCCTTTCAAAGGGCGTTTGGATGGGGAAGGAACTTACTGTGTGTTGACCAATGAATTGACTTTGTTTCAGCAAAAATATGGCTTTAAAGCAGATGGAACATATCAAGGTAAATTATCCAATAAAGGCGAACAATTGATGTTGTACAACGCTTTTGACGAATTGATAGATAGTGTACAGTATGCCACTTATGGGAAAGACGAAGTAAAGGAATGTACCGCTTTAGAGTTGGTTTACACAAGGGGAGACAATGCTTTGGCAACGAATTGGAGTTGTGCGGGGACTGTTCAAGGTACACCTGGTCAGGTGAATTCTGTTTTTTTGAAAGAGGTGTCTTGGTCAAGAGGTTATTGGCTTGCTTTTTTGACTTTGTTGCTGGCTTTGATGGGCTATGGACTTCGTCGGAGGGCTTTGTTTGTGGGCTAGGTCATTTTAGGAAGATAAGGTAGGAGTGGTTTGGAGAACGGAGAACTTATAATTTACGTTTGGCTTGGCACATTTTTGGCGGCTTGCCTTTTAATTTTTGAACCTTTGACAGATGCACTAGCTCTACAGTTGGAATAGTGCAATTACTTAAGTCGAGGGGCTTCACAAATGACAAGTGAAATAGGCTTGATAAGGTGCTACGCTTGCCAAAGTGTGTGAATTTTTAATAAAACTTCAATTTTAATGAACCGTAAATTACTTCTTTTATTTCTTTTTCCGCTGACCGTATTCGCACAGAAAAATATTGTTTATCAGTCCGTAGAAAAGGCCTTGGAACATCCGCTAGAAGTGTATGAACTCCATCTTAATGGGGCGGAATACCGCTCTATTCCTAAAGAAATTACTCAGTTCAAGAATTTAGAAACCTTAGTTATTGTACACCTGAAATTGAAGGAGCTTCCTCCTAGTATTCAAGAGCTTAAGAAGCTAAAGCATTTAAGTATTCGTGCGACAGGCTTGTTTTATTGGAAGGCGTTTCCCGAAGTAATTCTTACCTTAAAATCGTTGGAACACCTCGCTTTGTCTGGTTCTAATATGATAGAAATCCCTGATGCAATTGCCGATCTATCGAATTTGGAATATCTTAGAATTGAATCTTCCCAAAAACTAACCACACTTCCCGAATCAATAGGAAGGTTGAGTCAATTAAAGGAATTGCATTTGAATTACAATAGTATTCGCGAACTTCCAGAGGTGATTGGCAATTGCAGTGCATTGGAGGTGATTGATATTTCTGAGAATGCGATCAAAAGGCTTCCTAAAAGTTTATCAAAACTCAAAAAACTCAAAAGTTTAAACATTAAATCCAATACGTTTGAAGTTTTTCCAGAAGTTATTGGGACACTTCCGAAAGATTTAATCTTAAAATATACCGATTCTTCTGATGATGTTTTGGCAGAGGAATTAAGAAAAAACTATCCCCACTTTTATATCTATAGGGATTGGAAATTAGCGATCAAAAACCCTACAAAGGTGTATCATTTTAGCGACCATGCAAAGGAAACAAGCAAGCTCCCAAAAGAGTTTTATCAAATGACGAATTTGAGAAGCTTGCATCTTAATATGGTGCACTTTAAGGGCTTTTCTAATAAGATAGCAGCCTTGAAAAACTTACAATCCTTGCATTTAGTGGGAAGTTATAAGAATACTATTAAAACCTTTGTTCTTCCTGAAAAATTGAACCAACTCCAAGCATTAGAGCAAATTCAATTAAAGAACTTTGAGAAACTTAAGCTTCCTGAAAATGCATTCAAGAATTTAGATAATCTAACCTTAATTAGTCTTAAGAATTGTGGACTAGACGAATTTCCGAAGGCAATTTTACAGTCTGAACAAGTAAGGTATCTAGATTTAAGTGACAACAGTTTTGAAAGCATTCCTGAATCTATAGGGCAACTACAAGCGCTGAAGAACCTCAATTTAGAATATACACAAGTAAAAGAATTGCCTTCTTCTTTGTCGTCATTGCCGAATTTAAAGTACCTTCAGTTGACCAGTCCATATACGAATGAGGCGTTCAAAAAGTTAAATAAGACCTTGATTCATACCAATGTGTATTGGCATCAACGTGTCTTTAGGTCGCTTGTTGAAGCTCAGAAATATCCAGAGCAGGTTGTCTATTTGGTCTTAAAAAAACGAGGACTAAATGAATTTCCTAAAGCAATTGAAGCCTTTCGAAATTTGAAATATTTAGATGTGTCTAATAATAATTTGATAGAATGTAAGATTGACTTTAGCCAATTGCCTGCATTAGAGACTTTAATGCTAGATGATAATCCGTTTCAAACTTTTCCTATTACTATATGCGCAGCAAAATCGCTTGAAACCTTAACGATTAAAGGGTTTTTGGGCGATATTCCTAGCAAGATTGGAACGCTTCGTAAGTTAAAGTATTTGAAGATAAGTGGTTTTGGGGAGTCTAAATTACCTTCAAGCATTGGGCAACTCAATCAACTTGAGCATTTAGAATTACAAGGTTTTTCTAGCAAGACCGCTCTTCCTGCTGAAATAGGACAGCTTAAGCAATTAAAAAAGCTATTGATTTCAAATTTTGATGCGATAGAGACTTTACCGAAAGAAATTGGAGGATTAGAAAATCTAACATTTTTAGAGGTGCATACTTGCTTTAAATTTAAGGCTCTGCCAAAAGAAATTGGGCAACTCAAGAAACTAGAACAGCTGCATATTAATTATTGCGGAAATTTTAGAACGCTCCCAACAACGATTCGTCAAATAGACGCTCTTAAGGTGCTCAAAATAGAAACCTGTGGGATGGAAGAATTACCGAATACCATTGGAGATTTAGCCAACTTAAAACAACTTTTTTTACACAAAAACAAACTTAAAAGCCTTCCAAGTTCTATTGGAAATCTAAAGCTAGTGGAAGTGATTGATCTTCGATTGAACCAATTAGAAACGCTTCCAGCGTCCATTGGCGAACTATCTAGGCTCAAAGAATTGTATGCTTCCTACAATCAACTAACCCATTTTTTTATAAAGGAAGGAAAGATGGATGCACTCCAGTTTTTAGACTTAGGGTATAATGCTATTTCTACGATGGAAATCAATTTGGGCGAACCCAATGATTTAAAAACCATATTATTAGTTAATAATGATTTGAATGAAATTCCACCATCAATTTACCAAATTAAATCCTTAGAATATTTGAATTTAAGTGGCAACAATATTGGCAAAATTGATGACGCAATTATTAACTTGGGTTCGCTGACTACCTTGGATTTGAGTGGGAATTCGATGGATACATTCCCTGATAACTTAGTCCGACTTCCTGTGTTGAAATATTTAGATGTCGGGCAGAGTTTATTTTTTGACAATGCAGCAATAGAAGCCTTGAGAAAAAAAATACCCAATTGTTATATTAATGGACAGAACTCTAAACTAAATTCGGATTTTAAA
>CACVAQ010000009.1:0-2472 GCA_902727865.1 uncultured Aureispira sp. | reverse complement strand
AGTCATTTTTGGAAAATTATTTCTAGCGCTATTTAGCAACAACCCCCTCCGTCATAGAAGTAGGTAGACTCCGAAATATAAATATCATCCCGCTTCAAATCTACTAAAGATTGAGCCGTTTTATCACAAATAGCAATCGGTTGGTTTTGATGCAAGGTATGTCCTTTTTCATCGTCAAAGAAATCCTCCTCCCCGTAGTAAATAGCTGTTTTTCCTGTAAAAACACAAGGACCATCTTCAGGCATCGGGTCTTTGATCGCACAAACCTCTACACTTTCAATGTAGATCAAGGTATCTGTTTGATAATGCTTAGGATCTAGGATACGATAAGGACGTTTGGCACGGACTTCGACCGTTCCAAAACCGACACTTGTAATCATATCTATATAGTCTTGTAAAGGGATAGAACCACTTAGACACAAGGCTCTTAAACGGTCGTCATTTCTTAACTCATCAGGCATCTCCTGCTCGCAAGTCGGATCAGACATTACCAAGCGACCATGAGGTTTTAAGGTTCGGTACACTTCTTCCAAGGCTTTTTTGAGATCGTCTAATTTGAAAATATTAAACAGGCAATTTTGCGCTGCAACATCAATAGAAGCATCTTCAACAGGTAAGTTTAGCGCATCGCCTTTTTTGAGGTCAACAAACGCTGATTTGAACCAAGGGTTCAAGGCTTCTGCTTCTTTAAAGTTCTTCCGAGAAGCCGTTAGCATTTCATCCACTACATCAACGCCAATAACGCCTGATTTTTGACGGCTAAAATAAGCAAATTGCAACAATTCCATTCCACCACCTGCCCCAACGTATAAAATTTTGGGATCGTTGACCAAATCTCTTGGATTGACCGTACTTCCGCAACCATAGTTCATTTCTAGCATGATGCTTGGAATTTCTAAACCAGGCAATTGCCAAATAGGAGTTGTCGTACAGCATAGTCCTACATCTGGAGTTTCTGCCGCTTGTTTATAGACATCTTTAGTCGTTTCTAAATACTTTTTTTTCATAACTTTGATAGTTTATATGTCTTATTTGCTTTTATTAAAATAACACTTTGTGGATCTTGTTAGTTGTTTACAAACGTACGACTTTCTATTTGCGGCAGAAAACTAAACACCCAATTCTACAAAAGATTAAATGCTTCGTTTTTGTAAAAGTACTGCTTTAACGAACGTTTCGTCCTTTCCATTGATACGATTTTTTAAAATTCCCTAGAAAACCCACGACAACAATATACCACCAATGAAGGAATAGGGAGGGGATGAAAGCCCGCATTAATTGGGGACGGTCAAAGAATAGCGTCATCATTCCCAAAAAGAAAAAATCAGCAAAACCTTTTACAATAAACTTAAATAGAAACCAAAAAAGGAAGAGGTAATCGTAAGGAATTAAAAGAAGGTCAACAAGCATACTAAGGCAGAACACCCAAACCAAGACAAGAATGGCTAAGGTTTGCCAGTTGGTATAGGCACTAGATTTAGATGCCCAGCGGATGCGTTGTTGCAAAAAAGTTTTGACACTTGGTTTTGCCTGCGTTAAGGTTTGTGCTTGACGATTTTTTAGGTAAGCAAGCCCTTTGGGATATTTTTTAGCAATTTTTTGCATCAACAACATATCATCTCCAGAAGCTAAATGATCAATGCCTTCAAAGCCACGGACGGCATCAAAAGCTGCTCGTTCATAGGTGAGGTTTGCGCCATTGGACATATTCATAAAGCGGCCTTTAATTCCCGCCCCAGATACGGCCATCATACCCATGAAATCTAAGGTTTGAAAGCGTTCAAAGATTGAGTTTTCTTGATGAAAAGAAACGGGCGCGGCAATTAATTTGGGTTGGTATGCTTCGTAATAACTGACGATGTATTTTAACCAATCTTTTTCCATGACACAATCCGCATCTGTTGTCACAATTAAGGTTCCTGTGGCTTGGTTTATGGCCAGTTGAATGGCTTGTTTTTTTCCCGTCTTATCTTCGGGTAAATGCAATAAATGCAAGTGTTTTTCTGGAAAACTGTTGACAATAGTAACGGTTTCATCTTCAGAATGATCGTTCACGACCAGAATTTCGAGCAGCGCTGTAGGGTATGTTTGTGCCAAGACGGCTTCCAAACAGGCCTTTATGTTATCGGCTTCATTTCTTGCGGCAATGATAAGACTGACCTTTGTTTGGAACGAATTATTAGAAGGAATGTCCCATTGTTCTAATAAGTTCCAATAGAATATATAGATCAAAATAATAAATAAGTAGCATAGCGTGAGTGCAATAGAAAATATGGAGTAGATGGTGAACATGGAGTCGTAAATCAATTTTTTTATAAAAAATTAGGTAAGGATTTGTAAAAGTACTACTTTGAGAAAGTACAAAAACAGCTATCAAAATAGGAATGAAATTTTATGTAAATCAAGCTAGTAAGGTTTTTTACCAAACAAAGTCTTTTTAAGGAACAAAAAAAATATTTAAAAGTATTTTTT
>CACVAQ010000008.1:51387-56081 GCA_902727865.1 uncultured Aureispira sp. | reverse complement strand
AGAACGAGCAGGCTTGGTGCTGTGCACCAAAAGATAAGCTCGATCTAATCCTAGTTTTGGGTAGATTTAAGCTGTAAAATATTAATTAATTATTTTTTGTCCTGTACTCAGACTTTTTTTATAAAGAAAGTAGCTTAAAATACTCAATTAAGGGATTTTAACAAAAATCTCTGTCATTTTCTCTGCTCCAATTTGAACTTCCAAGAAATAAGTTCCTTGACTCAATTCCAATTGGTTCAAATCCAATTGAAGTTGTTGTTGTCCAGTTTCTTGAACCATTTGTTGGTGCAACATTCTACCATTAATATCATACAAATTTACTTGAGCGGCTTGGTCGTTCTCAAAGCTAATTTGAATAAAGTCTTTGGCAGGATTTGGATAAACAGATAAAGAAGTCAGCGTTGTTTCTACCGTCTTTTTTGCAGGAACAGCAGCCGCTTGATTCAAAACAAATCCAGTTACTAATGATTTTTTAAATTCAGGATGTTCGGCATGAATCAAGACATTATAAACACCATTTGGCAATGCCTGCGTAATTTTCAGACGAGCGTTTCCTTCTGCATCTACTTCAAAGTTTTCAATCAGATGACTACTTGTTTTTACCGCTTCTCCTTTCAAAGTCCCTTCATGTGTAATAATCGCTTTTAGGCTTAACTTCGACAAGTCGTATTGTGTCGCATGGTTTAATTTTACGTTCAATTTAGGCTGTGCCGAAAAAGCAAATTGATGTTGATTGTCGTATTCCAATTCAACGCCTTTTTTGTTGCTAACGATAGCTGCAAAAGAACTTTTGCTAACAATAGTGTAGGTCCCACTAGATAGGTTATTCAAGGCAATTCTACTCGACTTACCTTCCATTAATGGCAAGGTTTCACGCAATTCATTTAAGTTAAAATCTACGATTTGAGCCGTTCCGTCTAGGTTCATTTTTCTAAGTTCAAATACATCATCTTCCGAAGCATGAATAATATTTAAGCTTAAATCACGAACCGATTTTTCTACGATAAAAGACATGTTTTTATCTTCAGAAGACAAAAACTGTAGCTTACTTGTAATTTTTGCATTGGCTATCTGTGCACTATTTTGTTTTGCCTGATCTACTCTTAAAGAAGATAGAGGCGCTGAAAACATCGGTTCAACACTAGTCCATACATTCTGAGACAAAGCAACCCCTGTGTGATCAAACTGAGAAACAGGATTTCCATATCCTGTCGTCCATTGTTGTCTTCCATTCGGGCGGTCAGAACTCCAGTAGGGCGTTACCCCATCGTTACCACCAGAAAAACCACTAGCACCCAAAACATTCAGTACAAGACCTCCAGCAGTCAAGGCCAAACTTAAATTATTAGAACCATTGTTGTATCCCCAAGCTCCAAAATTGACAAATTTGCCAGGCTCGTTGCGCCAGCTCCAATCCAACAAAGGACGAGCATAACCCCCCATGTAGTAAGTTGTAGAGGTTCTCATACCACCTCCAAGGCCAATAAGCGAAGAGATAAGATTTAAGCCTGGAATTTGAGCAACATTGGCTAAAGGCGTTCCAGAAAAAGGAGTTCCCAAAGAAATCACACGACTTACCTTGTTTCTCCGATTTTCTGTAATCATTGCTACTTCTGAAGCTTTTCCACCATTACTATGTGCAACAATAACAACCTGTTCTACGCCATAGTGTTCGGTGATAATGTCTAGCATGTCGGCTAATATTTCACCATTTTCCCACATTCCTTCTCCAGCAGTCATGGCAACAAATACAGCGTGTTGTCCTGCATTGTAGGTATTGGCATACATTTGATTGTTGTTGCCAAACCATATTCCAGCCAAATCTGAAAAACCATGTACGTAAACAATCACAGGTTTTTTAGGATCTAAGTTAGCGGGAGTTGCGCCATAATGAATACTTTTGCTCGAAATGTTTTGACCATATTGCGGCGCAACTAATTGAGGAGTAGGTAAGTAGTTGATGGAAATGTTTTGTGCATTTAGAGAACATACACTGATTACTAAGTATGTAAATAAGGCGAGGCTTATTTTAAATGTATTCATGAAAAATTATTTTGATATGATTAAAAATATTTAGCCGATAATAAAACTGCTATGCTTTATTTCTCAATATATTGTACTTAGGAGTATTGGGCTTTTAGTCTATTGCTTCTTCGATTTTTCCACAGAATAATGAATCTATAAAACGGTTAAACTGAAAATTGGTTGACCAATTTTCAATTTAACCTCAAGTATAACACAAATTACAATTTGACAAAAATTTCTGTCATTTTTTCTGCTCCAACTTGAACTTCCACGAAGTAAGTTCCTTGACTCAATTTCAATTGGTTCAAATCCAATTGAAGTTGTTGTTGTCCAGTTTCTTGAACCGTTTGTTGGTGCAACATTCTACCATTAATATCATACAAACTTACTTGAGCGGCTTGGTCGTTCTCAAAGCTAATTTGAATAAAGTCTTTGGCAGGGTTTGGATAAACAGCCAAAGAAGTAATAGCGGTTTCTACCGTCTTTCTAGCAGGAACGGCTCCTTCATTATTCATAACAAATCCAGTTACTAATGATTTTTGAAATTTAGGATGTTGTGCTTGAATAACCATGTTGTACACCCCATTAGCCAAACGCTTTGTTGGACGTAAAATATAAGTACCTTCTTCTGTCGCTTCAAAGTTTTCAATGAACGTTACTTCTTTCTCTAAAGGAGAACCATCTAGTTTATGCTTATACGTAATAATAGCTTTCAAGGATAGATCTGACAAATCGTACTGACTAGCTTGATTCAGCTTTACTTCAAAATCTGCTGTTTTTTCAAAGGCAAATTGGTGGCTGTTGTTGTATTCTAACTCAACGCCTTTTTTGTGGTTGATAATGGCCGCAAATTCACTTTTACTAGTGACCATATATTCGCCAACAGGCAATTGATTTAAGGAAATAAAACTAGACTTACCTGCTATTAAATCAGAAGTAGTACGATTTGCGTTTAGGTCAAAATCAAGAGCCGTTAAGGTTCCATTAGGAGATACTTGTTGTAGTGTAAATTGATCGTCTTCAGAATGGTGTAAAATAATCATTGCTAAATCCTTTACGCCATTTTCAACTGTAAAAGAACGGTTTTTGTCCTCAGAAGCTAAGAATTGTAAGCGACTAGAGATTGTTTCATTCACTACGGCAGCTTGCTCAACTTGGTTTGGATTTGTTCTTAAAGAAGAAAGCGGTGCCGTGAACAAAGGTTCGATGCTATTCCAAACAACATTAGAAAGGGAAACATCAAGGTGGTCAAACTGAGAAACAGGATTACCCTGCCCTGTTGTCCATTGAGGGCGGCCCCAACGACGAGAAGAACTCCAGTAAGGCGTTACACCATCATTTCCACCAACAGAAGCACCAGAACCCAGCCAGTTTAATAAAATACCACTAGCAGTCATTATAGGTCGTCCAGCAAGTGTCGTACCATTGTCATAGCCCCAAGCACCAAAATTAATGAATTTGCCAGGTTGATTCCGCCAGTTCCAATCTAACAGAGGACGGGCATAACCTCCCATATAATAAGTAGTAGAAGTAGACATTCCTCCACCTAAACCAATTAGGTCTACTAACAAGTTAAAGCCAGGAGCCTCTGCAACATTCGCCAATTCTGTACCATAAAAAGGTGTTCCTAAAGAAATCACACGCTCTACTTTATGGCGACGGTTGTGTGTAATCATAGCAACTTCAGAAGCTTTTCCTCCATTACTGTGTGCTACAAGAACAACATCACTTACCCCAAAATGTTGCGTAATGTCATCCAACATATCGGCTAAAAGATCACCATTTGTCCACATGCCTCCTCCTCTAGTCATTGCCACAAAGGCACAATTTTGATTGGCATTGTAGGTATTGTCGTACATGTCGTTGCCAGGAATAAACCATGCATTATTCAAATCAACAAAACCATGTACGTAGACAATAACAGGTTTGTTTGGATTGACGTATTCTGGACTTGCGCCATAATAAATCCCACTGCCTGTAATTGGCCCAATAAATAAGGGCGTTAATTGTTGAGGAGCTGGAAGCTGATATGTTGTGATCGTTTGTGCCTGTAAAGATAAGGCACTTAAGAGTAGGCAGGCCCAAATGGCGATGCTCGTTGTAATTCTGTTCATAAAATTAAATTTTAATATGATGAATAATGAAGTTGTTTATCATGAAGTAATACTCAAATATGAATTGTAAATCAGCAGCAGCTAAATCATTTTTTGCCCTAGGCTTCGTTGGGGTTTTGTCAAATAGCTACGGCGATTCGCTTTGTGACTTGCTCTACTCGTATTTGATGAGCTTTTGAGACTTCACAACGACGACGAACAAGTAAAATGCTGACAGGATTAAGTGGGATAAGTAGGAAGTTCGTTAAGTAGGTTCTTTGACAATTTTTGCATTAATAAGAAAAAGTAAGCTTTGGAATTAAATTTTTTAGATATTAGATCGCTTCGCTCTTAGATTTTAGATATTAGACTAAGAATTGATTATCAATAACTTAGTCTAATAGCATGAGCAGAGCGAACGAGCAGGCTTGGTGTTTTACACCAACAGAGCTGCTCGATCTGAAATCTAGTATCTAAAATCTAAAAATCAGCTAAGAGCTATCTGTTATTTAAATATTTGGCAAAAATTGTCAAAGAACCGTTAAGTAGAGTAATAATAGAGGGAATAAGAGGGGG
>CACVAQ010000008.1:45828-51287 GCA_902727865.1 uncultured Aureispira sp. | reverse complement strand
TTATAATAATACGATTAAAAATTTAATTTCATTAAAAAATGGATATGTAATATTAAATTTCATTAAAAAAGATAAAACTTAAGTACTATTTGGTTTTATTCTTTGGTTAATTTTCTGTTGGTCATAGATGTTTTAACCTAATGTAGGTAGCTGTGCTGTTATTTATTTCCTTTCGGGCAGGAATATTTTATTTGCCATTTGGGTTTTACTCAAAGTAAAGTAGACACAAAAAATGCCTAAAGCAATAAGTGTGCTTTAGGCATGTTTTAAATTAAATAGAGGCTTGCTAAGTGTTCAAAAAAAACAAAGACCTTTCTGTGGAACATTCGCAATAAGTACCGAATGAAAGACGTGCCTTAAAAATTTAGTGCTGTTTTTAGAACGGCCAAACGTTGTTCTACTTTTTTAGCTTTGAGGTTAAAACCTTTTAAATGCTGTATTCGAGTTTGGAGTATTTTATTGGCGTCGTCGTATTGTTTTCGAGCCGTATTATTTAAGGAGGTCGCTTTAGACATTTTTTCAAAAACGATTAAGGCTTCAGAACCATTCGGTTTTTGTTTGAGTTCTTTTTTGATCTTACTTCCATCCGTTGTGAGGTAGGCAATGAGTTTTGTTTCTTCTTCTGTTAATGGTTGACCCAACTTAGCTTTCTCAAACGATTCGTCCATACGACGATTAATTTTTTTGAGACTTTCTATGGTAGAATTAAATTGGCTGTATTTTTTGTCTAATTCTTTTTGATTGCTTTCTATTTGAGCAGTCGTTGCAACAACGTATTTATTACTAGCATCCATAAGCGCTTTTGCGCGTTGCTTGTCTGCGGTTAATTTTAGAATGGAATCTTCTAAAATGGATTGCTTTTCTAATAATAATAAATATTCAATCTCCTGCCAGTACGTTTCATAAATACCTGGACTACCTTTAAAATCTAAGTATAAAGGCCCTGTAATCGTTCTGTTATTTAGCAGCGCCTTCGTCTGAATCATAATGGTAGAATCTGAATCAATGCTGTCTAAGGCATTTAATAGCATTTTTCCAAAAACAATATGCCCTCTTAATTTTGTATCCAAAAGTTTCGTTGGAAACTCTCCCAAGGTAACTGTTCGTCCATGATTCGTGGTTTGAGTTGTGGTGGTGAGAATTGTAATCGATGTTTCTTCAAAACTAAGTTGAACGGAAAGTTGCTTTGGGACAATATATGGCTCTGAATCAGAAAAAACATAGACTATTTTTAAGTCGTTATGAAGTTTGATGATAGAGCTAGAATCTTTTGCATAAAGAATGCTTGTAGTATCTTGTGCATTTGCAGAATAGAACAAGTACACTAAGGAAAGGACGAATAAAAAACGTTGCATAGTGAGTTATTTAAAAGTCGTTAAAGGGGAATTAAGGAGGAAAATAATTGTTAGGAATAGTAAAAAAATAAACCAATGAAAAGCACAAGAGTAAAACGGCTTAATTTATAATAATACTCCGTTGATTCGTTCATTATGCTTACCTAGCTGCGCTGCTACTTATTTCCTTTGGTCAAGAACGTTTCACTTATTGTTCGTGGTCGTGCCCCTTTGTTAATACGTGCCGTGGCTGCGCTTCCTTCGGATTTTCAACGGAGTACTGTTATCAGGAACTTTTAAGCAAACTTCAAACCATAATTTAAAAATATCAGAGGAATAAGAATAAAAATTAAGATAGTTTTTGATATTTTCTTTTTATAAATAAAAAAATAGCAAGCAGACTAAAACCGCCAATAGACCATAAGTAGCCTAAGCCCTTATCTTTTAGCGCCTCAATTGGAATACTATTTCCCGATAAGACAAAACCGCCCCAATAGAACGGTGCCAATAAATTGGGGGCATCCCTATTATCATTTAAATACTTAATTTTTGCTTGTTGCAAGGCTTGGTCTATTGGCATCCCTGTTTTTAGATTTTTATAAAACTGTTTCATCAGCAATTCTGTAGACCAATCCGACACGGGCCATTTACTCATAATAATATTAGGAATTCCAGCATAAGAAAACCCACGAGCAATGCTAAAGATACCTTCTCCTTTTGCGAGTTTCCCCATTCCTGTATTACAGGCACTCAAGACGGCTAAATCTGCATTTAGTTGCATGTTATAAAGCTCAAAGGCGTGTAAAATACCATCTTCTATGGTTTCGTTTTTCAGAATCAAACTAGAAAACATAGGATCTAAATCGTTTAAAACCCCATGTGTCGCAATATGCAAAACACTGTATTCGGCTGCTTTTGTTTTGAACTGTAATTCAGAAGCGGCCGCATTAATATAGGCATGGCTACCAAACATCTCTGCAATATGCTGTGCCTCTTGTTGTGCGCCAGGCAGTGGCGCTAATATTTTTCCAATCCCTTTTTCTTTGATAATTGCTTCCATTGACGTAAAATTGGGCGCCCAAGTCGCTATTTTTTTAGAAGAACGTTGCTGATGCGTAGCCTTCTTACCAAGCAAGAACATACCAGCCGAATAATTATAATAAATAGAGTGTCCTTCTATCAAAAAACGCACTTGTTGATAAATAGAAGTCCCTGTATTTTTGATTTGGGGCTGATTGGTCGGCAAAACACCAAAAGGAATATAGTTAAGTTCAGCATCTGGCGCAACAATTAGCTTTTTACCTTTTATGAAGGCAGACAGTTCGCCAAGCACGCTTTCGTAAAGCACATTTCCATGAACCGCATATAAGTCTGGCTTGTTGTTAATCAAGGCTTTCTGAAGTTTTTTTACGGTATAAGACAAAGGACGTTTCAGGATTTTAAATTGACTTTTGATAGCCTGGTTGGTAATGGCCAAGACAAACACAAAGGTATCTGTTACGACATATTCTAAAAAAACTTCATCTGCTTGTAAGGCTTCTTGCAATTCATCTACCGTAACACCTTTATTACTATACTTTAGATGATAATAGGCCGGGTAATCCTGCTCTAGTTTTTTGAGCAAAGCAGCATGTTCTTTCGAGATCGCTGCCACCTTATTTTGTAGTTGTTCTATCCGTAACTTATTGGCATCGGCTCCCTGTTGTAGTTCATAAAAAATTTCGCCTTTCAAATAAGAAATCTGAACCTTAAACCCGTTTTCCATGACCGTCAAATTTCTAGGAATGCCAGCGACTTCCATAGATTTTAGATGGTGTATGGTTTCAAACAATACCGCACTCTTGGAAAGCTCTGCATAGAGAAAGGCTTGGCGCAAATAGTCTTTGTTTTGAGTTTTTAAGAACAGGGTGTTACAGATGGTTACGGCATGTTGACTGAGTCGATGTGTAATATTGCCTAATTTATACTTGGATTCGTCATTGCGTTGCGTCGACCGAAGCTTATACAACAACTCCGTTGCAATGGCATAATGTGCCAATATTTTCTTTAATTCAACTTCCGAAGGATTTAATTTGTTTTGTTCGTAAAGAATAATTCCTTTGGTCGCAATGGAGTTTAACAATTCAAGCGGAAAGGGAATCTTATAAATATTATCCAATAAGGAACGATTGATTGCTATGTCGGCACCAACTTGACTGTATTGTGCTTGTTCAATATAACTTAGCGCTTCTGCATACAACTGATTGGCCAAGTAAATTTCGCTCAGAGTACCTTCAATTTCTCCCTTTCTAGGATGGCTATTTTCATTTTGATAAGACGTATGAATCGTTTTTAAGGCTTTTTCATAATAAATTTGAGAAAGTTGATAATCTCCTGCCTCAAAATATAATTTTCCAATTAAGATATAGAGTTCAATCTTTTTATTCGCCTGTTTTTTTTGAGGTAATTTGGAGAGCAGATCCTCGGCACTTTTATAAAAAAGTAAGGCTAAATTATAATCAACCGATTTGTCAGATTGGTTGGCATTAACAATTGGGGTTAAATTTCTAATTTTTAGTTGTGCTTTCCAATCCTTTTGGCTGTCTTTGACAGTCATTTTGTACCAAGAAACATTCAACCTAGAGGCACTTAAACCTTGAATGATTTTTCCTTGAGTAAGATAACTGTTATACAGATAAAAAGCATCTGATTTGTTAGAAAAGCCCTTTTTCCAAAGTAACAGAGCGTTGCTATTATAACTAATAGCGAGATTGTATTTGTGTTGACTAGCATAAATAATAGCCAACATAGAGGCAATACGAGGCGCTTTGTCAATGGTTATTTTATGCCTTTCAATCGCTTGAAAAGCACTTTTTAGATAAGGGAGTGCTTCGTCGTATTTTTTTTGCTCAAAAAAAGATAAGCCAATACCATAGTCAATTTCAATCGCTTGTATTTTTTTGTCTAAAATACCTTTGGTAGCTTCTTCGATAGCCGCCCTGTATTTTTTTGCGGCTTCGTCGGCACTTAATAATAGATCATTAAAGCTCCAAACTTGCTTTTTGGCTTTTTTTATTAGAGCAAAAGGCGTCGGATCGTATTCAACCGCATCAACCAATACCTCATTGTACTCTTCGACTAAGGCTAATAAATCGCCTTTTTTGACTTCTTTGTCGCTAATTAATTGAGTGATTTCTGAGCGATCCTTAAAATAGTCTGTCATTTGTTTTTTGAATCGACCAAAGCGAACTTTTGTTAATTTTCCAGCTCGTTCCAAAAATAAATCGCTACTACCTTTGGGCTTAAATCGACTCGAATATTCGTAAACACTGACCCCTGATACTGTTTCAGATAGCACCAACATAAAGGTCGCAACGGCTTTTTTTCTTTTAAATGGATACCGTTTTGTTTTGTAAACAAGCCCATCTTTACGCCATTCGGATACCTCAGAGGGCGTATAAGTTCTTGTCTGTCCTTTTTTGTCTTTGAATGTAATGCTACTAGCATTGAGGGACAAATTTAGTGGATCTATTGTTCCATAGATTTTAATAGGCTCTTTGGTAATAATGTAATCAGAGTTTTGGGCAAATGCGAGGAACGGGAATAGGAGTAGGGCGGCAATTATGAATTGATTCATCCTGTGTATAATCGTTTATGGAGGGAAAGCGTAAACGTATTCCCTTGATTCTAAGATGCATTCTATTTTAGAAACGATTAAAAGGGGCGTTTTCGATTCTAAGGACAGATGGTTGATTGGATTGGTAATTGGGGGATTGATGAAAAGAAAAAAAAGCTGCTTTGGCAAAAATTAGCTGCGGGGAATCTTTTGAGTTGTCAACCAACCACAAAGAATAGTTGCCTTCCATCGCAGACGATTTCAACGCTAACAAGATAAGGGATACTCTTTAAAAAATAGACCTTATCTTGCTTTAATTTTTTTGTAATTTGGCAGCAGTGCTGTTTATAGTAACAACAAACTTTGGAGTAGATGGGGTTGATCTTTTAGGTTATTCGACTAAATTGCTATTTATCAGTGCTGTAGTCTGACCGAAAAGCAGGCTGAAATCTGAATATTATTGATAGGCTAAAGGCAATTAATAATTTTATAGGATTTACTGCCAGTTCCTTTCTTTTTGTTCTTTCTTA
>CACVAQ010000008.1:34365-45728 GCA_902727865.1 uncultured Aureispira sp. | reverse complement strand
TTCTTAGGAATAGGGAGTCAAGGAAGCATTCATTGACGGCTTTGTTCTACTTTGTTGGTCTAGTAAGGAGGTCTAGGCATTCGCCTATTTTTTTAGAAGCACTCTTGTTGCTCCAAAGCCATATTTTTCATGAAATTCGTTTTTATAGGTTTTTACATCACCATGAAACCGTAAAAAATCATCCACCCCTTGTTTTAATTTACCTTTACCCAAGCCATGTATAATGAAGACTTCCTTTAGTCCAAATTCAATAGCTGTGTTCATAAAGTCTTCCAAAACCTGTAATTGCAAGTCATAAAGTTCTCTAGGGGTAAATTCAGAGGTGTCGTTGACTAACTTCTCTGCATGTAAATCTAGTTCTTGTTCAAAAGAAGCAACATCCATCAGATCAAAAGAACGGTACAAGCGATTCACTGGAGCCATCAAATGACTTTGTTCTCTTTTGTGGTTACTAGTATAGTCTTTGATAGAATGATTTTTCTTTAAGTATGGGTTCAATTTATCAAACAACAAAAAGCCGTAGGTTTCTAAACCCATCAAAGGAATTGCTTGTTTTGTCCGTAAAAATTTGAGGTATTTGAGTTTGATTACTTTTTTAAATTCAAATTTGGGGCAAACAAAATTAATGTACGGAGCGTCATTAAATTGAGCCTGTAGTAATTCCCCAATGGCGAAAAAAGTATTGGCAGGAATCACTTTGTTAAACCCATGCTCTAATTGTTGATTCAAAAACAGTTTGAATTCAAAACTAAAAGACGTTAAGGTATCATTAACTAAATAGATCGTGTAAGAACTATTAGAGGTTTGATGAAAGGCAAGATAACAGCCTTTATTACTGGGAACTTGCTGGAAAATAGGAGTGGGGACAAATGTATCTTCATCTATAGCGTCCTGTTTATTGCTAGTGACAATAAGACTCTTTTTGTTCTTAGGCTGAAGAGCCGCTCTTTTTTTATGATCAAGTTCTGCTTTGCTATAAAACAAGTCTTCTGTAGAGGGCCCTTTTATTTTTTTCTTTTTCTTGACCGTCTTCTGTTGCTCGGATTGCTCGATAGCTTTAAAGTTTCGATCCAATACAATATCATCCTCAAAGGCAATACCATCCTCCTGTTCCTCTTCTAACCACACGGTATAACTACCGTCTTGGTGATTCTCAATTATTTCTGCAAGCATCCCTGTGTACTTGAATCGTATTTTAGCTCCTATCTCAAACATTTTAAGTCTCCCTGTTATAATTATAAAAAAAATCGAAGTGTTACTGAAATTCTATTAAATCCATAGAACAATCTATCAATCTCAAAAGAAAGCGTTAACTCCAATGTTTTGCAAATATCAACTATCCATTTGACTAATTCAATAAATTTTGACAATTCTGTGATTTTTCTTTTTGAAAAATGCGAAAAAATGAAGAAGGATTTTAACTTAGCGATTAAGATTCTGTAAAAATATATTGAGAATTACAAGATAACGTATAGAAGGTTTGAAAATCAGCTTTTTATGTTGGGCTTTGAACTAAGGCGAAAGATACAGACTTGCAAACGAGTTAAACAAAAGTTAAAGAAAGGTTATTTAGATTGGCTCTAAATAGAATATAGATTCTAGTAACATTTGTAAAAAAGATTTGTGGGTTGTATTTTTACCTTAAATCACAACAAGAGTTGTTTTTTGACAAAAAAATTACAAAATGATATATCAAAGACTTTTAAGCTTTTGCGCAATTACTTTGTTAATTGTAATGTTGCCAAATTGGTCAATGGCGGCGGATGCAGTTAACGGGAAATCTCTATTTTTGGAGAAATGTGCTAGTTGTCACAACATCAACATGGTAAGTGACATGACGGGACCTGCATTACAGACAGCGCAGGAAAATTGGGCGGAATACCCTGGTGCCATTTACGAATGGATCCGTAATTCTGAAGGTTTAGCAGCTTCAGGTAACCCTCGTGCTATACAAATGGTTGAGTGGTCTCCATCTGCAATGACAGCTTTCGAAAATTTGAAAGATGCTCAGATTGATGACATCTTGGAATTTGTTAAAGAGAAAAGTTCTGCCAAAGCAAGTGGCGCTACAGGTACAACTGAAGACACAAAGATCACTAAAAGTGAATCAGAAAGTAGTCCTTGGTTGGGCTACAGCTTAGTAGCGGTACTATTATTAGCGATTGCTTTATTAGGTCGCTATATTAATAGCTTGACACGTTTGTCTCAACAGCAGGCAGGTGCAGTCGTTACGGCAGAGAAATCTATTCTTGGCGTATTATTAGGACCATCTGTAGTTAAGTTGTTAATTTTTGTTGCGGTATTATTTGGCGGTTATACAACTGTTAATAATGCAATTGATATGGGGCGTCAACAAGACTATGCACCAGAGCAACCGATTAACTTCTCTCACAAAATTCACTCAGGTGATAACGGAATTGACTGTCAGTACTGTCACGATGGTGCTCGTCGCTCTAAACATTCTGTCATTCCTGCTTCTAATACTTGTATTAACTGTCACGCCAATATCCAAAAAGGATCTAAAGATGGGACAAAAGAGTTGATTAAGGTGTATGCAGCATCGGGTTTCAATCCATTGTCAAACTCTTACCTACCAGAAGATATGAGTGGAGAAGAAAGAGCCAATGTCTATAAAAAATGGTTGAGAAAGACTTACAACAAAGAGTGGAAAGAAAACGAAACTACTGTAAACAAAATGATTGATGAGCAATTAGCTTCTATCAAAGGTACTTACAGTAAACCAATTGAATGGGTTCGTGTACACAACTTGCCAGATCATGTTTACTTTAATCATGCTCAGCATGTAACAGTAGGTAAAGTGAAATGTGAAACTTGTCATGGTGAAGTGGCTGAAATGGATGTTGTCAAACAACATTCTCCATTATCAATGGGCTGGTGTATCAATTGTCATAGACAAACTGAAGTTCAATTCAAAGATGGTTTGAATGAAGGTAAAAACTCACCTTATGATGGTAAGAAGAATAAAGCAAATGCTTATTATACGGACTACAAATATTATGAGCAATACCATAAAGAGTTAGACGACAAAAAACGTAAAGGCGTTACTGTTGAAGAAATTGGTGGTTTGGAGTGTCAAAAATGTCACTACTAGTCCATGTTTCTAACGTATCTTTTCAACAAAAGGGTTTTGTTGAAAAGATACTTTGTTTCTATAATAAATTAGCAATAACAAGGGGGTAAAACCCTACTTCCAATATATCTTATAAGACTATGAATAAGAAGGAAAACAACAACAAAGTTTGGGTAAGTGTTGAAGACTTAACCAATAATATTTCTACTAATGATTTACAGCAAAATGAATTTGCACACACTGAAGGATCTGAAACTAGCGAGCACAGTCGCCGTGATTTCCTAAAGTATATGGGTTTTGGTATCACCGCTGCTACTGTAGCAAGTTGTGAAACGCCTGTGAAAACGGCAATTCCTTATGTAATCAAACCAGAAGAAATCGTTCCAGGTGTCGCAACTTATTTTGCTTCTGCTATTGTGCAGGGGGGAGATGTTTTACCTGCATTAGTAAAAACTCGTGAAGGTCGTCCAATTAAGATCGAAGGAAATCCTGGAGATAAAAAAGACCCAACCTTTACAGCTGGTGGTACTTGTGCTAGAAGCCAAGCTTCTATTTTAGAACTATACGATACCAATCGTCTAAAAGGTCCTGGAACTGTTGCTAAGTTATTGAAAGCAGAAAAAATTAAAAATCAGAAACAAAGAAAAGAAGCAGAAGCGGAAGCGATGTTGTCTTGGGCTGATTTGGACAAAGCAGTGAAAACTGGTTTGAAAGGTCAAATCCGTATTGTTTCTCATACGAATAATAGCCCTACATTTATAGCGGCTGTAGAAGCGTTTAAAGGGAAATACCCTAGCGCACAATTGGTTCAGTACGATCCGATTTCTTACTCTGCTATTATTGAGGCGAACGAAAAAATGTATAACAAAGCTTGGATTCCAGCTTACCACTTTGATAAAGCAAAGTGTATAGTAGCTATTGAAGCGGATTTCTTGGGTACTTGGGTTTCTCCAGTAGAGTATTCTAAAGATTATATCAAAAATCGTAAAGTAACGGACAATGATATCAAAGTGGGGGCAGACAAAACAATGTCTACACACATCCAATTTGAATCTCGTATGTCTATGACAGGTTCTAACGCAGATCATAGAGTGTTGATCAAGCCTTCTGAATGGGGTGCTGCTGTTGGAATGTTGTATACAGAGGTTGCAAAAGCAACTGGAAACAGTGCTACTCCTCTAGGTTTTACACCAACATTTAGTTGGTCAAAGGCCCCTAAAGCAATTAAAGATACGGCTAAGAAATTAGTTGCAAATGCACGCAAAGCATTGGTTGTTTGTGGTATTAACGATGTTAATATTCAAATGACAGTGAATGCAATCAACGAAATGTTGGGTGCGGTAAATTCAACCTTAACTTTGACGAAAGACATGCACTCTAAACAACGTCTAGGACGTGATGGAGCTGCTCAGTCTTTGGTAAATGATATGAAAAATGGTACAGTAGGTGCAATCATCGTTTGTGATGGTGCAAATCCTGCTTATGACCTTCCTGGTTTGGCAAAGGAATTTACGACAGCACTTCCAAAAGTAGCCTTGTCTGTTTCTTTGGCTTTAACGTTGAATGAGACTGCTGAGGTTTGTAAATATGTAGCGCCAGCGCCTCATACGTTAGAATCTTGGGGCGATGCAGAACCTAAGAAAGGTGAAATCTATGTTGTTCAACCAACTATTTCTCCTTTGTTTAGCACGCGTCAAGCAGGTGAGTCTTTATTAGTTTGGGCTGGAATACCAACTTCTTATCATGAATTCATGAAAGAAACTTGGAAAACGAAAATGTTCCCTGCTCAAAGTAATTACATGACGTTCCAATCTTTCTGGAACAACTCTTTGCACAATGGTTGGTTCAAAACAAGTACTACAATTGCAGAAACAGCCATGGAAATGCCAACTGTAGCTGCTCCAGAAACAATGGATGCACCAGCAGTTATCGAAACGCCAACGGCTTCGGGGGCAGCAGGAGCTATCGCTGCTTTGACACAAAAGAAACCAGCTGCTTTAGAAGTAACATTCTACGAAAGTATACAGCTAGGATCTGGTCAACATGCAAACAATCCTTGGTTACAAGAAATGCCTGATCCAATCATGCGTACCACTTGGGACAACTTTATTCAAATTCCATTAAAGTGGGATAGAGCGTCTGGTTATGAGTCTCTAAATAACTTAAAAGATGGTGATTTTGCAACGATTACAGTAAATGGTGTTTCTGAAAAACTACCTGTTTTCCGTACATTCGGACAACAAGAAGGTACAGTTTCTATAGCTTTAGGTTATGGACGTACTAGAGCTGGTAAAGCTGGAAATGGTGTTGGGAAAAATTTATTCCCTGCTGTAAAAGGATTTAACTTCTCTGGAACTGGTTCTTTGTCAGAATATGAAGGGCATGATGATTTATTTGCTTGTGTGCAAATGCATCATACTTATGGTTTGACAACAACGGACGAAGGAACAGGAAAAACTAAAATGCATACTTACGCTACTGGTGAAGAAAAGCCATTTAATGTAGATGAGCAGAATGAAGGTTTTCAAGGTGCTTTGATTGAGCGTTCTGTTTTCTTCCAATCTACAGCTAAAGATGCTGCAAAAGAGGTTGAAAAATTAGCTAAAAAACGTGAAGGTTACCAATACTTAAATAGCAAAGGCTTATATCCAGATCGTAAAGAGTTTTACGGAATGGGACACCATTGGGGAATGGCAGTTGACTTGAACTCTTGTACTGGCTGTGGTGCTTGTACAGTGGCTTGTATGGCTGAGAATAATGTTCCTGTAGTGGGTAAGTACGAGGTGAACAATGTTCATGAGATGACTTGGTTGAGAATTGACCGTTATTTCTATGGAGATGAAGAAACACCAAATGCAGTATATATGCCAATGATGTGTCAGCACTGTGATAACGCTCCTTGTGAGAATGTTTGTCCTGTAGCTGCTACGAATCATAGTTCGGAAGGACTGAACCAAATGACGTATAACCGTTGTGTTGGTACTCGTTATTGCGCAAATAACTGTCCATTTAAAGTACGTCGTTTCAACTGGTTGGATTATACTTCTGCTGATATTTTCCCATCGAATGAGGTGGATATGAATAGAGGTACAGAAGGAGAAGATTACAACTACATGAATGACAACTTGACGCGTATGGTTTTAAACCCAGACGTAACGGTTCGAACTCGTGGTGTGATCGAAAAATGTAGCTTCTGTGTTCAACGTATCCAAGAGGGTAAATTGTCTGCAAAAGTAGAAGGACGTAAACTAAAAGATTCGGATGTAACTCCAGCTTGTGCACAAGCTTGTTCTACTGGAGCAATCCTTTTTGGTGACGACAACAATCCAAATAGTGAAGTTTATAAATTGCAAAGAACACAACGTTCGTATATTGCATTAGAAGAAACAAATGTTCGCTCTTCTATTAATTACTTGATGAAAGTAATTAACAAAGACGAAGACTTTGCTTAGTAAGAAATAAATAGAATAGAAAGTAGATAAATACAATTTAGATAAAAACATAAATTTTATGAGCACTGTTGTATCAAATGTTCGCCCACCATTAGTAACGGGCAACAAGACGTATCATCAAATAACAGAAGATATCTGTTCTCCAACGGAGAAATTACCAGGAATGGGCTGGGTACTTTGTTTGCTGGGTAGCTTAGGGCTTTTAGCCTTTGGTGGTATTGCCGTTTTCTTTACCTTATGGTTTGGTATCGGTACTTGGAATTTGAACCGTACTGTTGGTTGGGGATGGGATATCACTAACTTTGTATGGTGGGTAGGTATTGGTCATGCAGGAACCTTGATTTCTGCGATCCTGTTGTTGTTCCGTCAAAAATGGCGTACTGGTGTAAACCGTGCTGCTGAGGCGATGACAATTTTTGCTGTAATATGTGCGGCATTCTTCCCAGGTATTCACATGGGACGTATGTGGATGGCATTCTTTGTATTTCCTTATCCAAATACACGTGGACCTTTGTGGGTTAACTTTAACTCGCCTCTTTTGTGGGATGTATTTGCGATTAGTACATACTTTACAGTGTCCTTGTTGTTCTGGTACACTGGTTTAGTACCAGATTTTGCAACAATTCGTGACCGTGCAAAAGGGTTCAGAAAGAAAATTTACAACTTTTTGTCAATGGGGTGGACTGGTTCTGCTAAGCATTGGCAACGTTGGGAATCTTTATCTTTGGTATTGGCTGGTTTAGCAACACCTTTGGTACTTTCTGTACATACAATTGTATCTTTTGATTTTGCTACTTCTGTAATTCCAGGATGGCATACAACGATTTTCCCTCCTTACTTTGTGGCAGGGGCAATCTTCTCAGGATTTGCGATGGTGTGTACTTTGATGATTATTACTAGATCTATTCTAAGTCTAGAAGACTATATAACAATCGAGCACATTGAGTCGATGAATAAAGTAATCGTATTGACTGGTTCAATTGTAGGGGTTGCTTATTTGACGGAGTTATTTGTAGCTTGGTATTCAGGATATATTTATGAGCAATATGCCTTTTATAATCGTGCAGTAGGACCCTATTGGTGGGCTTATGCGGCGATGATGACGTGTAACGTTATTTCTCCTCAGTTCTTCTGGTTCCGTAAAATTAGACGTTCTTTAGTATGGACATTTGTTTTATCTATTGTTGTAAATATTGGTATGTGGTTCGAGCGTTTCGTAATTATCGCAACAACATTGGCAAGAGATTATATTCCATCTAGTTGGAGTTACTATACGCCTTCTTGGGTAGAAATGGGTATTTATCTATTTACGTTTGGATTGTTTGGGACACTTTATCTAATATTCATGCGTGTAGCTCCTGTAGTTGCTATCGCAGAGATCAAGGCTATCTTAAAATCTTCTGGTGATCAATATGTAGGACCTGCAGTAGCAGAGAGAACGGGTGAAATCAATGCAGGTTTACACCACGATACGCACGAGGAGCATTTGACAGAAACAACACCTGACACAAAAAAAACTTCTGAATCGGATCTAAGGATTGGAGAGACTTCAATAGACAAAAATATTGAAGATTTTAAAGAAGATTTGAACTTTGAAGATGGAGAAGGTTCTGAAAAAGATGATAAATAATAACAATTAAGCAATCTCTTAGGCAAACGCCTATTATAAATATAGATAAGCATGAAAAGAGTATTAAATAAAAAAGTGCTATACGGCTTGTACAATGATGAGGAAATCCTCATGACTGCAATCAAGCAAATCAAAAAAGAAGACGCTGACATTATGGATGTCTTCACTCCTTTTCCAGTGCATGGTTTAGATCCTGTGTTGGGCTTGAATGAATCTCGTTTGCATATTGCAGGGTTTATTTATGGAATGACAGGTACAACCTTAGCATTTGGTTTCATGTCTTGGGTATTTACCCGTGATTGGCCGATTATTTTTGGTGGAAAGCCTTATTTTTCTGTGCCTGCGTTTATTCCGATTACGTTTGAGTTTACGGTATTGATGGCAGCAGTGGGAATGGTAATTACCTTCTATCTTGTTTGTGGATTAGGCTTTGGGGTTGAAAACCCATACTTAGATCCAAGAATTACAGACGACAAGTTTTGCATCGCTTTTGATGTATCACACAGCTCTAAAGAAGAGGTAGAAGCACTTTCTGTCTTATTGGAAAGAACTAGTGCAGAAGAAGTTCACACTAAAGATATCTAATATTAAAATCTAAAGAATAATTCGAAATAGAAATGAAAAATCTAACAAGCATATATTCATTGGCTACCGTTTGTCTGGCTAGTCTTTTGTTGTGGAGCTGTGGGCGTGCTGGAGGTGAAAACACTGGTAGTGAATACATGCCAGATATGGCACATTCCATTGCCTACGAAGCGAACTACAACAGTTATTATCTTAATAATACTTGGGATGGAGAAGAAGCATATAGATCTTATGCTGGACCTCGCAAACCTGTTAAAGGAACTGTAGCACGTGGTTACTTACCTTCTAAATATCAAAACTTAGAAGATTATAGAACGTCTGCTGATGAGACACATGTAGCGCTTCAAGAAAAAGTTCGTGCTATGATGATGGCAGATGCTAGTCTCCAAAACGAACTTACACTTGATTCTAAAAAAGAATTAGAAAAAGTATTACTAGAAGGTGGACATTTGTACTCTATCAACTGTGAGGTTTGTCATGGTGATAAATTAGATGGAAATGGTGTCTTGTATAATGAAGGAGAAGGAAAATACAGTGCCAAGCCTGCAAACTTGGTCAACGAAGAGTTTTCTGCCGCTACTGATGGTCGTTTCTTAAGTGCTATTTTGCATGGTAAAGGAATGATGCAATCACATGTAGATAAAATGTCTCCAATGGAGCGTTGGAAAGTGATTCACTATATCCGTTCTATGCAAGCAAAAAAGAATGGTACAGAGTATAATCCTGTAGGAAATGTTAATGTTGCTCCAACGGCAGTTTCTTTAGAAGAGTCGTTTGAGGCTTTGATGAATGACGTTAAAGCGGGTACTGTTGCAGGAGAAGATTTGAAAATTGGATTAGATAATGTGTTGTATAGTGTAGGAAAGGCTGACTTAAAAGCTGAATCTTACGGAACACTCAACTCCTTAGTCTCTTTATTAACGGCTAATCCTTCTGTGAAAATTGAAATTAGTGGCCATACTGATAATACAGGTGATTCTGCTAAAAATCTTCAATTGTCAGAAGATAGAGCACATGCAGTGTATGACTATTTAATAGGACATGGTATTGCTACAGAGCGTTTGGCTTATAAAGGATATGGTGACACAAATCCTTTGACATCTAACGATACAGAAGAAGGAATGAAACAAAATAGAAGAACAGAGCTAAAAATTGTTCAATAACAATTTGTTTAGTTTTCAATAAAGCGTAATCTAAGATTAAAACAAGTATAACTTTTATATACAATGAGCAATCATAACAACGAAACTTTTGTTTTTGACGGAAAGACCAAGCTGTTTACCATCGTATTGATGGTTATTGGTGCCGTCTGTTTAGGCTGGTCCTATGTAAGTGGTCCTGCGGACATGCATCATATGCGTTTTTGGACAAACTACTTGCACAATTCGGTATTCTTTACAGGAATTGCATTTACAGCAGTTCTATTTTTAGCAGCACATGCTTTGGCATGGGGTGGATGGGTTGCGATGTTTAAGCGTATCCCCGAAGCGATTATGAACTTTTTGTGGGTTGGTGCTATCTTATTTTTAATCTTAGGAATAGCTATCTATTTACACGCAGATGGAACAGAGTTGTTGTACATGTGGAACGATCTAGCTATTTTGGATCCCAAAGATGCTGAAAACTTTGATCCACTAGCATTTCACAAATCTGCTTTTGTAAACCCTACAGCCTATTTATTAACGGTAGTAATCGTTTTAATATGGACTTTCTTTGCAGTGATGTTTAGAAAAATTTCTATAGCGGAAGATACTACTCCATATACTGTAACAACAGCAAAATCAGTTCCTGAGAACGTAAGAAAGAATCGTATCTATGCGGCAGCATTTTTGCCAATTGGTGGTTTTTCTAGTGCTTATGTTATTTGGCAATGGGTTATGTCTGTAGATACACATTGGTACTCTACCTTATTTGCTTGGTATGTAACGGTATCTATGTGGGTAGCTATGTTAGCTGTAACGTTTATGTTAGTCCTTTTCTTGAGAGGAAGAGGCTTATTACAAAGGTTTACAGATGAGCACATGCATGATATTGGAAAATATATCTTTGGATTTAGTGTCTTTTGGACCTACTTGTGGTTCTCGCAATTTATGTTGATTTGGTATGCAAACAACGGGGAGGAAACACAATACTTCTTTATTCGTTTTGAGCAATTCAAAGTTGTTTTCTTTTTGAATATATTGATGAACTTTGTAGGACCATTCCTTATCTTAATGATGAACAGTTCTAAGCGTACTTTTGGTACTTTAGGATTTGTTGCAGCATTGGTATTCTTTGGTCATTGGTTGGATTTTTACCAAATGATCAAGCCAGGTGTTTGGTACAACTACGAGCATGGACTACATAAAGCTCATGCAGGACATGACGATCATGCAGCACCTCATGGTGATAATACTTATCACATGAATGAAACGCCTAAAGCTGTGTTGACGACTTATCAAGCGGACCAAGAGGGAGCGGCTGATGCACACAACGACGAACATACAGATAACACACATGGTGAAACTGCTGATCATAGTCACGATGGTGAAGCACACGATCACGCTGCTACAGATGTAGGGCACGATCACGAAGCTGGACACGATCACGAGGCTGGTCACGATCA
>CACVAQ010000008.1:0-34265 GCA_902727865.1 uncultured Aureispira sp. | reverse complement strand
AACATACAGATAACACACATGGTGAAACTGCTGATCATAGTCACGATGGTGAAGCACACGATCACGCTGCTACAGATGTAGGGCACGATCACGAAGCTGGACACGATCACGAGGCTGGTCACGATCACGCTGCTCATGGACATGGCGACGGACATCATGCAGAACCTCAATTTGTGATGGGAGTACATTTCCCTGGAGTATTAGAATTGGGAACTATGTTAGGTTTCTTAGGATTGTTCCTATTTATTACCTTTAGCACGTTAAGCCGTGCGCCATTGTATCCGCCAAACGATCCATATATTAAGGAGAGTGAGCATTATGATACTGGAATTGGACCAGAAAGAGATGCACACTAATAATGAACTATTTTCTAGTGATTTGTTAGTAATTATAAAACAATGAATATTTTAATTTGAAGGTTATTATGACCTTTTAAACAATATCAAAGACATGGGATTTACAATCGGGGCATTATGTGTCATTTTATTGGCTGTATTTATCGTGCAGATAGGAAAAGCTAGAGAGCTAGCATCTATTGTACGTAACGACCCAGCAGAACAAGATGAAATCAACAAGTTTCAGGCAGGATTAGGAATTATTTTTATGGTAAGTTTCTTAATTGTCTGTGTGGTTTCTTTCATCTACTACATTCCAACAACCTTGGGATGGGGACCAAACATTGCTGCATCACTACATGGACCAGAGGTAGATTATTTATTTAACCTTACTTTGTTTTTTACATCTATTGTATTTGTGTTAACACACATTGCATTATTTGGGTTTGTGTGGAAATATAAAGGAAAGCAAGGCAAACTTGGTCTTTATTGGGCACACAACGAAACATTAGAGATGGTCTGGATGATTATTCCTTCTGTTGTAATGACTTTCCTAGTAGTAGGAGGATTACAAGCATGGAACAACATTATGTTGGATTTGCCAGAAGATGCTGTTAGTGTAACGCTTCCAGAGGCAGATGGCGAATATTTAGAAATTGAGGCAACAGGTTCTCAATTCTTATGGTTTCTTCGCTATCCTGGTCGTGATGGAAAAATTGGTACAAAATACTTTACTCAAATCAAGAAAGGTGTCAATCCTCTAGGACAAACTTGGACAGATGAGAAGAACATGGATGATTTCATGACAACTGAAATTGTACTTCCTGTAGGAAAGCCTGTTAGAGTACGGATTACTGCGCGTGATGTATTACATAACTTTTACATCCGTGATATGCGTGTCAAAACAGATGCTGTTCCTGGTATGCCAACTTACTTTAACTTTACGCCTACTGTAACAACAGATTCTATGCGTCGTCGTTTGAGCAAAGAGCCAGAATGGCAAGTTGAAGATAGAAATGATGATACTAAGAAACGTTGGGAAATGTTTAACTATGAGTTGGCTTGTGCTGAACTTTGTGGTAATGGACATTATAGTATGAGAAACGTAGTTAAAATTGTTAGCGAAGAAGAATACTTAGACTGGTTGGATGAGCAAGAAGGTGGTGAACTAGAAGAAGTAGTTGCCGATAGCGCATCTGGTAGCATCGAGTATACGTATATGCCTGGTTCTGTCAACTCTCAGTACTTCTCTAAAGTATATAATACAGCTCAAGATCCATTGAAAGGAAAAACGGCTAACTTAGAGAAATTAGTAGAAAACAAACTTCGTGTAAATGTTTACATGAACAAGATGAAAGACATGAGAAATGAGGCTGAAATGGGTTCTGTGAATTATGTAAGAGCAGAAAAAGCGATGAATGAATTAAAATCGCTTCAAAAAACAGCTCGTATAACAACAGATATAGCTTCATCAGATAAAGCATTAGCAGCTGCGAAGGCAATTGCCGATGACGTTAAAATGACCCTACCTGTTCCTGTAACGGTACCACAAATTGATACAATTGTATCGGATACAGCTAAGTAGGTTAATAGATAAGAAGAAATTATAAATATTAATAGTTAAATATAAGCTATCATGGCAGATATTAATATCGTAGAGAAAGAATTAGTGCATGGCGGACACCACGATGACCACGGGCATGGAGACCACGAACATCACGGTGATAAGTATCAATCTTCGTTTATAGATAGATACATTTTTAGCCAAGATCACAAAACAATTGGGAAGCAATTCTTGATTACAGGAATGCTCTGGGCAATTATCGGAGCAGGTATGTCTATCATTTTCCGTTTGCAATTGGGATTTCCTGATGCAGATATGGCATGGTTACAACCATTATTAGGTGGATGGATTAATATTGATCCATTAACAGGACTTGGTGAGATTGATGCTGATTTTTACTATGCACTGGTAACAATGCACGGTACTATTTTAGTATTCTTTGTACTAACAGCAGGATTGTCGGGAACCTTTAGTAATCTTTTGATTCCCTTGCAAATAGGCGCTAGAGATATGGCTTCGCCAATGATGAACATGTTATCGTACTGGTTCTTCTTCTTGGCAGGCGCAATTTTATTTATCTCTTTGTTCTTAAATACAGGACCATTCTCAGGTGGATGGACAGGATACCCGCCACTATCTGCTTTGCCACAGGCATCAGATGGATCTAAGGCTGGAGCAACGCTATGGTTGTTGTCTTTGGTATTCTTTGTGGTCTCTGTTTTGTTGGGTGGAATTAATTACATTAGTACCATATTAAATATGCGTACAAAGGGAATGAGTATGTTTAGAATGCCTCTAACGATTTGGGCATTTTTAATAACAGCAGTCTTAGGACTATTGTCTTTCCCAGTATTGGCTTCAGGTTTCTTTATGTTAACCTTTGACCGTGTATTAGGAACGTCATTCTTCTTGAATGAAATTTTTATAGCAGGAGAGGCCTTGACGACTCGTGTGGGTGGTTCAGCGATCTTGTATCAACATTTATTCTGGTTCTTAGGTCACCCTGAGGTATATATTATTATCTTACCTGCAATGGGGCTAGTATCAGAAGTATTATCAGTACATGCACGTAAACCAATTTTTGGTTACAAAGCGATGGTGTTTTCTATCTTAGCAATTGGTGTCTTGTCGTTCTTAGTTTGGGCGCATCACATGTATATGTCGGGAATGAATCCATTTATTGCGAATATATTTGTCCTCTTTACCTTAATTATTGCGGTACCATCTGCGGTAAAAGTATTTAACTGGATTGCAACTATTTGGGGTGGAAACTTGAGATTGAACTCTGCTTCTCTATTCTCTGTAGGTTTTGTATCTATGTTTATTTCAGGTGGTTTGACAGGGATTTTCTTAGGAAATGCTGCGATTGACCTTCAACAACATGATACCTACTTCGTTGTAGCACATTTCCATGTTGTAATGGGAGTCGCTGCCTTCTTTGGTATGTTTTCTGGAATTTATCATTGGTTCCCACGTATGTATGGTCGTTTTATGAACGAGACATTAGGAAAGATTCACTTTTGGGGAACGATGATTGGTGCTTATGCCATCTTTGGACCAATGCATTATTTGGGAATGGCTGGTGTACCTCGTCGTTATTACCGTTTTGATAAATTCCAAGCATTTAGTGAATTTACAGGGATGAACGAATTCATGACAATTGCAGCGATTTTGACGTTTCTTGTTCAACTGTTGTTTGTTATTAACTTCTTTTACTCTATTTACAGAGGTAGAAAACAAACAGAGATGAACCCTTGGGGAGCAACAACTTTAGAATGGACTGCACCGATCAATGCAGGACACGGAAACTGGGAGGGAGACATTCCTGAAGTACACCGTTGGCCTTATGATTTAGGACGTCATGGTAGAGAGTTTATCATGCAAACGGAGCCTTTGGCAGAAGGAGAAGTTGACGGAGGACATGATTAATAAAATATTTATCCAACAACAGTTTGTTCTATAAATAAATAAACTGTTGTTGGAATCCTATAAATATCAAAAAGTTGGCAACAACAAACAGTAATACGGGAAGTATTGGAAGTTTTTTGAAACAAAAGATGAATGACTATAAACTCTTGACAAAAGTTAAGTTGTCAAGTTTAGTTGTTTTTTCTGCTTGTATTACCTTTCTTTTAGGGACAAGTGTTTTTACTTGGCAAGATCTATTTGTATTAGGTTTTGGAGGTTTTTTTGTGACAGGAGCTGCAAATGCGTTGAATCAAGTCTTGGAAAAAGACTATGATAAACTCATGAAGCGAACAGAGAATCGTCCTCTCGCAACAGGTAGAATGGAAACATCAGAAGCGGTATTAGTAGCGGGCTTGCTAAGTGTAGCAGGTTTACTATTACTTTCTTCTTTTAATTCCTTGACAGCGGTTTTAGGTGCTTTGTCTCTAATTTCATATTCTTTTATATACACACCAATGAAACGTGTTTCTCCAGTAGCAGTATGGATTGGTGCCATACCAGGAGCATTACCAATGGCGATTGGTTGGGTTGCTGCGGGAAATAATTTAGGACCAGAAGCGCTCTTTTTATTTAGCCTTCAGTTCTTTTGGCAATTTCCTCATTTTTGGGCTATTGCATGGGTTGCCTACAAAGATTACTCTAATGCAGGCTTTTATTTGTTACCATCTAAAAAAATAGACGGGAGGGATAAAAGCACGGCACTACAATGTATCTTTTATGCGCTATGTTTATTGCCAATGAGTGCGCTGCCAGTGTATTTTAATATTTCAGGCTATATTGCTTGTGTGGTTATGTTGATAATGGGAATCTTTTATCTAACTTATGCCATCAAATTATACCTAGAATGTACAGATCAAACTGCTAGAAAATTGATGTTCGCATCATTTGCATATTTGCCAGTTGTTTTGGTTGTATTAGTTCTTGATAAAATCTAGTATATGGAAATGGTTACATCTCCAAAAAAAATAAGAAGGGTCCATCCAAAAAAGTTTGCTTTGTGGACCGCAATCGTAAGTATGTTGATGTTGTTTTCAGCGTTTACAAGTGCTTATATTGTTCGAAAAGCAGCCTCAAATTGGTTGTCGTTTCCGATAGTTGATGAGTTTTTTTATAGCACAGGGGTTATTTTATCCAGTAGTGTTATTTTACATGTAGCGTACAAAGCTTTTGTCGCAAAAAATTACGCCTTATACAGACTGTTACTAACAGTAGGATTAGGATTAGGAGTTTTGTTTGTAGCTTTGCAATACATGGGATGGTTGACACTGAATAGTGATACCTACGGGATTTTTATCTCGACCAATCAATCTAGTAGCTTTTTTGTGTTGCTAGTAGGAACACATGCCTTGCATGTTATTGGTGGCATTACTGCGCTGATGATTAGCTGGATCTATGCTTTGAAAGGCAGTACGAAGGAATGGACGCCTAAGGGGCAATTAAGATTAGAATTAACGTTTACGTATTGGCATTTTGTCGATATTTTGTGGTTATACTTATTATTATTCTTGTGGATTCAACAATAAGTAACCATAGTTTTAAATAAAAATTAATATTCATATAAAATTAAAGTCGTAACAATGGCAACTGATACTGTTCACGAAATTGAAAACGAAATCGGAATGGAAGAATTGTGGGATGGAGGAGATTCTCCGTTTCGCTCGGAGTATGGAAAATTAATGATGTGGTATTTCCTACTCTCTGATGCTTTCACTTTTGCAGGATTCCTTATTGCTTATGGATCTTTGCGTTTCAGCATGGATGCGTGGCCTATCCCAGATCACGTATTTAGCACGGCTCCTTTTGGAATCGAAGGTGCTCCACTTATTTTTGTTACGTTCATGACTTTTGTTTTGATTGTAAGTTCGGTAACTGTTCTTAGGGCAGTGCAAGAAGGAAAATTAGAGAATGTTCATGGTGTTGTAAAATGGATGTTCTTGACCATCATCGGTGGTGGAATGTTCTTAGGCTGTCAAGCTTGGGAATGGACGAATTTAATTGTTGCAGAAGGGGTGACCATTTATAACAATCCATTTAGTTCTGCCTTGGACAATGGAGAGTATATTACATTAGCGGAGGCTAAGAAATTGAACCCTAACTTGGAAGAAAAAACAATGATGATTTCTATTCACACAGATGCAGGGCACGGTGAAGAGGCATTGCCTTATTTGTATGATGCGGCAAATGATCAGAAGTATTTTGAAAAATTTGATCATCATTACTTCACTAGACATGAAGGGAAAGCAACGGAGACATTAGTACAAAGTAAGAAAAAAAATACTTTTGAAATTGGTGATCCTTATTTGATTGCTTATCATGATGGTGAGTATTTTCCAGGAGCGTACAAAACTGCTGGAACATTATTAGTAGAAGAGATGGGACCAACAGCGTTTGGTACATTGTTCTTCTTTATTACTGGATTCCATGGATTTCACGTATTATCTGGTCTAATAATTCTATTAGTGATTGCTTTGAACTCTTGGTCTGGCTTCTATAGAGTCCGTAACAATGGACATCTTATGGTTGAGAAAGTAGGTCTTTACTGGCATTTTGTCGATTTAGTTTGGGTATTTGTATTCTTAGCATTCTACTTATTATAATAGAACGAGCTAAGTCAACAGGACATCAATAATTAAAAACATCAATAATAAATTATATATATCATGGGACATTCACATGGACTAAGTGTCGAGGATCAAAGAAAAGAAGATATAAAAATAGGCGTTAAAGGATTTTGGATTTTATTAATCGTGACTTTTGCTGAAGTAGGAATTGCTTTATTTCTAAAAGACATTCTTCCTGATGCTGTTGTTCGATTATCTATGATTACACTAAGTTTGTACAAAGCTTATTATATTGTTAGCATTTTTATGCATTTAGGTGCAGAAGTAGGAGGAATGGCTACTACAGTTATTTTCCCAATGACCCTATTAATTTGGGGAGTGATTGCATTCTTGTGGGAAGGTGATTATGCTAGACAAAATAGAAACTATGTAAAAGATGCTCGCCCTGGTGCTGAAGCTCCTGCGAAAGAGGTCTCTAAAAAAACAAGTATGCTATCGAACGATGAACTCTCAAGAGAACTATCGTTTCAATAGTTTTTGTAAATCAACATTTTGTTGTTACAAATGAAAAAAATCTTATTTAAAAGTGTTCTAAGTAATCCTTAGAACACTTTTTTTGTTTTATAGATACAGAGTTGAGCCAAAGATGTGTTACTTTTGTGGCAACTACACTTTTAAGCAACGAAAGTAAACTAGTTCCTTATTTACTTTTGAACAAAAAACATTCATGCAGGTTGTATGAATACAATATATAGATATGTCTGAAAAGAAAAAAAATCCAGTTGCTGCAATGATCTTTTTGTTATTTGTAGTAGGGTTTCCTGTTTTGACTGTTTTGTTTTCCAAAATGGGACTCGATAAACACAAAGGAATTCGAAGTGAGATGCAATTTTTAAAGGATTCTATCCGAGTAGATTTTAGTAAATTGTCTACTTTTGGAGGAGAGGCTTTAATCAATGAATCTATCCGAGGCAAGCTAGTTTTTGCTGGTTTTTGGGATTATGCATGTAAAGATGAAATGGGAGAACTTATAGATTCTTTAAAAAGTTTGCGCAATAATTTTAGTAAAGAAGATCAGAGAAAATTATTATTTGTCATACACACAGAAGACTTTAGTCAAGATTCGACTTGGTCGCTAGAGGCGTCAATCGCTGAGTGGAAAATTGATACGATCAATTGGAAGTTTACCAAAGGTATTGATCGAGGACGTTATAAGATGGAAACAGAACATACCTGTTTTTCTGTCGCAGTCTTAGACGGGCGAGTAAGTCGTAAGGATGATTCTAATAATTATTTAAAAGGGCCTTTGTTGTGTGATTATTATGACTTGAAAGATGTACGAACCGTCGAGGATTTATTGCGGCATATGGCAGTTATCATGCCTTTAAAACAACGCAAAAAAATTGAATGGAAACAAGAAGAGAAATTGTATTAGAGATAAAATAAGATAAGTTATGATTAAAGTATTGGATGAACAGGGAAACGAAACTAGCCAGTATAAAAAATTACGATTGCTAGTCAATGTCATTTCAGTTGCATTACCACTAATTGTTGGCGCAATGTTTCAATTTAAGTTTAAAGATTTTAATTGGCCATTTGATGTCTATGTCTTGCCTTTAGTGAACGCCATTCTGAATGCTACGGTTGCCTTGTTGTTGATTGGAGCGTTAGTAGCGGTTAAAAATAAAAATATTGATTTGCACAAACGCCTTATTTATACGGGCATGGGCTTGTCTTTGCTGTTTTTGGTCGTGTATATCATGTACCACACAACGGCAGGACACACTAAATTTGGAGGCGAAGGAGCCATAAAATACGTTTACTTTTTTCTATTGTTGACACACATCGTTTTGGCAGCCATTCAAGCACCTTTTGTGTTGTATGCTTTCTTATACGGTTATACTGGACAGATCAAAAAGCATCAAAAAATTGTAAAATTCAGCTATCCAATTTGGCTTTATGTTTCAATTACGGGTGTAATTTGTTATCTTATGATTTCGCCTTACTATACATAAACAGATCTATTCTCAAACGCTATTTTCAATAGAATACCTCCACCCCCATTATCCCAACTAAAATCGCTTTGGAAGAATCGAATTGAAATTAAAAAGAATGAAAAATACAACTTTAAAAATTGTTCAATTAGCAGGTTTAGTACTCGTTGTTATCTTAATAACAAGCTTAATGGTCGAGGCTCAATGTCCCATGTGTAAAATGTCGGCAGAGTCTAATCTTAAAAGTGGTGGTACTGCTGCTGCTGGTCTGAACAAAGGAATTATTTATTTGCTTATCGGGCCATATATTATGATGACAGTTGTGGGCTATCTTTGGTGGAGAAACCGAAGACTAGTACAGGAGCAAGAGCAAGAAGAAGAAATTCGTACTTTGTTAGAACCGCATGATGTTGTCATCAGTAGTTCTGAGTTTAATGAAAGAATTAAGCAGTAAGCTGTGTCTATTTTTAATGCTTGTTATGCATGTCATAGATTCGTCGGATAAAAGCAGGGTTTAAGTATCGACTTGTGCTGAATTTTTAAGGCTGAATTTTTAATGTTAAATGCTTTGTAGCATAAAAAACAGTAGAAATTCAGCCTTCTGTATTAAAGCAGTATTTAAAATCTAGTCTTAAAATCCAAGTTACTAGGTATAATACTTCGTGGGATTAGTTCACTACGTTTGTTAGCTCGCTTTGCTCGTGAGCTCACTTCGTTCGGTTCATGAGCGCTACGCTTATGTTAGCTTCGCTGCTTCTCCGAGGTTTTAGTTTTTTTACCAAAAAACATAAAAACCATTTCGTATTAGTTTATTGCATGAGTGCTTCGCAGTTGATTATCAATAATTTCTACACGAAGTAATGTAGGTGTAAACTTACTGCGTACGAATCCATCTTTGATAACGTCTAGCGTTATTGATGTGTGCTCTATGGCTTACCGCAAAGGCGTGTGTATTGGGTGCTTGTCCTGCTTCTGGTGGCTTTGCACAGAAGAACATATACTGGTGTGTTTCGGGGCTTAAAACGGCATCTATAGAGTTAATAGAGGACATATAAATAGGTCCAGGAGGCAGCCCCGCATATTTATACGTATTGTAAGGCGACTCAACCAATAAATGCGATTCCAAGACTCTTCGAATCGAAAAATCTCCTACCGCAAAAATAACCGTAGGATCTGCTCCCAACGCCCATTTTTTGCGCAAACGATTCAAATACACGCCAGCAATTTTAGGACGTTCTGGTTTGTATTGGCTTTCGGATTCTACAATTGAAGCCAAAATGTAGACTTCAATAGGAGAGAGCTCTAACTTTTTTGCTTTGGCAAGTCGTTCTTCATTCCAAAATTTCTTATTTTCTTTCAACATCTTTTTCCAAAACGTTAGCGCATCACAATCCCAATACACTTCATAGGTATTGGGAATAAATGCCGCCATGACATTCTCTGGAGTGTAGCCAAATTGTGCTAAAAAATTAGCATCCTCCAACAACTGTATCACTTCTAAAGAATCCGCTTCAATTTGTTGCCCAACATAACCTGCTAGTTGTTGTTTGATTCGAAAATTATGGAAGGTCAATCGAACGGCTAACTGGCGACCACGAAGCACACGGACTAAGTGGCGATTGTTCTGAATAGAAGGTGCAATTTTGTACTTACCACTTTTAATGGAATACTTCATTTGGTTTGCCGTAAAGACAAAACTACCCTTATTTTTGATGATCTTTTCTTCTTCTAGCAGCGTTGCTAATTGCTCTATAGATTGACAGTTTTTGGGGATGGAAACAACACGGGCTTCTTTGAGTTGAAGATTGACGCCAAACATTTGGTTATAAAAGTAATAGCCAATTGCAGCACCAACAATAGCAAGGGTGAAAAATAACCCCAGAAATAGTTTAAGCCAGCTCCGTTTTGGCTTTGTTTCGGTGGATTCCATTTGTATCGTAATTTAAAAATGGGGCAATTTGAAGCTGTTTTGCCATAGAACAGCTTCAAATTGACACATCATTCCAACAATTTTTTATAAATAGACAGTTTGGGATTATCTACCAATAATCGTTCTTTGATAGCTCCTAAACCTTTAGCACGACTGAACCGAATACTCAGCGGACTAAACGTGTAGTGAGCCACAAAACTAAATCTAGTATTGTTCTTTATCGTTCGGAAATTCACCCATTTTGACATCATTGATGTAGCGTTTTGTAGCTTCTTTCATTTCGTCAAAAAGTTCTAAGTATCTTCTTAAAAAACGAGGCTGAAAATCCTTCGTAATTCCCATCATGTCATGCGTAACAAGTACTTGTCCGTCAACATCAGCACCAGCACCAATACCAATCACAGGAATTGAAACCAACTCAGCAACTTGCTTTCCTAGCTTTGCAGGAATTTTTTCAAGAATAATAGCAAAGCAACCTAATTCCTCTAGCAGCTTGGCATCGGATAACAATTGAGCTGCTTCTTCCTCTTCTTTGGCACGTACCGTGTAAGTTCCAAATTTGTAAATAGATTGAGGTGTCAAGCCCAAATGCCCCATAACAGGAACGCCAGCACTCAAAATTCGTGTAATGGATTCTTTGATTTCAACCCCTCCTTCCATTTTAACCGCATGCGCACCCGATTCTTTCATTATGCGAATGGTAGAAGCCAGCGCTTCTTTAGAATTTCCTTGGTAAGATCCAAAGGGCAAATCAACCACTACAAATGCTCTGTCAATTGCACGAACAACCGATTGGGCATGATAAATCATGTGATCTAGTGTGATGGGCAAGGTCGTTTCGTGGCCTGCCATGACATTGGAGGCAGAGTCGCCCACTAATAAGATATCGATTCCTGCGGCATCAAGAATGCGAGCCATCGAATAATCGTAGGCTGTAAGCATGGATATTTTCTCTTGACGCTGTTTCATGGCAAGCAAAACATGCGTCGTTATTTTTTTTACTGGTTTATGAACAGACATGATATTTATGTTAAATGATCGTTAGAAACTCTTCTATTGTATTTTTAAATACGTTTAAATCATACAAGAGCCCACTAAATGGTTTGTTGTAATCTTCTAAAATGGCTTACTTTGCAGTTGATCTTATTGTTAATATCCTTTATAGATTCGTTCGCGCTCTCTTCAAAGCAAGCATCGTATGAATAAGGAACATTTAAATAATCTTTCAGAAGAATATTTTAGTCCCCTAAAGATGAGAATTAATTGTTGGCTGTACAAATAATACTCTATTATTGCACAATCATACCTTAATCTTGAAAGATATTCCTTAGTTTTGTAGACTATTATAGGTTGTCCTCTCTTATTAATTCGTCAAATTCCTTTTTACAGAAAAGAAATAGCGGCTGTAAAATACAAATTACAAAGGTTTGGAAACCGAAAGGGGGAGGATGTAACTATTTTTTTGATAATCAAGGAACAGAGTTCGCTACGCTCTTGACTGTTATGTTTTTTTTTATTAAATCTTCGGATGCCCACAAATAAAAAGTGAAAGGCTCAGGACAAGGGGATACGTTTTGATCGTAAGATTTTGTGAACTGTTTTTTTGATTAAAGATTATAAGGCTTAAAAATTGAATGAAATGAAGTTGAAATTTATAGTTGCTTTTTTATTGGGAATTGTACTTTGTACACAATATAGTTGTTCTAATGAAATAGGGGTAATCGGTCTTTGGAAAGACATTCCTGTTGTATATGGTGTCATTCATAACCAAGATTCGGTGCATTATATCCGAGTAGAACGAGCTTATTTACCACCCAACGAAAGCGCATTAGATGCTGCTAAAAATGTAGATTCTCTATATTTTAATCCAAATGAAGTAGATGTCGAGTTATATTATATTCATAATACGACATTAGACACCTTGCTTTGGACAAAACCTTTTGTACGTGTAAACTTAGCGGACGAAGGAATTATTAGAGATAGTGGTCTCTTTCAACACGATCCTAGTTATGCTTACAAAACAACAGGAATAACAGGACATGATTTAATTTTGAAAATTCATAATAGAAAGACAGGGAATATTTTTTATGCTAGAACAGAATCTATTAGAGCGTCTAATTCTAATATATTTACAACACCTTCTTATTCTTTAACGCCTCTAAAACCAATAGCTTGGAGGTCGGTTAATTTTCAGGGAGATGAAGTTTACAGTTCTTTGACGGTAGAAATGACGGGGAATGGTTTTGCAGCCATTTACGACTACAAGTTCCGTTTTCATTATAAAGAATACGAAATAGACAATCAGGGCGCTCAAATACCAGGAAGTATTGTTAGCAAATCCGTAGAGTGGACGGCTTCAAGTGATTTTATTCCAGTGGTTGCCAATCAAACCAAACAAGTTGTTAGTGGAGAGGTCTTTTATCAGTTCTTGGGGAATACCTTATCTGATGTTACAGGGACGAATACTAGACGTTGTGGAGGATACCTAGAGGTGTATATTGATGGTGCTTCAACTAGTTTGAGAGATTATATTTTAGCTAGAAAATCAAACGAAGGTTTTGTTGGAGGATTGTACCCTTCTGCTCCTTATTCTAATATTCAAGATGGCTATGGGGTGCTTGCAACCTCGGATCGTATAGAACGTGCAGATCGTGCTTCTGATCCTCGATTGATGAGAATGTCCGCTTTAACTTATGAGCATCTAAGTACGGGACCTTTGACAAAAAACTTAGGATTTGAATCTAACTTTCCTTGTTATTAAGATTAAGAACCTATTTTATATGAAAGCCATTTGTAAGAAAATCTTGCAAATGGCTTTTGCTTTTAGGAGTCGTCGTAGTTAGCCATTTTGACATAATGACAGATAATAATCGGACAAAATATACTGATATGAATTCTAAATATGCCAATTTAACATTTTTTTTAGAATGGTATATCCCTTGTTTATATAGGATTGAGCAAGAAAATTAATCTAACTCAAAAGGATCAACATTAAATTAAAAAATCAATAAATATATAAATTATGAGCAAAATCATTGGTATTGACTTAGGAACAACCAACTCTTGTGTTGCTGTTATGGAAGGAAACGAACCAGTGGTGATTACCAATAATGAAGGTAAGCGCACTACTCCTTCTATTATCGGTTTTTTGGATAACGGTGAACGTAAAATCGGTGACCCTGCAAAACGTCAGGCAATCACAAATCCAAAACGCACTATTATGTCTATTAAGCGTTTCATGGGAGTTCGTTACAGCGAAATCGCAAAAGAAGCGACTCAAATGCCTTATGAAGTAAACAAAGGTAATAACGATACTGTTCGTGTCAAAATTGACGAAAGAGAGTATACACCACAAGAAATTTCTGCGATGGTGTTACAGAAAATGAAAAAAATTGCGGAAGACTATTTGGGACAAGAAGTGACAGAGGCTGTTGTAACAGTACCTGCTTACTTTAACGATTCTCAACGTCAAGCTACCAAAGAAGCTGGAGAAATTGCTGGCTTGAAAGTACGTCGTATTATCAACGAGCCGACTGCTGCGGCATTGGCTTATGGTTTGGACAAAGGTGACCAAGACATGAAAATCGTGGTATACGATTTAGGTGGTGGAACCTTTGATGTTTCTATCTTAGAATTAGGTGGTGGCGTATTTGAAGTAAAATCTACGAATGGTGATACTCACTTGGGTGGTGACGACTTTGACCGTGTTATCATGGAATGGTTGATGGCTGAATTTAAAGAGCAAGAGGGAGAAGATATTTCTCAAAATGCAGAAGCATTGCAACGTCTAAAAGATGCGGCTGAGAAAGCTAAAATTGAACTTTCTTCTGCAAACAGTACTGATATCAACTTGCCTTATATCTCTTTTGGTCCTTCTGGAGCAAAACATTTAGTAAGATCATTAACGCGTGCTAAATTTGAGCAATTAGTAGATGGTTTGGTAAAACGTAGTATTGAGCCTTGTAAGAAAGCGTTGGAAGATGCTGGCATGTCTTTGTCTGAAATTGATGAAGTAATCATGGTGGGGGGATCTACTCGTATACCTGCAATTCAAGAAGCAGTTGAGAAGTTCTTTAACAAGAAACCAAATAGAAGTGTTAACCCTGATGAAGTTGTTGCTTTAGGGGCAGCGATTCAAGGTGGTGTTTTAACTGGTGATGTAAAAGATGTTTTATTGTTAGACGTTACGCCATTATCTTTGGGTATCGAAACAATGGGCGGTGTATTCACTAAAGTAATTGAAGCGAATACAACAATTCCTTCTAGTAAATCACAGGTTTTCTCAACGGCTCAAGACAATCAACCTTCTGTAGAAATTAACGTTCTACAAGGGGAGCGTCCAATGGCAACACAAAACCGTTCTATCGGTCGTTTCAATTTGGATGGTATTCCTGCGATGCGTCGTGGAGAAGCTCAAATTGAAGTTACTTTTGACATCGATGCCAATGGTATCTTGAAAGTTTCTGCAAAAGAGAACAAAACAGGAAAAGAGCAATCTATCCGTATCGAAGCATCAACTGGTTTGACAGAGGATGAAATCCAACGCATGAAAAATGAAGCGGAAGAAAATGCTGAAGCGGATACAAAAGCGCGCGAGGCGGTCGATAAAGTCAATGAGGCAGATTCTGTGATCTTCCAAACTGAAAAGCAATTGAAAGAATATGGTGATAAAATCTCTGAAGAGGCTAAAACCAGTTTAGAAGCTGCTTTGGTTAAATTGAAGGAAGCACATCAACGTCAAGACGTAGATGCCATTAACCGTGAATTAGAGGCCGTAAATGCTGCTTGGGCTGCTGCGACTCAAAACATGGATCCAAACGCTGCTCAAGGCGCTCAAGAGAACCCTAATCCAAATGCGGACAGTGGTGCAGAAGGAGAGGCAGAGGATGTAACGGATGTAGAATTTGAAGAAGTAGACAACGATAAAAACGCTTAAGCGTTTTTGTTTAAATAAAAAAATGTGAGCGGCTATTGATTCTAATAGTCGCTCCTTTTTAGTATAAAATATAGCTCGCGCACAGATTGCCATAAAAATATAGTTACAGCTATTTTAAGTCCCTGTTTTAAAAAGAATCAAAGAAAGATTGAATTTTTAGATTTTTTTTTGTGCAAAACAAAGAGACTTTGGAAAATAATGTTATCTTTGCCAACGCTTTTGTAAACAAGACTAGAAAAAACTAGCGATATAAATATACATTGTAATGAACGATTTAATAAACTTCGTAGAGAAACAAACAGCTCGTGATATTACTGATTATGATTTTTTCAAATCAGGTGATACTGTTTCTGTAAGCTATAAAATTACTGAGGGAAGCAAAGAACGTATTCAGCTTTTCCGTGGAGATGTTATCCAAATTAAAGGATCAGGCACTTCTAAAACATTTACCGTTCGTAAAATCTCTCATGGAGTAGGTGTAGAGCGTGTATTCCCTTTTAATTCTCCAGCAGTTGAGTCTGTTAAGAATTTGAAAAAAGGTAATGTTCGTCGTGCACGTTTGTACTACTTGCGTGAATTGACTGGTAAATCTGCTCGTATTAGAGAGAAGCAATTTACTAAAAAATTAGATGCCAACATGAAAGGTAAGACTCGTCGGTCTACTTGGGCATGGGAAGAAAAAGTATACAAATAAGATTTCTTATTTGTAGTATAAAATATAAAGCTGCTTGGATTAATTTCTAAGCAGCTTCTTCTACATATACCTAAGCGTGTTTTTATGGAACTAAGCTAAGCGTATTTTTAGAAAAAATAAAAGCTGATTTTAGTACAATCTAAAATCAGCTTTTTGTAGTCTGGATACTTTGTATTCCTAATGTTCTCGTTGCATCAACGCATCTAAGAAGCCGTACAAAGATTTTTTTGCATCGTCCGATACGTTTAGCAAATTCAGATTATGAATGGCTTTGTCTTTATAAACCGCCATAATTTTTTTCATTTCATCAGGGATACCTAAAGCTTTGAAAATGCTGGTTACCCGCTCAATCTTTGCCGCCTCTGCTGCTGCTGTAGGCGTACTCGATAAGAGTTGATTTAACTCTTGTTCTGTCGTTGCATCGGCTAACTCTAGTGCTTTGATGACGAGGGCTGTTTTTTTATTTTGAATAATATCTCCACCAATACGTTTTCCAACTTTGGCTTGCGCCCCAAAAGTATCCAACCAATCGTCTTGCATCTGAAAGGCAATACCCATATTACGTCCAAACTCTCCGATCAACTCCGCCTCTTCGATCGAAGCTCCTCCAACCAAAGCCCCCATTTTCATGGCTCCATAGAGTAGGATAGAGGTCTTTAGTTCAATCATTCTGGTATACTCAGGAAGGCTTACCTGTGCTTGTGTTTCAAAGTTGACATCCATTTGCTGTCCTTCACAAACTCCAATAGCAACTTCATTAAATATAGGTAAAATGATCGGTAAGAGCTCTGGGCTTACTTTGCTCAAATGTTCGTAAGCATAAACAAGCATAACATCGCCAGACAAAATAGCCGTGTTGGTATTGAATTTTTTATGTACGGCTGGTTGCCCTCTTCGAATGGGAGAAGCGTCCATGATGTCGTCATGGACTAAAGAGAAATTATGAAAAATTTCAACCGCAGAGGCAATGGGCAGCGCTGCATGGACGTCTTTTGAAAATAATTGGCAAGCCATTAAAGCCAAAAGTGGACGAATTTGTTTACCGCCTAAGGATAAAATATAATCAATAGGCTCGTACAATTCTCTAGGGGTATATTGTGAAAAATTATTTTCTTTCTGATAGGTTTTAAACAACTCGTGTATGTTCATTTGTATAAGAATTACTAGTGTATAAATTGTTTGTTGTGTAACTGAATTTTATTAAAAATAAGGGTTCTTTGACAAATCTTCTCACGCAGTAACCACGTAGTAGCAGCGTAGCTAATCGTCTGGAGTGGAACCCCTAGGCTAACTGTTAACAGCTATGAATTGGGATATACTTTTAAGTAGAACGTTGTATTCGGTTATTATAAAAAGAAAATAAACAACTTCTATACTTAAAAGGTACGAGGCATGCCGTCTAACAAAAAAAGTGGTTTAAACGATTAGCATACGATTTGTTAAAGAACGACAAGAAGCTATTAAAAAGCAAAGACAGCTAAGAGGTGTTAAATCTGTAACCTCAATTATCTATTCTTATAACGCAAAAATTAGGCAATAATTTTTAATTAACAAATAATTAAAATATTGTTATAAGAGAAGTAGATAAGAAGCCTTTATTTGAAATTTTTTAAGGTAGCCTTAACTAAATGTTGGTAAATGATAGGGTTTCCTGCTACAATTTCTCTACCGTGAATAAAGTCATTTTTTCCCGAAAAGTCTCCAACTAGTCCGCCTGCTTGTTGTACTAGAAACGCACCGCCCGCAACATCCCAAGGAGATAAACTGTACTCAAAATAACCATCAAAACGCCCACAAGCGACATAAGCCAAATCTAAGGCGGCCGACCCAAAACGCCTCAAACCTCTAGTGCCGAGCATCAAGGGTTTTATCATGGCTAAATAAGCATCCATTTGCTCAAAGTCATAATAAGGAAAACCCGTTGCCAACAAAGCATCTTCCAACTTGTTGGTCGAGCTGACCTTAATTTTCTTTTGATTCAAAAAAGCAGCCCCAGCCCCTTTCCAGCTGTAAAAGGTTTCTTGATTGTTCACCTCATGCACCACTCCTAGAACGGTCTCTTCTTTGTGCTGTAAGGCAATACTAATTGAAAAGAAGGGTAATTGATGCAAAAAGTTAGTCGTGCCATCTAAGGGGTCTATAATCCATTGCCAATCCTTTTTTTCATGCGCCACCGTTGCTTCTTCTGCCAAGAAGGCAGCGTCAGGCAAAAAACGCCTCAAGCCTTCGATTAGTTTTTGTTCTGCGGTTTTGTCTACATAACTGACCAAGTGATTTAATTGCTTATGTTCAATTTCTTGCGCTTTGACTTTCCCTAATTCTGCTTTTAAGAATTGCCCGACTTCAAGGCTCAATTGACAAGTTTGTTGGCATATTTTTTCTAAGTTCATTGGCTGTTTATTTTTTACTTGATCGTGTTTACGTTTTTGGGTTTTAGGTCTTATTACAGCAGCTTTTTAGTTCACTTTGTTTATGGATCTAGTAGCAGAACTAAAGAGCAAAAGGTTTCGTGAGAAGACTTATGGAGTCCTTGTTAAAAATTTATGCCAAAGACCACGACCATTTATTTTGTTAAAGAGGCTTGATCGAAGCCTACATTGCCCCATTTCTTTGCTTTAGTGCCTTTATAGTACATAAAAAATGAGTTACTCTAGGTATTAGAGTAACTCATTTTTATATTGTAATAACTTTTATTTAACCATTAAGCATCTACATTCAGCGCTTCAGCTAAAGTTTTTGCAAGGTCTTGATTCAAAGAACCAAAGTGTGTTTCATAATCTTGTTGGCTTCTACGAACAACCTCTAAAGCTTCTTCTCGACCATAAGTATGGGTAATTTCTACCTCTTTTGTACTCTCCTTATTGTCTGGATCTTCCTTATAGGTCAAGAAGTAATGCTTGATGCGTTTGATTAGTTTCTCTGGACAATCTTTGATGTCTTTGATGTCGCCATAAGTATGATCGCCTTTAAGAACAGCTATCATCTTATCATCCGCTTCACCGCCATCAATCATGCGAAAACCACCAACAATGATCGCATCCAACAACAAATCACCATGCGTCAAGGCTCTGTCCATCAAAACACAAACGTCTAATGGATCACTATCGCCAGTAATCCCCGTTCTGCCTGTTTGCTGCATACAAAATTCTGCCATAGCTTCAGCAGAATACGTACGAGGAATCAAACCATAAGGTACAGGGATGTTGTTAGAAAATTTATTCGGACGGTCAATCATTAAATAACCGCTTTCTTTACAGATCTCATATTTCATTTGGTCACCAGGAACTACCTCAATAAAGCAGCGAACTACTTCAGGAGCCCCTGCTCCAATGTTAACCCCATGCCAAGGATGCGCCTTGTAGCGTTTTCCAAATTGATTCCAAATATCGTGAAGCTTATCGTTAGCCATAATTTTCAATAAAATTTTAAATATGTATGCTATAAAATAATTAAAAGAAGGACTATATCTTTTGTGACAGCTCGTATCCACGATTGTAATAGAATAGGAATTAGCTATGTTGCTTGTTACGCTGCTATTTCGTGGTTTCCAACGAGCGGTTGTTTTAGATTCTACAGAATAGTGTTCAATTCAAAATAGTACGTGGAAGAAACTTACGTGTCCTACACAATGCGTTTCTCTAAAACGATTTAAGATCAGCCCCAATTGGCGAATTTACAATTTTTGTTTTAAACTATGTCTATAACTTTATTGTTTTTTCTAAACCTTTTTTTAATTATTTTTAATTAAATCCAATAAATCGGCAGCAGATAATTTAGAACTAGCATCCGTTCCTTCCAATAAAGAATCGGCTAAATCTCGTTTATCTTCGTGCAATTTGATAATTTTTTCTTCAATCGTATTTTCTGTAATCAAGCGATAAACCGTCACAGGACGTTTTTGACCAATACGATGCGCTCTATCCGAGGCTTGATCTTCTACCGCAGGATTCCACCACGGATCCATGTGAATCACATAATCGGCCGCTGTCAGATTAAGCCCTGTTCCACCAGCTTTTAAACTAATGAGGAACAATTCCCCTTCGCCCGCTTGGAACGCATCAATGCGTTCTTGTCGCTTCTTGGTAGGCGTTTGACCATCCAAATATTGGTATCGAATATTTTTATCCTTGATATACTTTTCAATCAACTGCAAATGACCAACAAATTGACTAAAGACCAAAGCTTTGTGCCCATTGGCAATCAGTTCTTCTACAATCTCTCCAAACAATTTTAGTTTAGAACTCTTTAAGGAAGAATCTGGATCAACCAACTGAGGGTTACAACAAGCGCGACGCAAGCGCATGATTTGAGCCAAAACTTTTAGGTGTTTGGTTCCTGCTTGTTGTTGCGTATCTTTTTCTAAGCTTTCGACCGCATTTCTACGCAGCGCTTCATAAAAGGCTTGTTCTTCGGTAGACAAATCGACACTTAATACAATTTCTGTTTTTTCTGGTAACTCCGTCAACACATCTTTTTTGTGTCGTCTTAATATAAATGGACGGATGAGTAGTTGTAATTGCTTTTGTGTTGGAATGTCTCGGTCTTTTTCAATCGGAATAGCAAAGCGATCCCTAAAGCCTTTGAGCGTGCCCAATAAACCAGGATTAATAAAGCGGAATAAATTCCACAATTCTCCCAAGTGATTTTCAATCGGCGTTCCTGTTGTAATGACCTTAAAGTTACCCTTTAATTTCATGGCAGCTTGTGAACGCTTGGCATTGCTGTTCTTTATAGCTTGCGCTTCATCGAGTACAATTGTTTCAAAAGTACGAGTACTAAAAAGTTCGCTTTCTGTTTGTAATAAGCCATAGGTTGTAATTAAGACGTCATTACCAGAGGCGGTTTCGATACAATGTTTTCGATCACTTTCGCTAAATAAAATAGGCTTTAAGCTAGGTCCAAATTTCATGATTTCTTTGATCCAATTTCGGCAAACAGAAGCAGGAGCGACCACCAAACTAGGCCCTTTTTCACTACGATATAAGATCGCAGCCAAAGCTTGAATCGTTTTACCCAAACCCATATCATCCGCCAAACAAGCTCCAACGCCCCAAGCAGCTAATTTAGTCAACCATTGAAAGCCCTCTTCTTGATACGATCTCAAGGTTGCGTGAAGTGTTTTAGGCAAAATAAAGGTTTCTTGCTCCACACTTTTTAAGCGATTGATGTGCTCAAACCAACTGTTGTCCACATCAAGGGTTTCAATTTCATTGGTTAAATTCTCAAACGCAAAACTTGCCAAAGGATGAATCTTTCCTTCGTCATCTGTGAATTTATAAATACTATCTAGGCGATTCTGTAAATCTTTACTTAAGGCGAGAAACTGCCCATCATCCAATTCAATAAATTCAGACTGTTGTTCTTGCATCATATTGAGCAACTGACGCATATCCAAGACTAAATGCTCGTTCACTTGAACCGTACCAGAAATACCAAACCAATTATTTTCCTTACTAATAGAAAGCTTAATATTGGTAAAATCAATTTGCTGTTTGATTTTCAGTTGCTCTCCCTTCGGCCATTCAATGACAATTAAATTGTCAGCTCTAAAAGGCTCTATTTCGTGTAACAACTTCAGACAACTGTGTGGGTTTTCCAATTGCCACAAATGATCTTCTGTCGGTGCATTGTTAGCCAAGGTTGGACACACATCAATTAAATCGTTCAAAGCTTTGACTTCTGCTGCCAAATCTCGTTTGGTTTGCGTGCGAATGGCTTCGATTTTAGTCACCACACGAGCAGAACCCTTACCAGGTTTGTAATAAGGTGCAGAGACTTGAAATGGCTTGATATAGAACTCAACGTCAAACCCTTCGCCAACAGGCAATAAATGGATATAAAGACGAGTATCAGGTTCTACCGAAGGAATGTTATCGTTTTGGAATTCTAAATCAGATTGCAAAGGCATAATTGTCGATAAGCCCGACAAGGTACGTTCCAACTGTTCTTTTCCCTTTAATGGAATGTTCAAACTATCCCCTCCAATTGCTTGAGCCAATTGTACTTGTTTTTCACTCACTTGAATGAGCTGATAACGAGTAGGAGTTTCTTTTACAATGTAAACGCCTTCATGTTTGACATTGATAGAAGGACTAATAGAGTAGCCTTCGGTTGTTTCTTTGACCACTAATTCCACCAAGCCTTGACGCAATTCGCAAGCTACATCTGGCGATTTGTACAAAAACAAGAGTGGATGATCGACTAAGGTCATAAAGGTTTTGGAAGGCGAATAAAATCCATAGGTATTGTTATTATAATAACCTGAAGATTTTGTAATCGTATTGATCACACGCATATCGTGTGGAGTCGCTTCTAGGACAGAGCCTTCGACAAGTTTGTCCAGTCCCGCATTACGCCCTTTGGACCAACTACCATTTTTATTAATGCGTTGAATTTTAGGTTGAATAACATCTTTTTCAAAATCGACCAACCAAATTAATCGGCTTTGTAGATGCGCTTGCGTGCTGGTATTGTGTCCATGCAAGGCTTCCAATGATTGTAAGGCAACCTCCCAATCTTCTTGCAAACCAATGACATCCATCAAAGATGGAACCGCACCAATGATCTCCTGTAATTCTTCGACCTTTGTGGCGTAAAATTCTTTTCTATTGGTACTGATTTGCTGCATTAAGGCCGCCACATTATACGCAACCCAGTAGTACCCATTCTTGATGGCTTTGTGTTGCAATGTTAAAGCGTAATTTTCCCAATTAGGCGCAAAATTTTGTGTCCAATATTGAGCGTAAATATAGAGCAAGCCATGTAGGTTATAATACAAATGTTCTTGCTCGAATAGATCTTTAGCTTTGGTAGAATTATCTTGTAAATTCTCAACAATAGCGCCCAAATAAAGGTATACATTACTAATGTTGTGCGAAAAAGCTTCTTTAAAGAAGTTCTTAATCGTTGGAATATGTTTGGAATTATGATCCTTTAGCAAGGCTAAAATGAAAATAATACCGTGATAATCATCAAAATAAGCCTTGGTTGATTTTTCTTTTTTTCGGTATTCTTTTAGTGCTTTTTCATAACGATTTAACGCTTTGATGTTGTAGCCTTGTGCAAAATACAACCAGCCTTTAAATTTGAGCGCATTGATAGAATCCTTGCCTTCCCAAATTTTTCGTGCCATCGCCCAATCGCCCTTCAACAAAGCGTGCAAGCTAAGATAATGATGGACTAAATCTAAGTCATTGCCTTTTAGCGTCGAAGCGATTTTCTGAATGTTTTTGAGTGGCTCATTAACATCCTTGAGCGCAACAATCATAGGCCCCAATTGAGATTTATAGAACTCAAATTGAAATTCAGGAGAAAGCTTCGGAATATTGTTGATGCCATACCGTTCGATGAACAATTTCTTGTAAAGCGATTCAATATAAAAAGAGCTGTCTTTTTGCAAGGTTTTGACGGCCAACTGAAACGTGGCATAATCGTCGTTGTACATGGCAAAGGAAGCATCTCGAATCAATTCATTCGGATACCGATAAGCTTGGTAGGGCTGTTTGACGCCAGGAAACAAGGCAACAACGGTTTTGCGCAACACCTTGAGGCGTTTGTCCGCAATGGCTTGTTGCACCGCAAAGTGGTAAACATCAGGATGTATTTGATATTTTTGGTCTAAATTCTTTTTGACCAATTGCATGCCCCTCAAAAATTCTAAACTTTGTCCTATGCTGATTACATTATAGGATTGCTTGTTGTCTGATTTTAGCTTAGCTTTTAAGCAGACTTGCAAAATCTTGGTTTTGTTTTCTGGACTATCGACCAGCACTAACAATTTCACCAAGTCTTTTTGGAAATTATTAAGGGCTTGATATTTTTTCTGAATGTCTTCGATCTTACTCATCATAGTTTTAGATACTTTCTCTAAGGATTATATTGTCCAATAACCGAACACCATCTATTCGAACAGTGGTACAAGCCGTAACAGTAGTGGCTTTATCAAAAGAATCGATGTTTTCGAGACTGTCTCCATCTATTATCGTAAAGTAATCAACCTCAAGTTGGTGTTGATCAAGAAATGTCAATGCGTATTTTTTTACTTCTTCTAAGGACTTAGTCGCAGCATATTCTTTTGCCTTAAAAAGCATCTGAGAAATCAAGCGGGCTCTTTGCCTGCCTGCTGGACTCAATCGAATATTTCGAGAACTCATCGCCAAACCGTCTTCTTCTCGGACAATCGGAACGCAAACGAGTTGGGTCTTTAATTGTAAAAGATGAAGAACATATTTTATAACTGCAAATTGTTGGTAATCTTTTTGCCCCATATACAAAAAATCAGGTTGCAGAATCTCTAAGAATCGAAGGATAACTTGTACTACGCCCGCAAAATGGCCTGGCCGGTGTGCCCCTTCCATACTGCTATCCAATCCCTTCAAATCAACCGAAGGGCTAACCAAATCTTTGGGATACATTTCGGAAACAGCAGGCAAAAATAAAACCGTACAACCCAATTGTTCCAATTTTTGAATATCACTTTCTATTGGGCGAGGATAGTTGTCTAAATCATTTGCTTCTCCAAATTGAGTTGGATTGACAAAGATAGAACAAACTACGACATCAGAATCATCAAAAGCCCTTTCGACTAAATTGAGATGACCACGGTGTAATGCTCCCATTGTTGGAACAAAGCCAATCCGCTTGGCCTGTTTTTTTTGTGTATGTAGGTACTGTTGTAAATCTGAAACCGTCTTGAAAATATACATAAAGAGAAGCAAAAATTATAGAATGCAATTTGAAAAAAATAGGATTGAATTATGCTGCTTTTGTTGCTTTTTAACTCCAAAACAAAGGATTAGGAGGTCCTAAAACGGAGGAAAGTAATTAATAAAACTATAAGAAACTAGTTTAATACGGCAAATTGGTATTTTTTTCGTAAATTTGCAAATCGAGAAACAGTTTCTTTTTGTGTTTTCTTGAAAGATTTTTTTACTAAATTTTTAGAACGAGTAGTTTTATGGCTGATAAGAAAAGAATATTGATAGTAACTCAAGAGATGAAACCTTACACAATCCTTTCTCAAATATCTGAAATTGTGCGTGAGTACTCTCAGTATATTCAAGAAAATGGCGTAGAGGTTCGAATCTTGATGCCTAAATTTGGAACTATCAATGAGAGAAGACATCGCCTTCATGAGGTAGTTCGTTTGTCAGGGATGAATATTAATGTAGATGACGACGATTATCCTCTAATTATCAAAGTAGCTTCTTTGCCAGGAACAAGAATGCAAGTGTATTTCTTGGATAATGAGGAGTTCTTTAAGCGCAAACAGGTGTTTAAAGATGAAAAGGATGAATTTTTTGAAGATAATTTAGACCGTACTATCTTTTTCTGTAGAGGAGTAGTCGAAACTGTTAAGAAGTTTGGATGGGCTCCAGATATTGTACATGCACATGGTTGGATGACTAGTTTATTACCAGCAATGTTAAAAACTACCTACCAAAATGAGCCTATCTTTCAAAATGCACAACTAGTTTATTCTGCCTACCATGCAGCAGATGCAAACCAATCATTTGCGCCTACGTTTAAAGCAAAAATGGATGCCAATAACTTGAGCGCTGTTGTAGATGCCTATCTTAACGATGGAGTACTGGACTTGAATGTTGGTGCTTCTAAATTCTCAGAAGGAACCATTATTGGTTTAGAAGATGTTTCTGCTGAAAATATATCGGAGCCATTACTTCCTTACCAAGCAGAATTAAGTAGTCGATACTTAGAATTCTACGAAGAATTATTAGGAGCAACAGAAGAAAATGTATAATATACTTTAGAGAATCTTTTTGATTCGTACGACTTGATTTTTAACTGCTTATTGTATTTACTAGGCGTCGGAATTTAGAATCAAGTTTAAACTAATGTTCTTATTATGCTCAAAAATATTGGAGATAACCAACGACTCTTTATAGTCAAAGCGTTATACTAGATATACATAGGACAAGCCCAATATTTTCAATCAAAAAAATTCTTACAAAATACATGGAATATAATCTAAAATCCCTACTGTACAGCATGCTGGCAGTAGGGTTATTTTCTGCTATGGGATGTAGCAAGTCTAGTGAAATAGGTTTGTCGTTAGTAGAACAAGAGCAGTCAGATATTCTTTATACGGATACGTCTACTATTATTTTAACAACGCAAGTTGCCGACCGAGTTGAAACGTCGAATAGAACGATCATGGTTTGTGGCTCTTATTCAGATACAGAATGGGGGGAGTCCGTTGCCTCTGCCTATATGAATTTCCGTATCAATAATACGGGCGCTGTTTTTCCTAACTGTGTTTTTGATTCACTTGTGTTGTCTTTGGCTTACCAAGACTTTGGACATTATGGTGAAATTACAAGCAATAAACCCGCAACAGTTACTCAGAATTGGGAAATTGCAAGGGTGGTAGAAAATATTGAAGAAGGAACGGTTTATTACTCCGATAAGACCTTTATGACAGATGGAAATTTGTTGAAATCAAATTTTCAATTTAGACCAAACGATACGGCTAACGTCGTGGTAGGAGGCGTAACTCTGAGCCCACATTTGAGAATTCGTTTGGACGATCAAGCTGGTCTTGATTTAGGAGCACTTTTCTTAGATCCATCTAGTACGGGAATTGATATTTACGAAAGTAATACAAAGTTCAAGGATTGGTTTAAAGGAATCCAAATTCGCCCCTCTAGTAGTAATCCTACTGATGCAAGTATTATTCGGTTTAAATCAAAAGATGATTTGACCAAACTAACCTTGCATTACACCGATACTTCTAATGGCGGAAGTGTTGCCAAAACGTTTGATTTTTTAACCAATGAAGATGCAGAAGTTGTTTCTTCTTTTGGGCATACACATCCTGTCGATTTAACGGATAATTTAACAACAGATACGGTTGTTTATGTACAAGGGCTAGATGGTTTGCATACTAAAATAGCTTTTCCTTTCGTTCACACTTTAGGAAATGTAATTATTAATAAAGCAGAACTTGTTATCCCTGTAGCAGATACAGGAACCAATGATTTTCCTGAACCAATTCAGTTGTTGGCTAAAATCAAAAGCTTAGGCGGTGACTTAGTCGCTATTGACGATGTAATCACGTCGATTAATCGTGCACAATCTTATTTCTTATTTGGAGGTGTTTTTGAAGATACTGGGAATAGAAATTTTGTGTATCGAATGTATATCTCTGAAGAAATGCAAGCATTGGTCAATGGCATAACTTTTGAACCTGCTATTTATATCACACTTCCTTCTGCTTTAGACCCAAATCGGGTTGAATTAAGGAATGAAAAGGGAATAAATAGAGCCAAACTTTATTTGACCTATACCAAAATACAATAAAGACAGCAAGAGTATTAAACAAGTAGGCTTGTTTTGTATTCTTTGTCCTAGCATAAGTTCATTTGCTTAAAAGTGGTTAAAAACATTCTGTTTTTAACCACTTTTAAGCAAATGAGTTTTTTATCTGGATCAGAAATTCTACTTTGAGTTCAAATGAACTTCTTCCTTCTCACGATTAGCCCAACCAACTAAACAAAAAAAATATGTGCGGAATTGTAGCTTATGTAGGCCCTAGAGATGCCTATCCGATTCTTATTAAAGGTTTACAACGATTAGAATATAGAGGATATGATAGTGCTGGGGTCGCACTAATGAATGGGGAAGAATTAACAGTTTATAAGAAAAAAGGAAAGGTAAATGATTTAATTGAGTTTACTGAAAATAAAAAAATGTCAGGTACCATCGGTATTGGGCATACTCGTTGGGCAACACATGGCGAACCGAATGATGTCAATGCACATCCTCATTTGTCTGGGAATAGTGAAATTTCGATTATTCACAACGGAATTATTGAGAATTATAATGCCATAAAAACGGCCTTGATCAAAGAGGGACACGTTTTTGTTTCGGATACGGATACAGAAGTTTTGGTTCATTTGATAGACGCGATTCAGACCAAAGAAAATGTAGGCATTGCCGAAGCTGTGCGTATTGCCTTGACCAAAGTTGTTGGAGCCTATGCAATTGTTGTCTTGAGTAATAAAGAGCCGAATATAATTGTTGCTGCTAGAAAGGGAAGTCCTTTGGTTGTTGGAATTGGTGAAAACGAATTCTTTTTAGCTTCCGATGCTTCTCCGATTGTAGAGTATACTAAGAATGTGGTCTATATCAAGGAGGAAGAAATCGTTACCTTGAATAGAGCCGGTGAAATGACCTTGAAAACAATAGACAACGAAATTCAAACGCCTTTTATTCAGCATTTGGAGATGGAAATTGAGGCAATTGAAAAGGGGGGCTATGAGCATTATATGCTGAAAGAAATTCATCAACAGCCGACCACTATGGCAGATGCGATGCGTGGTCGCTTGAATGTGAAAAAAGGCTTGATTACTTTAGGAGGTGTTGCCGAGTTTGAAAATCGTATTAAGAATGCAGATCGCCTGATTATTATTGCTTGTGGTACTTCTTGGATTGCAGGTTTGATTGGAGAATATTTGTTTGAAGACTTAGCACGGATTCCAACCGAGGTAGAATATGCTTCTGAATTTAGATACAGAAATCCTATTATTACCAATAAAGATGTTGTGATTGCTATTTCTCAATCTGGTGAAACGGCCGATACTTTGGCGGCATTGGATTTGGCGATTGAAAAAGAAGCGCTTACTTATGGTATTTGTAATGTCGTTGGCTCTTCGATTGCAAGAATTACAAATGCAGGATCTTATATTCATGCTGGACCAGAAATTGGAGTGGCTTCGACGAAAGCCTTTACAGGGCAAGTGACCTTGTTAACCTTAATGGCTCTTCAATTGGCACACAACAGAGGAACAATTTCTCAGTCGTACTATTTTCAGTTGCTAAATGAATTAGATAGCTTACCCGCTAAGTTGAAAAAAGTCATAGAGCAAGATGCCAAAATCAAAGAAATTGCGCACCTTTGGAAAGATGCAGAAAATGCACTTTATCTAGGACGTGGGTATAATTTTCCAATTGCTTTAGAGGGGGCACTTAAATTGAAAGAAATTTCGTATATTCACGCAGAGGGATATCCTGCGGCAGAAATGAAACATGGCCCAATCGCTTTGATTGATGAAAATATGCCTGTTGTTATTATCGCAACAAGTGGCAGCACGCGTGAAAAAGTAATTAGTAATATCCAAGAAGTCAAAGCTAGAAAAGGTAAGGTCTTGGCCATTATTACAGAAGGAGATGACCACATTCCCAAAATAGCAGATCACGTTATTGAAATCCCACAAACGGCAGAACCTCTAGTGCCCTTGTTATCTGTTATCCCATTACAATTATTAGCGTATCATATTGCTGTTTTGAGAGGTTGCAATGTTGATCAACCTAGAAATTTAGCAAAATCAGTTACGGTAGAATAAATATTATTATGAATAACGACTATAGAACACCTTCAGCTAAAAAAATGGCTGATTATAATACCCAAAAAGACGGATTGTTTATTCGTGAATATGGGCGAAATACCCAAAACTTAATTAATCAAGCTAAGAAGATAGAAGATAGAGAAGAGCGTCAAGCTTATATTGAAAAAATAGTCCGCTTGATTATGTCTATGCATCCGCATACTAGAAATGTAGATGATTATAGATTAAAAGTATGGTCTCACGTACTTAAAATGGCTGATTATGATTTGGATATAGATATTCCAGATAATTTGCCTGATGCAAGAACAAAACGTAAACCAGACCACGTTGCTTATCCTAAAAAGACGAGGCGCTTACGTCATTATGGCCGAAATGTTATCATAATGATTGAGAAGGCGAAGGGGATGGAAGACAAAGAGAAACAAGAAGCATACATTGCCGTGATTGCTGCTTATATGAAAATGTCTTACAAAACTTGGAATCGAGAAAATGTCAACGATGAAGTGATTTTTCAAGAATTTGCTAAATTAGCAAAAGGTGAATTGGAAGTCCCTCCTGGAACAAATATAGATTCCTTAGTGGCTCCTCGCAAGAACAAAACGGGCGGTAACAGTGGTTTAAGCAATAATTCATCTAGTAGAACGAAGCCAAGTCGTCACACGAACTCTAAGGCTAAGAAAACTTCTAGTAGAAGTGCTTCTAAGAGTAAGCATAAAAATACTAGGGGAAGAGCTTCTCTAAATAAAAATAACAACAAAAATCTACGTAATAATAAAAAACGTTAGGTTTGGACGTTTATAAAAAATTAAAAAAGCTACCTCATTTGAGGTAGCTTTTTTACGTTAGACAAGAAATGCTTTATGATCATGATATCCTCTCTTACTGAAACAAGATCCATCAAAAATCAAATCTTAAATTGGGCGCAGCAGCAGTCAGACGTTATTTGTTGTCTAGATAGTAATAATTATCAGATGGATAAATACAGTGCCTACGATTGTTTGATTGCAGTAGGTGTTGAAAAAGAGCTTTGTGTAGCGCATTCGGGAACAGCGTTTGACGCCTTGCAATCTTTTGCCAAAGAAAATAAGGCGTGGTTGTTTGGGCATTTGAGTTATGATCTAAAAAATGAGGTCGAAGCATTAAGCTCGGAAAATAAAGATTCTTTGGCGTTTCCTGAGTTGTATTTTTTTGTGCCGACTTATCTATTTCTTTTTCATAACAACGGAACGGTAGAACTCTTATCTGAAAAAGAAGCGCCTGCCGTTATTTGGGAGCAGATCAATGGATTTAGTAAGAATGTGGAGGACTTTGAACACCTTGATATTTCAATCCAACAAAGACTTTCTAAACAAGAATACCTTAAGATAATTCAGAAAATTCGCCAGCACATTATTGATGGCGATACCTATGAAATGAACTTTTGCCAAGAGTTTTTTGCGGAAAATATAGACTTAAATCCCTTGGCGCTTTTTAATAAAATGAACCAAATAGCGAAGGCGCCATTTGCTACGTATTATCAACTAAAAAAACATTATTTGCTTTGTGGAAGTCCTGAACGATTCTTGTGCAAGCGGGGAAGGCAATTGATTTCACAACCGATAAAAGGAACGATTAAGCGGGGAGAGAGTCTTGAAGAAGATCAAATATTGCAAGCACAACTTAAAAATAGTATCAAAGATCAAGCAGAGAATGTGATGATTGTAGATTTGGTGCGAAACGATTTGACGAAAGTCTGTACAACAGGGACGATAAAAGTAAGTGACTTGTTTGGTATTTATGGCTTTGAGCGGGTTTCTCAAATGATTTCAACGGTCGTGGGAGCGCTGCAAGCTCCTAAAAATTGGGTCGATGTGCTGGAAGCTACTTTTCCGATGGGCTCAATGACTGGCGCACCGAAGGTGATTAGTATGGAGCTGATTGAGCAGTACGAAAAAAGCAAACGGGGGCTCTATTCTGGAGCGGTCGGTTATGTGGAGCCCAATGGCGATTTTGATTTTAATGTGGTCATTCGCTCTCTGTTGTACAATGCCGAGAAAGCGTATTTGTCGTTTCAAGTTGGCGGAGCGATTGTCTACGACTCGGAACCTGAGGCAGAATATGAAGAGTGTTTGTTGAAGGCGAAGACGATGTTGGAGGCTTTGGGAATTTCTGAGCTAAATTCGACGACTTCTAATGCACGCTAAAATCATATTTTAGATGACTGATTTTGTAATCTTTATATTGAGGAGCGTTGACATAAATTTGCTCAAAGTCTTTCTTGTACAGCCAGAAAATTTTGGAACAAGTAATAGTTTTTTCTGTGTCGTTGACTAAAAACTCTTGCTCAATGAAGCTCTCTTCTGCCATTTGCAACTGTTGTTCTAGCTGTTCTTTATCATAAAAGGCAATCGCAGGACAAGATTTTGCCCCACAGTTAAGCGCAAAATGAATGCGATAATCCAACTGCTCGACGATTAAAGCCTGCCGAGGATCTCGTTTTGAAAACTGCTTGCAGAATTTATACAAGGATCGACGATTTTTTCTCAAAATACCATGTTCAATATCGTCTAAAGAAAAACGATGCCCTCCAATAACTACCTTAGAAAACATCACTAGGAAGGGCTTTTCTAGCATACTTTTTTTAATGCCTTTTTCGATGACCCAATAATTTGTAAGCCCATTATAGACATTTACCCAAAAGGCAATTTTAGCCGAATCTGTCTGGAATTGACCTAAGTCGATCGCTGCTAAATCTACCAAGTATTGTTGGATTAATGCTTGGTCTACTTTCTCTTGATTTAGGTAGTGTGCTTTGAACGTTTTGAGGTCTTGGGAGAATTTTTTGTGTTGGAACATTTAATTGAAGTTGATTATAAACTGTCTAAAATAGAACCTTCGGAATCAGTTGCTTTTAGGATGCTCGTCATTTCGTAAGCGGTTGGAAATTCATCTATTTCTAAATCGACACCACGTTCTGACAAAAGAAATATTTTGTTTAAAAAACGTTCTCTTTTATCTACAATTAACCCGTTGTTGATTTCTAAGGTGTCAATCATTTTTTGGACTCTACCTTTCTCTAGGTCTGTTAATTCAGTGTGTGGCGAGAAAAGGTTAGTGGTAGGATTATAGTTAAGCATTTTGGATGCATCATAATTGACATCGTCTGGCTTTAAAATAGCGTCAACTTCTTTTGTTCCTTTCTTACGATTGATAAAAGAAGATACAACTAAAAAGTTGTCCCAAAGCCATCCTTTTTTTTCTTTAAGATCAGCGTTAAAATGTTCTAAATCTCCAGAAATATCAGGTTTAGGATTCTTATAAATGCCATTTTTCCAATTCTTATCAGAATAGGTATTGTCATTGTTAGGGCAAATTCTTTCTTCTGTAAAGGCACACAACCCATCTTGGTTAGATAGTAATTGCATCACAATACTATTATAGTGCAGCTTTTTTGTAGTAGAATGGCTATAACTAGGATGATCGCCTGTTAAGTTCGATTCCCATATTTTGTAAACCGTAGATAAGTTGCATTGCTTATCAATTTTTCTCATGCGTTCCCCTGTTTAGTATCCCAACCTAATTGTTTTCCCATTTTCATCAAGCTCTGTACTTCTGGATCTTCTTTTGATAATTTGTCCCCTTTTCTTTTTCGTTCTTTTAACTTATTATCTAAGTTGGCAAATTTTTGAAGCAGCTCTTTCCGTTCATCACTACCATCATTTTCGAGGTCAAATATATTTTGTAAAATAGAATCCCATCTCAAATACCTTGGGTCATATTTATAATTGTCTACATGATTTTCTCCTTCCCAATATTGGTCTCTATAAACATAACCTTCCTCGTCAAATTTTAATTCTACGATTTCCCAAGGCTCGAAGCTTGAGGCTATGATAGGAGAGTGGGTGGCGTAGAAAAATTGATTATTGGGAGCTAGGCGACTGTAAATGTCAATTATTTTGCGTTGAATATCTGGGTATAAAGAAGTTTCTGGTTCGTCTATACAGATAATGGAGTTCTCAAAGTTGTGGGTGTAAAGTGGAATTGTACGGGCAATGATGTTTTTTATGCCTGTACTCCAGAATTGTTGAGGGATTACCTCTAAGTTCTTGTTAATTAAGTTAATTTGATTAACATCTTTTATAGATTCTAATTCCGTTTTGACTTCTAAGGCGAAATCTTTTAAAATTGGATTTAGATAATTTTCGGCTAAATCACTTAATGGGGTTTCATTTTCTTTTTCCCACAACTCTAATTTTTTAGAATATTCTTCTGCAAGCTGATGGTTTTGATTTCGGAATGCTTTAGTGATTGCAAAAGAATACTTAGCTACTTCTTGTTGGTGTTTCTCTACAGCTTCTTGGATATTTTCCCAACCATTATTCTCTAAGGATAAAGAGAAAAGTTGAGTGTTGTCATACAGGTAAGAGGCTTCTTCATTATAGTACTTAGATGTATTTTGAAGATGAAAGTAGGCACTATTTACTCTTTCAAAAAAATAGTTTTCATGGGCGCTAATTTCGAGGTTTTCGGAATCAATAGGATTTGTATACCTAGATTCACTTAGATCGCCTTTATGCCTTTTTGAGAATAGCCAAATTTCCTCCAACAAAGTAGTCTTCCCAGTCCCACTCTGTCCAATAAAACAAACCTTATCCAAAGGTTCTCCAGCTTTCTCATGCCCAGCAGGATAAGTTAAATCCAGTTCCAAATCCTTGAACTGTTGATGATTTTTTATATGAATCTTTTTAATTATCATTGAATAATGGCTAAAAGATGAAAATAAGTAAGTATAAAAATACAAATTTTTGCGAGAAACTACCTACAAAACAAGCAAGTCAAGCACTTTGTTTTGAGCCTTGGAAATCGAAGAAGAAGTTTTCCAATCATTCGCCTTTAAAGTAGCGGTATATTCTGTGAACGTACGACCAATTTTAGAC
>CACVAQ010000007.1 GCA_902727865.1 uncultured Aureispira sp. | reverse complement strand
ATTAAAGTAGCAATTAATTTTGTTAGAACCTCCGTCTATTGCTTTTTGAATTTAATAAATGTTAGACAAGTTCTAATAAATTTAGTTTGATGCTGCTTTTTTGTAACTTTGGTAATTACTAAAGGAAACAAATTTTCATTCAAAATAAAAATAAAAGACGATAAAAAATTCAGTATTAAAAAGGATTAAAATCGATCTAAGAACTTATGAAAAAACTATTCTTACTAGATGCTTTTGCATTAATATATCGAGCACATTTTGCGTTTATCAGTAGACCCTTAATTAACTCCAAAGGACTGAATGTATCGGCTATTACAGGCTTTACAAATACCTTGTGGGAGGTGCTCAAGAAAGAAAAACCAAGTCATATTGCCGTTGTTTTTGATTTGCCTGGCCCGACGTTTCGACACGATATGTATGTAGAATACAAAGCGAATCGTGAAAAACAACCAGAGGACATTACGACTGCAATTCCTTATATCAAAGATATTATAAAAGCGTTTAATATTCCTGTTGCTTTTTGTGAAGGGTATGAAGCCGATGATGTGATTGGAACGCTGGCAAAACAGGCAGAGAAGGAAGGCTTTGATGTTTATATGATGACGCCCGATAAGGATTATGCACAACTGGTTTCGGATAAGGTTTTCTTATACAAACCTGCTAGAATGGGAAAGGGGGTCAGTATTTTAGGCGAAAAGGAAGTCTTGGAAAAATGGCAAATTAAACGAGTCGATCAGGTCATTGATGTTTTGGGTTTGCAAGGAGATGCGGTGGATAATATCCCTGGAATCAAAGGGGTGGGAGCCAAAACAGCGGTGAAATTATTAGCAGAATTTGATAGTATCGAAGGCATTTTAGCCAATACAGATAAGTTGAAAGGCAAGCTTAAGGAAAAAGTAGAGGCAGGGCACGACGCTGCGTTGATGTCTAAAAAGTTAGCAACAATTGAGTTGAATTGTCCAATTCAGTTTGATGCAGAAGAATATAAACTACAAGATTTTAATATAGAGGCACTCAAAGAATTGTTCTCTGAATTGGAGTTTAGAACCTTGATGAAGCGGATTGTTGGCGTTTCTGCGACGCCTGAAGAGGGCACTCAAACCGATCTTTTTGGGAATGTCGTTGCCAGTAAATCGTCGACAAAAAAAGCACCTTCAAAAGAGGGCAGTATTGCAGGGAAGCACATTGCAAATGTAGAACACACCTATCATTTGGCTGAAACAGCTGAAGAGCGTGCCGCATTGATTAGGATGCTAAGTGCCGAAAAAATCTTCTGTTTTGACACCGAAACAACGGGTTTGAATGTCAGTGAAGCGGAGTTGGTTGGAATTGCTTTTTCGATCAAAGCGCATGAAGCTTATTATGTACCGATTCCAGCAAATCAAGAAGAGGCGAGAGCGATTGTAGCAGAATTTAAACCATTGTTTGAAAATGCTGCCATTGAAAAAATAGGACAAAATATCAAGTATGATATACTCATGCTCAAATGGTATGCTGTAGACGTTAAAGGGAAATACTGGGATACGATGCTCATGCATTATTTGTTGGAACCAGAAAGCCGCCACAATTTGACTTATTTGTCGGAGTCTTATTTGGATTATTCGCCTGTTGCAATCCAAACGTTAATTGGTAAAAATGGAAAGAATCAGCTTTCTATGCGTGATGTTGCGCCTGAAAAAATTAAGGAATATGCAGGAGAAGATGCCGATATAACCTTGCAAGTAAAGCTAGAATTGGATAAATTGCTAGATGGTGATTTGCTCAATTTGTACAATGAAATCGAAGAACCTTTGGTGGATGTGTTGGTTGAAATCGAATACAATGGCGTCAATTTGGATGTGCCATTTTTAGAAGATTATTCTAAAGTATTGGATACCGAAATTGCAATTGCCAAGAAAAAAATATTTGACGCAGCAGGTCTAAATACCTTTAATTTAGATTCTCCGAAACAAGTAGGAGAGGTGTTGTTTGGTAAGTTAGAAATTCCTTACCGTTGGAAAAAAACGAAAACAGGTCAATTTTCTACCAATGAAGAGAAGCTATCGGAATTGGCAGAAAAACACGAAATTGTTGCCGACTTGTTAACCTATCGTTCTATGGCAAAACTAAAGTCTACTTATGTGGATGCTTTGCCAAGATTGGTTAGCAAAAAAACAGGTCGCATACACAGTTCTTTTAATCAAGCCTTGACGGCAACAGGGCGTTTGAGTTCGCAAAACCCAAATCTACAAAATATTCCAATTCGTTCGGAACGAGGAAGGGAAGTACGTAAAGCCTTTATTCCAAAAGACGACCAACACATTTTGTTGGCAGCGGATTATTCGCAGATTGAATTGCGTTTGGTGGCGGAAATTAGTGGCGATAAAGCCATGATTAAAGCTTTTAAAGATGGACTAGATATTCATCAAGCTACTGCGGCTAAAATTTATGATGTGCCTTTGGAGGAGGTGACCAAAGAGCAACGTTATAATGCAAAAACGGTTAACTTTAGTATTATTTATGGTGCTGGAGCAACCAATTTGTCTAAGAATTTAGGCATCAAACGGGCAGAAGCAAAAGAATTGATTAATCAGTATTTTAATGAGTTCGAAGGCTTGAAAAACTACATGGAAACAGTGGTCACTAAGGCTAGGGAAGATGGTTATGTGACGACTTTGAAAGGTAGACGTCGTACGTTGAGAGATTTGACGTCTCAAAATTCTATGATGCGTTCTCATGCCGAACGAAATGCTGTTAATACACCCATTCAAGGTTCTGCGGCAGATATGATTAAGTTGGCGATGATCAAAATTCATAAGGCAATTGAAGAAGCGGGTTTGCAAACAAAAATGACTTCTCAAGTACATGATGAGTTGATTTTTGATGTTCCTTTGGGAGAGTTAGAGCAAGCTAAAACATTGATTAATGAGCATATGAAAAATGCTTTGCCTGGTTTGGAAGTTCCTATTTTGGTGGGAATGGATACGGGAGCCAATTGGTTGGAGGCGCATTAGATGTAAATCTGTTGGCATTTGTTTTTTGCCATTTTTAATTCTAAAACAAAAATCAATTAATTGCTGGCAATCTTTAGATTTAGGAATGTTCATCTTATTTTTTACTGTTCCTTAAGTGCATTCAATCGTAAAAAAAACTAGTACACTGTGTAATAAGTTTGGTTCTTTGACAACTCTTCTCACGTAGTAGCAGCGTAGCTAATCGTGTGGAGTTGAAACCATAGGCTAACTTTTAACAGCTATGAATTGGGATATAAGTAGGAAGTCGTTTGTTATCAAAAGAAAACAGACGACTTTCTACTTAAAACTTAGGAGGCATACCGTCTACTAAAAAAAGTAGTTTAAACGATGACCACACGAGTTGTCAAAGAACGAAAAAAAGTACCTCCCAAATTAAATTTGGAAAGTACTTCGTATGTATTAAATAAAGCGTTTTAGGTGGGCTTATTTCTGTGCATAAACAACACACTTCGTTTCAAAAAATTCCTCCTCAAAGAAATCACTCAGCGGATAAATTTCGGTATAAGCATTTCTGCCCAAAGCCTTCGCTTCTTCGGTTGCTCTATCAATTCCTTTTAATGCCCAAATTCCATTGGGTGTGCCGTGTTGGTGCTTGTCGCTAATGGCTCGACGAGTCCAAGCCACCAATTTAGGTAAAACAGCGACCGCACGAGTAACCACAAAGTCAAATTTTTCTTTTAATTCCTCCGCTCTAGCCTGTTGTGTACGAACATTTTTAAGCCCAACCGCATCCGCAATTTCTTGCGTCACTCGAACCTTCTTACCAATAGAATCGACCAATAAGAAGTCTACTTTGGGAAACAAAATCGCCAAGGGAATGCCAGGCAAACCGCCCCCTGTTCCCAAATCCATTACTTTGCTGCCGTCTTGAAATTGAAAAACCTTTGCCAAACCCATCGAATGCAAGATGTGATTGGGATAGATATTTTCAATATCTTTGCGAGAAACGACATTGATTTTGCTATTCCAATCCGCATACAAATCCCCTAGTTGGCTTAATTGATCAATTTGTAAAGGGCTTAAATCAGGAAAGTATTTTAAAATGGTATCCATATTAATTTATTGATATTTTGCGTAAAGCTGTGTTATTTTTTTTGCTAATTTATGATCTTTTTGAGTCACCGTATTGCCCGCATCGTGCGTGGTTAGCTCAATGTTGACCGTATTGTAAACATTGGTCCAATTGGGGTGATGCGCTTGTTTTTCTGCCCAAAACGCAACTTCTGTCATAAAAGAAAATGCAGTAATGAAATCTTCAAATTTAAAATTGGCTTTCAAGCGATTATCTTCTTCTTTAAACATCGTTTATTGGATGAATTTTAAACAAGCAGTGGCTAATGCTAATTCATTAGGTGTTGCTGCTATGGTGAGGGTCGTAATGCCAATCGCATGTAAAGCGTTTGCGGTAACACGACCGATACTAATAATTTTTTGTGTAGAATGATACGCATATTGCTCAAAATAAGCGCTGACATTTAGCGGACTTGTAAAAACCAAAATATCAATCCAAGGGAGTTCAAAATTTACTTTTATCTCATTTTGATACGTAATGACATCACAAAAAGAAATGCTACTGTCCAATAACTGTTGCACCGATTGCTTAGAATGTTGTGCTTGGGCAAAAATAACTTTTTTGCCTGTTGCTACCTTCGAAAAAGCCAATGCCGTTGCCTCTGGATGCCCCGTGCCTACAAATTGCGCTTGAATCGCATATTTAGACCATAAAAAGTCCGCTGAGGCTTGCCCAATGACTCCAATAGGCGGCAAGTTTTTTAAATCCTCTAGCTGAGACAAGCAATAGTGAATGCCCTTTTTACTATAAAAAAACAACCAATCCCCAATAGGTAACGCTCCAAAAGGAAGGGCTTTAAATTGAATCAAAGAAAGCCCAATTAAGTTGGATTTGGAAGCCAACTGTTGTTTAAAAACACTGTCGTCTTCCAAATTTCTAGAGATAAAAATAGTGGGTTGTGGAGCCGTTTGCATATCGAACTATAAATATTTAAAACTAGCTATTTAACTCTACGCCTTGTGTCAATTTAGCAAAAATAGTTTCTGCTAAGTTTTTAGTCGTGCTAGAAGACAAGTTCACGACGGTCAATTCTTGGTCTAAACCTCCAGAAAGAATCGAACAAACATGGTAATAGCCCATGTCATCTTCTTCGCAATAAACGCCCAAAGGCAAGTGACAACCACCGTCCAATAACCTTAAAACCTTCCGTTCTACATTGGTGCATTGCAAGACATCCGAACGATGGAGTTTGCGTAGTGTTCTACGGACATCCATGTTGTCGGTTTTGGTTTGCCAAGTCAAAACGCCTTGTGCAGGCGCAGGAACAAATTCTTTGGGATTTAAACGAATCATTTCAAAATCGCTCATATCCAATTCCAGTCGATTGATTCCAGCAATGGCCAAAAGAATCGCATCAAATTGTCCTTCTTTTAACTTTTGCAAACGAGTCGGGACATTGCCACGAATATCCTTCAGTACTGCATCTGGTCGAATGGTTTTCATCAAGGCTTTGCGTCGAGCCGAAGACGTACCAACGATTGGATTGTCAGGCAATTGAAGTAGTTTGCCCTGTGTGGCGGCATCTTTGCGAATCACCAAACAATCTGCGGGGTCTTCTCGGTAAGAAATTGCCGCTAAAGAAAGCCCTTCTGGTTGTGTCGTTGGCATATCTTTCATCGAGTGTACGGCTAGGTCAATTGTTCCTGCCAATAGCTCGTCTTCAATTTCTTTGGTAAAAAAACCTTTGCCTTCAATTTTATCAAAACTCAAATGTTGAATTTTATCGCCTTTAGTTGTGATAATCTTCAATTCCGATTCCACCCCAATTTCTTTCAGGCGATCTTGTGTATAATATGCTTGCCAAAGTGCCAGTTTACTGCCTCTGGTTCCTATGATTAGTTTGTTCATTGTATAAAGTCTGTTGTATGATGGATATTTCCAACGCAAATTTATCTTTATTTCAGGACTTCAAAAGGAATATTCATTACTAAAAGTTTTTTTTCTTTATTTAATGGATATTTGATGACAAATTAGCGCAAAATTCAGATGGTTTTAATAAAAAGTAGCTTAACAATAAAAAAATAAAATGCAGCGTTAAAATAGAGCATGGATTATAACGCACTAATAACACGCTCAACATGGAGTTACTACATTGGATGATTTTGTTTGTATTAGCTTCCTTACCTTGGTGCTTGGCATTTGAAAAATTGAACAGGCAAGCTTCTGGACGCTCTATTTTTATAAAGAGCCTCCGAAAATGGTTCCTTATTGCTTTTTTTTGGTTCGGTCTATTCTCGCTCTTGGCGCTAAGTAATTCTATTCCTGAAAAAAACACAACAGGATCGTATAGTGCGGCAGAAATTAGGCAAGCTATTTACTTTTTTATAGGGATCGTGCTGGTTGTTCTGACGTACATTAGCAGCGGAATACAGTGTTATCAAATGGCGAAGGAACGCCATTTGTTCTTAAACCCACCTAAAAAAAAGCCACTTCTCGATAACTCTAAATTGACGTAGCAACTGATTCTGTACAAGACAACAAAAGCCGTAAAATGCAAGTCCAACTTACATTTTACGGCTTTATAAGCCTTTAAATAGAAAACGAGTCTAGAAAATTCCGCAGGAATTTAAAAACTACTTGATCTTAAAAGACAAGCCGTTTACTTGACGACTCTTTCGATCGCCAGGACAGAGAACCATGACATCTGTAAAACTATACAGGTCACCAGGTTTTGCTTGACGAATGAACGTGAGAATCTTGTCAGTAAAGCGAGCTCCTTTTGCATCCATTAAAATAGCATCTTGACGTTTGCGAATGTAGGTTAATTTATACGAATGTACCTTACATTTTGCATCATAATCAAAATCTTCTACAACAGCAAGCAATCCTGGTTGCGCCTTAAAGAGACTAGAGCTGATGGTACCATCAAAATGCGTCCCCATACCCATTTTTACAATAGGAGAAGGAATTCTTTTTACTCTGAATTTGAATGGGAATTTTTTACCATTTTTAGTATCTGCTACCGTAATTATGACCTCTCCAGGTCGACTTACCTGAGCAATATATCCAGTACCAGAAACTTTTTGTAAGGAACCACCAATCATGGATACTTTTAGGCTAGAGGTAGCGATTCCTGTTGCTGCAATCGTAACGGGATTATTAACCCCAATATACAAGACATTTTGTTTGTCAGCAGCAACGTTAACAGAGGGTTGACCGACTTCGTGTTTGAAGGTCTTAACAAAGGTTTCTATTTCACCGGTCAATGGATTGGCAACCGAAATTTTAGCATTATAGCTTTTTTCGCCAACCGAAGAAGACTTCGTGGTATATTTAGCTTTACCGTCTACAACTGGCAAAGAATAACCGTCCACCGAAACAGAGAATTTTGCTTGAGAAGAGTATGCCCCTAAAGCAATTTCTGATTCATACGTTTCTCCTAACAAGACATAAGGCTTTGAAGATAGCGCAAGGACATCAAATTTATCATAACGCACTTCTATTTTTCCCATTTGGGTAGATAAAAAACGGAGCACCGCTGCGGTCGATAAATTGACTTGATTTTGGCATTGTGTTAATGAAATATAGGCTTCTTCTACGTTTTTGCCCTTAAAATTTTCTTTGATCCAAGTTGCTTCGTTAAAACGAGTGTCATAATCGCTCAACGAAAGCTTGTCTGATAATTGTGCTAATAGGCTTTCTTTTTTAGCATAATCGGCAAAAATAGTTCCTTGAATACCACCATTGTCCCAAAGACTGGCTACTGCCTTCAAGTAATCGTTTCTTAGTTCTAACAATTTATCATACAAAGCAGGACCTTGTTGCTCTTGCGTATTCGTACCACCATATCGCCCAGAAATAAACACGCTTTCAATCACTTTTTTATTAGAACCATCTTTAGGCAGTCCGATTAGCTCTTTATTGCCTTGTGTTTCTTTATCAAATTTAGTATAAACACCATTAGATTCTTGTGCCACTAAATTTTTTAGATCATAAATGAATTGATTAAACGCTGTGCTTAAGCTTTGTATTTCAAATGCCTTGGCAACGAGGGGAGTATACTGCATTTTGGTATCAGCCGTTGCATCCATATTAGCAATCAATCGGTCATTAGAGCTTTCGATATAACTATTGATATGGTTTAAATGACGCATAGAAGTGATGAAACTACTAGACGTATTTTCTTTTCTTGTCTGTCCTTGGTCTGTGTTTCCCTCTGTCGTCTCTCTTTCACTCGGCGGGTCGCCAATTTTGGGGAGTATTTGTTCACAAGAACAACAAATGGATAAACATAGGAAGGTCAAAAAAAATAGAATGGTTGGTTTCATGAGATTTAGTTTTTGGGTTGAGTGTAAATTATTATTATAGTAACAACATTAAGTAGGTGGACAAAAGATGCCCTATTTTAGTGTTAATTATTTTTGTGCATCTACTTACTTGGAGCTTAAATTTTAAGATGGATAGCCCATAGCCTAGAACAAGATCGCTCGAACGAATGCAAGCTGCTTTTTTTTGAAAAAGTCAACAGCGTAGTCTGTTCTACTAGATAGAACAAAATATGTAGGATAGCGATTCTATGCTTTAATACCAAACCGAAACGTCCTCCAAGGGTCTACGCTGAATATCTGGCACAACAGCCTCCTCAGAAGGATAACCAACAGGCAATAACAAAACTGCCCGTTCATTTTTGGGCCGCTCTAAAATCTTCTCTAAAAAGTTCATTGGGCTAGGCGTATGTGTTAGAGAACATAAGCCCGCTTGATGAATCGCCGCAATCAGAAAACCAGCCGCTAAGCCAACCGATTCGTTGACATAATAATTTTTTTGCTTGCCTTCTGGGTGAATGTTATAGGCCTTTTTGAAAACGGCAATTAAGTAAGGCGCATCTTCCAAAAACGGCTTGTTTTCATCCGTTCCTAGCGGTTCCAAATCTCGAATCCATTCGTCCGACATTCTACCTTGATAATTTTCTTGTTCTTCCTTTTCGGCAGCAATTCTAATTTTTCGCTTCATCTCTGGGGAGCTAATGACCGCAAAGGTCCAAGGCTGTTTGTGTGCCCCTGAAGGAGCCGTAGAAGCTGTTTGGATGATATTTTCAATAACAGCTTTAGGGACAGGCTGTGTTGAAAAATGACGAACCGTACGACGTGTGTCCATCTCTTCATAAAAGACTTTAGAGTTTTCTAATAACTGGGCATCAGAAAGAATCGGTCGAGTATGAGAAATGAATGGGTGGCTGCTCATTGAGAATGGTTTTAGAATAAGATGATTTTCTTTAAAGAAGACTTGCGTCCAGCATCAATTCATCTTCCCGATGCGTCAGTTTGTCCAACTGTACAGGAATCAATTGATTGATTAATGCTTCGTCATAATCAACGGCAATTTTGATATAATTTTGTGTAAAACCAGTCATTTTGCCATCTATGTTTTTACCTTCTAATAAGGCAACTTGTTGGGTGTTTTCATATTGCTCGTAAAAATGACGACGTTTCTTTTCGGACAAAATACGAAGCATTTCATTGCGCTCTCTGCGAATGTGTACTGGAACGACATTATCCATTTCGGCAGCAGGCGTATTGGCCCGTTCCGAATAAGTGAAAACGTGCAAATAAGAAATATCTAAGGCTTGTATAAATTTGTAGGTTTCTTTAAAGTCCTCATCGGTTTCTCCAGGGAAACCAACAATAACATCTACCCCAATGCAGCAATGTGGCATCTGTTGGCGAATCGAATCCACTCGGTCGCTGTACAATTCTCGCTTGTAACGACGACGCATTTCACGCAATTGTTTGTTATTACCAGACTGCAAAGGAATGTGAAAATGAGGCACAAAACGCTTGGAATTTGCAACAAACTCAATGATTTCATTGGTCAGTAAATTGGGCTCAATCGAAGAGATTCTAAACCGATCAATGCCTTCTACCAAGTCCAATGCTCTGATTAAATCAATAAACAAGGCTTCTTTTTTAGGTTTTAAACCTTCAATTACTTCTGTTCCATTTCCAAAATCACCAATATTAACGCCTGTTAAAACAATCTCCTTGATGCCCATGCCTGCAATTTCTTGTGCATTGTGGACAATACTTTCAATCGTATTGCTTCGACTCGCTCCTCTTGCCTGTGGAATCGTACAAAACGAACAATTATAATTACAGCCGTCTTGTACTTTTAGGAAAGAGCGGGTACGATCTCCAAAAGAAAACGCATTCACAAACTCATTGGCTTCTTTGACATCGCCAGCTTGCACCATCCCTTTAGAAGGTGCTTTGCTCAAGTCGTCTACATAGTCTAGAATTCTAAATTTCTGTGCCGCACCTAAGACCAAATCAACACCTGGAATGTCGGCAATTTCGTCGGGTTTCAGTTGGGCATAACAGCCCACCACCACCACAAAGGCATCTGGCGAATTACGCAGTGCTTTACGAACGGTTTTGCGACACTTTCGATCCGCAAAATCTGTTACAGAACAAGTGTTGATGACATAAATGTCAGCAGGCTCTTTAAAAGAAATTTCATTATAACCAGCCTCTTCAAATAGACGCCCAATACTAGACGTTTCAGAATAATTCAGCTTGCAACCTAAGGTGTGAAAGGCTACGGTTTTTGGTGTTGCCACGGCAATTTATTTTTT
>CACVAQ010000006.1:1311-10699 GCA_902727865.1 uncultured Aureispira sp. | reverse complement strand
TCCAAGTTAATTGGAGATTTAAAGTAAATTTTTGTTATCCCGGTGGTTCGGGAAAGTTTTTAAGGTTATTAAATTAGTCGAAGTTACTACAATAGTAGCTTCGATTTTTTTATTTTTGTGGAAGAATCAACTCAATTAACAAAACATCTAGCATCAAATGAATAAAATACACTTTAAAACAAACATTAATTGTGGCAATTGCATTCAAAAAGTCACGCCTATTTTAGATGCAATAGAAGGCATTCAAGAATGGTCTGTAGATACGAGTGATCCGCAAAAGATACTAAGCGTAGACACCAATGTTGTTACGGCGGAAGAAGTTATTACGAAAATTTATGATGCTGGTTTTGATATTGAACAGCTGTAATTCTAAACAACTTCATAGTAGAGATTCAACAATTATAATAAAATAGCATGCGATATTTTTTAGAATTATCTTACAATGGTACTCGGTTTTGTGGTTATCAAGAACAGCCGAACCAGACGACCATTCAGTCTGAAATTGAACGAGGATTAAGTACTTTATTGAGAGTGCCCACTAAGATTGTTGGCTGTGGCCGAACCGATTCTGGGGTGCATGCCTTGCAGTACGTTGCGCATTTCGATGCAACAGAGGAGTTGACGAAAGATTTTGTTTATCATTTGAACAGCTTGCTGAGCAAAGACATTGTTTGTTATAAATTAACAGAAGTAGCCGAAGACGCTCATGCTCGATATGATGCGACTTCGAGAAGTTATCAATATGTAATTGATTTAGTTCAAAATCCTTTTCGGCAAGAAACGGCTTATTACTGCCGTTATGGAAATCAATTGGATATTGATAAAATGCAGGCTGCGGCAAAACTGTTACTGAATTACACTGATTTTACTACTTTTTGTAAAAGTAGAACAGACAGCAAGACCAACCTTTGCGATTTGAGACAGTCAGAATGGGTCTTTAACGAAAAAGAACAACAATTGGTTTACCACGTCACCTCCAATCGTTTTTTGAGAGGAATGATCCGTTTGATTGTTGGAATGTGTATAAATGTCGGAAAGGGAAATATACCTTTAGAGCTTGTGGAAAGCGCGATGGAAGCACAAAAAACACTTAAAAGCGCACTTTCTGCTCCTGCCGAAGGTTTGTTTCTCATGGATATTAAATACGATTACATCGACTCATGACTCCATTAGGTATTAACAAACGGAGCGAACGAATCAACAGCGTATTACGAATAATGTCTATCGAAAAAAAGAAGATATTGAACGATTATTTAAAAAAGTAGGTTATATCTAGTACAATTAATAAGAGAATGTCTACCATAAATGTTAGGAACTAGCGATGCAACAAACGAAAGAATCGCAGGCTATTCGGAGGCTTTTTAAAGAAGTTTTCAAAACTTAGCCGTCCATAGAGTATCCCTTATTTAGATCAGACACTTACTCAAAAAAAATAATGTACTATGCTAGAAACAGGAAATTGCCCAATTGCCGTGGCAAGTTACTCGGCAGAGCGCATGGTTCTAAATCAAAATAGAAATACTGCGTTTGAACTCGAAGCCCCAATAGGAAATATCGAAAGGTATTATGATGATGATGATAGAATAAGGAGAGAGCGAGGTAGAAAAAATGACCTCTTTATCTTTGCCAGTTACATGCCTTTGTTGTTGGCGACAAGAGCGTCGGAATATGACAATAGTGGTGTCTTTGTTCTAATGGCTTGCTGTACATTAGCTTTCTTTTTGTTTGGAGGAAGACGCAGCAAAAAAATTAAGAACTAAACAAAAAAAAACTGATGTTACGCAAAAAGGCGCTTGCGTAACATCAATTAAGTACTGAAGCTCTAAACTTCGTATTATAAATAATCTTCTCCAAAACGAGCCGCTAGTTCTTTCGAAACTTGCTTAATTTCTTGTTCTTTATCTTTTGGATAGATTAGCAAGATATTATCTTCTTCTATAACAATGTAGTTTTCTAAATCTTTAATAACGACGAGCTTATCTTTAGTCGCTCGAAGCATGCAATTTGACGTATTAATGGTTTGGATTAAATCAGGCGTGGGGCTACTAATCGCATTGTTATGCGCATCCTTTTCAAATTGCTGGTGTAAAGATCCCCAAGTACCTAAATCAGACCAACCAATATCGGCAGGCAAGGTATAGATGTTTTGTGCTTTCTCCATAATCGCATAATCAATAGATATACTTGGAGTGGTTGGGTAATATTCATTCAAAAAGCTTTGTTCATTAGCGGTACACCAACTTTCTTCGCCTTGGTTTAGAATCGTATAAACTTCTGGAGCATGCTCTTTAATGGCATCTAAAAGTGCGTTGACATTCCAAATAAAAATACCAGCATTCCATAAGTAATCACCACTAGCGACAAACTTTTTGGCATTTTCTAGATCTGGTTTCTCTGTAAACTGATGTACTTTGTAGATAGGAGCAGGGCTCTCTTTGTCAAAATGAATATAACCATAGCCCGTGTTTGGGTTATTAGGTTGAATACCCAAGGTTAAGAGCGCTTTGTGCTTTGAAACAAACTCTAAACCTTCTTTGATTCGTTCCTCAAACTGTGCTTCTTTTAATATAATGTGATCAGAAGGAGCAACCGCAAAATTCGCATTAGGATTGAGTTTACGGATTTTCATAGCAGCATAAGTAATACAAGGAGCCGTATCGTTTCTAGAAGGCTCTGTTAGTATTTGCTGATCGTTTAGGAGCGGAAGTTGTTCCTTAACAAGGTGCTTGTATTCTAAGTTGGTTACAATAAAGATATTTTCAGGAGGGCAAATGTTGATAAAACGATCAAACGTTAGTTGCAAGAGCGTTTTTCCTAAACCAAGAACATCTAAAAATTGTTTTGGTTTCTTTTTGCGGCTACTAGGCCAAAAACGGCTACCAATTCCGCCAGCCATAATAACAACGTAGTTATTATTGTTCATAAAATAAAAGAATAGTTACTCAATACAGCTGAATATTAATCGTGTAAGTCAGTGGTCAAAAGTAAGCCTCTACTAAAACAGCCATTTTTTACGACTACTTTTGGACGAACACTTATTACCTTAGTGGATCAGTAAATAGCGCTAAAGAGTATTATTAGTGTAATACATTTGAGAGAAGTAATTATCAAATTATTAGGACTCCAAAGACTCTTCAGAGTTAAACATAGATGACATAGAAGCTAAGCTTCCCTCAATAGTTGTGTCAAAATAGTTTTTTAAAAAAAAGGCTTGATAGCGTCGAATTGGATTATTGTCTTTTAATTCCTTTAATTGACAACGCCATGCGATTTGTGTGTAATTCGTATCAGCAGGAGCTAAAACAATGGTTCCCAATAAAGTTAAGTTTCCTTCCTTTACATCAAACTGGTATTTTATCTCTTTGTTAAATTCACTTTCTGTAATTGCCAGAATGCCATTAATTTTATTGCTTTTCCAGATCTGAGTTGCTCCAAGACCTTCCTTATGGTCCCGATATTCAAAGGTTAAATTAGACGCCTGATTGTCCGAAGACCAAACGGTCCAATTGGGCCACTCTTCTAAGGAATTAATCAGAGCAAATAAATCATCAGGAGTAGCATGAATGAGTTCTGCTTTTTCGATAATCCAAGTAGCAGGCAAAAACAGCCCCGCCAATATAATGGTTAGGAAAAAGAAGCCCAATAGCGTAAATAAAATAAAAAGTGTTGGCATCCGTCTTACTGATTCTTTGAGTTTTGCCTTTTTTAGAGTAGCCATAAACCGCTTCGATTAGGCGAGACGATTTATGGCTATACTATTTTGAGGTACAAAACTACTGTCATTGAAATAACTAAATAATTTTTAGTTCAGTACTGTTGCTTGTGTTTTCCAATCGTAACGTTTGTATTTTGCTCCAAATCCAGGAATCTGATCGTTTAGATTATTAATGTCTTTGTTGGATAATTTAGCCAACTGAGTAAAGCTACTGATTCCTGCCGCTACCAATTGTCCTGAAATAACTTTTCCGAGCCCTTTTAAGCGCGTCAAATCATCCGTTTTAGGTGCTGCTTCTTCATTCATAGGAGCACCATTCGTTGATGAGTGCATTATATTCGATTCTCTAGAAACGGCACTGGTATTTTTGATTTCACCAAAAGCACGCAATAAGATATTTTCTTGTTGTGCTAAATGGACTTGTTTGAAACCAGTAGCAGGCGAGGCGCTAGACTTTCTAGCAACCAATTGAATACCGTAGTTGCGGTAGAAGGCCAAAATGTATTGCCATGCACCCATATTAGAAGGTTCTTCTTGTACCCAGAACCATTCGGCATCACCGTATTTCTTAATGGCAGCTTTGACCTGATTTTTAGGGAATGGATACAATTGTTCTAGACGAACAATCGCAATGTCATCTCTTTTATCGGCTACTTTTTTGTCTAATAATTCGTAATAGATTTTTCCAGTACAACAAAGCACCCGCGTCACTTTTTCGGCTTGTTTTTTAGTTGTAATTTTAGGATCATCGTATACTTCTTGGAACGAGCCTGTGGTCAAATCATCAAAAGAAGAAACAGCTTCTCTGTACAATACGTCTTCATTTGGACGGTTGATGTCTCTTGGACGCAACAGTTTTTTAGGACTCATAACCACCAATGGCTTACGGAACGGTCGAGCTTGTTGACGACGCAACAAGTGAAAAAAGTTGGCTGGTGTCGTTACATTGGCAACCGTCATGTTAAACTCAGCACAACTTTGCAAATAACGCTCCAACCGAGCACTAGAATGTTCTGGACCTTGTCCTTCATAACCATGAGGCAACAACAAAACCAAACCAGTCATGCGTTGCCATTTGCTTTCTGAAGAAAAAATGAATTGGTCAAACATCGTTTGAGCACCATTGGCAAAATCACCAAATTGAGCTTCCCACAAAACCAATGGATCTGGGCTAGCCAAAGAATAGCCAAATTCAAAGCCTAAGACTGCAAATTCAGAAAGTAACGAGTTGTAAATTTTAAAATTACCCTGCTCTTTTGCTAAATCATTAAAACGATTGTATTGTTGATTCGTTTTAGCATCATACAAAACGGCATTTCGATGCGAGAACGTACCCCGTTTTACATCTTGACCGCTCATTCGTATGTTACAGCCTTCTAATAATAAAGAACCATACGCTAAATGCTCTCCCATTGACCAGTCAATCAAGCGTCTGCTGATTAGCTCCTCAGCACGATTTAGCAGTCGTTTGAATTTCGGAAGTGGTGTGAAATCTTCAGGCACAGTTTGTAAGGTATTCAAAACAGTCGTAACGACTTCTTCTTTTACCCCCGTTTCTGGAGAAGAAATATAATCTTCTTCACTTGTATGTTTCTTTAGTTTACGCCAAGCTTGTTCAGGCGTTTGATATTCGTACGCAGGCGCTTCTTCTTTTGCTTGTGAGAATTTATCTTGCAGCAAAGCATCAAACTCTTTGTTCATTTGCTTGGCTAGCTTGGCCTCAATTTCGCCATTCGCAATCAGCTTCTCGCTATAAAGCGTACGTGTATTTTTATGTTTTTTAATCTTATCATAAAATTGTGGCTGTGTAAATTTAGGATCATCTCCCTCATTGTGCCCATGTTTGCGGTAGCAAACCATATCTATGAAAACATCATTGTTAAATTCTTGTCGATATTCAGCCGCTAATTCAGCCACAAACAAGACCGCTTCTGGGTCATCTCCATTGACATGAAAGACAGGTGCTTGAACCAAAGAAGAAGCCGCAGTACAATAGGTTGAAGAACGAGCATCTTCAAAATCTGTCGTAAAACCAATCTGGTTGTTAATAACAAAATGAATCGTTCCTCCAGTATAATACCCTTCTAGTTGGCTCATTTGAACCAATTCATAAACAACGCCTTGTCCTGCAACAGCAGCATCGCCATGAATTAAAATTGGTAAAATTTTATCAAAGTTAGATTCGTACAACAAATCTGCCTTTGCTCTTGAAAACCCTTGAACAACAGGCCCAACAGCCTCCAAGTGAGAAGGGTTCGGCACTAGTTTTAGATGGACATCAAAACCTTCTGGAGTTTTTATTTGAGAAGAAAAACCCAAATGGTATTTTACATCCCCATCTCCAAAAATGGTATCTTCTGGAATATTCCCTTCGAACTCGCTAAAGATGTACTCATAGGTTTTGCCCATGATATTCGCCAACACGTTCAAACGACCACGATGCGCCATACCAATCACCACTTCTTCTACTTCTAGTGTAGCAGCCGTATTGATAATTGCATCTAAGGCAGGAATAGCAGATTCACCACCTTCCAAGCCAAAACGTTTTTGAGCAACGTATTTTTTGCCTAAGAAGTTTTCAAAACCAGTCGCACCATTTAGTTTGTCTAAGATGCGTTTTTTCTTCTCAATGCTGTGGCCATAATTGCCAGGCGTGATTTTTTCAATCCGTTCCTTTAGCCAGTTGTACTTATCTTGATTGTCAATGTGAGCAAACTCAAAACCAATATTACTACAATAAATAGTTTTTAATTTATCTAGAATGCCACTCAAGGTAGCATTCGGCAAGCCAATTTCACTTCCCGCAATAAATGTACTCGTTAAATCTTCTTTTGACAAGCCGTAATATCCCAAATCCAAACTAGGAAAACGGAATTTACGCTCTCGAATTGGATTGGTTGTAGACACTAGATGACCACGCATTCTATAGGCCTGGATCAAGTTTAATACCGCTAATTCCTTTGGGGAAGAAAATGCTGTTTGTCCTGTATCAGAAGCATTGCTGTCTTCTGAGTTGTCGTTGTTTTGCGTGGCATAATCAAAGCCAGCAAAGAATTCTTTCCATCCATCTGCAACAGATTCAGGATCGTTTTTGTATTGTTGATACAAGCCTTCTATATAGGCAGGATGGGCATTGGAAATAAATGAATAATCCATTTTTATTTTACTATTACATTAGCAGTTTGTCGATTTTTAAATGAATAGATTTCTCAACAAACTATTGTTATATGATATTTTGAATCCTAAAAAGAAGCTTAGACAGTACTTGTTTTTTTTAGATTGATTTAGCGATTAGTAATCTACTAAAATGTAGATTTATATCAAAAAATAAAGGTACAAAAGTTATGACTACTTCCCAAGCTTATTTCGCTAAAATCATCAGAGGTAGAGCTGTGTATACGTTTTTTTACATTTTTTACATTTTTTTAATTGTATTATGTGTTTGGTTTCTTTCTTGATTTCAACGTGTTTTTTTGCCGAAAAATAATAATAAGGGAATATTTAGGAATAAAAAAGATTTTATTTTGATAAAAAATTGAATTTTTTCAAACTATTATTATCTTTGCATTCCCTTAGAGCAATCGCTATAGGGAGATTGAAAAGAAAAAATTGAAAGAACTATAAATATATATAATTATGGCAAACCATAAATCAGCGAAGAAACGCATGCGTCAAGACGCAAAGAAAAGACTACACAATCGTTTTTACAAAAAAACAGCACGTACTGCTATTGCTAGATTACGTGGCATGGAAGATCAAAAAGAAGCAGCAACTTTTTTACCAAAGGTGGTTTCTATGATTGACCGTTTGGCTAAGAAAAATCAAATTCACGATAACAAAGCAGCTAACCTTAAAGGTAAATTAGCTAAATTTGTTGGTGGATTAGCAAAATAATTAAAAGAACTTTAGTTCTTTTAAGGAAGTACACTTACTTTTAGTAGTAAGTGTACTTTTTTGTGCTTGTAGGTGAGTTGTTTTCTTAAGAAAGTTTGATTGTGCCGTCTGGGCGTATACCGCTTTGTTAAAATCAAAGAACCAGAATTAATACACGTTCTTTGACAACTCGTGTGATAATAGTTTAAACCACTTTTTTATTAGACGGTATGCCTCGTACCTTTTAAGTCGTAAGTCGTCTATTTTATTTGATAATAAACGAATACGACTTTCTACTTAAAACTTATATCCCAATTCATAGCTGTTAAAAGTTAGCCTATGGTTTCAACTCCACACGATTAGCTACGCTGCTACTACGTGGTTACTGCGTGAGAAGAGTTGTCAAAGAATCTTAATACATAAAAGAGGCTATTTTATTGATAATCAAACTAATATGAAATGGTTTTTATGTTTTTTGGTAAAAAAAACTAAAAATCCCACGAAGTATTAAAGCTAAAGAAACGTATTTTGTCTAAATGTTTGGAGCGTTTAAAAATCGTATTCAACAGGTACTAAAACAGAAACTTAATCAAAATACTGCAAGTCTGTTTTCAATAAATCCAACTCTGCCTGCAAATCTTGGTAAGTCGTATAAATACCTTTATAAGGACGATACTTTTTAATGACCTCTTGGAGTTCTTTTTGTTGTTCCTCCTCCGTCTTTTTGTAGATCATAACGTTCTCAGTTGTATTCTTATACAAATCCAAAATCCCTTTGAGTTCAGGATACAAGTACAACTGTTTTAATAAATCTTCTTTTTGCTGTTTTTTTTGAGTCTTGTCACGTCCATTGGGCATTTCGACAAGGGCAATATCCAACAACAAGAGCGCTCTCAGTTCACGTTTGAGGTAAGGCGAAATAGAATTTGGAATCGCTTCTGTTACAATTTTTAAATTTTCTACCACCCTAAACAAATCCAAATCTGTAGCGGCTAAATCAGTTTGCAAACCTGCTGCTTTGGCAGCCCATGTACTTACCTGACTAAAAGCATAAGGCCGGCATTGTTGGATCAAATTGGACTGTTGTTGTTCTATACTATTTTTCTTTTTAAGAATGTTTTGATAATAATCCAACTTCGTCCAAAGTTCCTTAAAAACACCTTGCTCTTTCTTAAAATTAATCGTACAGACATTCGAATCGTCCTCGCCAGAGAGATGGTAGGTCAACGTAACGGCTTGATTGTTTTTAGCGAGGGCATGAATGATCTCCAAAAAAGCAACCCCATCATAGGCATTCACCACCGAAGGCTTGGGACTTATTTCAAAATAATACCAATTAGAATTGTTTAAAATCGAAGCTTGCAACCGTTTGATGGCAGCATTCCAACGCAAGGTACTAGGATCAAAACGAAGGAGCTTAAAACTAGCGGTAGCTGATTCCCCCAATTGATTTTTTAAGACAAGCTCTAAGGTAGGCGTTTCATCCACCACCTTCGGCAAATTCACCAAACCGATAATCGAAGCACTTGAACTAAACAGAACCGTATCCATACTATAACGCCATGCTGAAGCCTTGGTTTCAGAAAAAGGGCGATGCGCAAAAATTAACTGTTGGCTATAACAATTCAAAAAAGACAGGCAACTAAAAAGGGCAATTAGGATTGCTTTATAATTCATAGTAGATGGCAATTTGAAGATTTGAAAATTGGAAGATTCTTTTTCTACTTTCAAATCTCCAAAGCTTTAATTTTTTAGATCAATTTAACATTACTTCGTGGAGAACCCGAACTAAGCGTAGCG
>CACVAQ010000006.1:0-1211 GCA_902727865.1 uncultured Aureispira sp. | reverse complement strand
GTTTATTACCACAAAAAATTATCTATTTTTAACAATATTAGTGGCTCGATCCAAGACACGAAAGGCAGTTTCTGCCATAGTATTTTTTTTGTCATCCAAGGTAGGATTCACTTCTGTCACTTCCAAACAACAGGTTTTTGGGTCGGCAACCAATCCACAAACAATCTCTGTAGCTTCTTCCTCCGAAAGACCATTCGGAACAGGCGTACCCGTACCTTTAGAGACCAAATCACAGTCCATACTATCGACATCAAAGGAGATATAAATCATGTCACAGCTATTTAAATAAGCCAAAACTTCTTCAACGGTTTGTTCCGTACCTTTTTCTCGAACTTCTTTAACCGAAAAGTTGCGTATGCCGAGTCGTTGCGTCAAGAAATCCTCCTCTGCTTCTGTATCTCTCAAAGCGATAAAGACTAAATCATTGGCTTCTATTTTTGGGTAGACACCGCCCATGTGTTTTAGTTTATGCCAGTGATCTGCAATTTCTTGCGGAATATCATTGCGTTGATGTTCGATATTATCAATACCCAAGCAGACCGCCAAGGGCATACCGTGAACATTTCCAGAGGGGGTCGTATACGGAGTGTGTAAATCAGCATGTGCATCGACCCAGATAACGCCTAAACGTTTCGTGGGGTTCGATTTTTTAATACCTGTAATCGTTGCACCAGCAGTAGAGTGATCGCCAGCTAAGACAATAGGAAATCGTTTGTTGTGCGTCACCTCTTCAGATACATAATGGGAGACATAGTTATATACTTTGACAATACCGTCTATGTAATTTGCATATTGAGTTGGACTATCTTCAAAAAGGAGTTCGTTTTCATTTGGAATGATGGTGGAGGTATATTTTGAAAAGTATTTATTTTTTGCATTTAGAGCCGCAACTTTCATGGCTCCAATTCCTAAACTTGCACCACGCGTCCCTGCTCCTAATTCAGAAGGTACTTCCAGTAGTCTAATTTTATCATTTTTATTCATTATAATCGTTCTTTTTTTTTCTGAAAAATAAGTTTTTAGGGGGAACTAAAACTTGGTATTTCGTTTACTCAACAAGTAAACAACGATATTAGTTATTTTTAGCTTAAAAGTCAAACCGAAGGAACAAGATTTTAAACTTGTTTTCATTATTAGTAGATGTCTAGTATAAAATACTAAAGCTCTAAAATTGAAGGCTTGTATAAATGACCAAAATAGTTTATATTAGG
>CACVAQ010000005.1:9011-10945 GCA_902727865.1 uncultured Aureispira sp. | reverse complement strand
AAAAAAACATCATTTTGTATTTATTTCATTGTTATGCCACCACAAAGCAATGTTAAAACGACCTATAAAAACTACTTACCAATGGGAGAAGAACGTGTTAAATTAGCCTCTGCGGAGGGCAAAGGCGAAATGCGCAACTTTGTAAGGCAATTATTAGACGATGTTGAAGCGTTAGAGTACATGCTTGACAACGACTGGTTTGAGGACGATGTAAAATGCATCGGAGCGGAACAGGAAATGTGTTTGATTAACAAACACTACAAACCAGCCTACAAAGCAATGGATATTTTAGAAGATTTTAGTCCAGAATGGTTGACCACTGAGCTGGCTAAATTTAATCTAGAGATTAACTTGAACCCTCAATTGTTTGAAGGCGGGGCCTTAAGTAAGATGGAGGCAGAGTTAAGGCATTACTTAAATCAAGTGGATAAAGCCGCCTCTAAACACGAGACTAGAATTTTGTTGACTGGAATATTGCCTTCCTTGCGAAAGTTCGATCTCACGATGAAGCAACTAACTCCCAAACCTCGTTATAACGCACTCATGACGGCTCTAAAAGCACTTAGAGGTTCTGATTATGAACTGCGTTTGGATGGAATTGATGAACTGAATTTATTGCACGATTCTCCTTTATTAGAAGCCTGTAACACAAGTTTTCAAGTACATTTGCAGGTGGCTCCCAATGATTTTGTCAAAATGTATAACATCGCGCAGGCAATCACTGGTCCAACACTAGCCATGTGTACCAATTCGCCTGTTTTATTTGGCAAACGATTGTGGCATGAAACCCGAATTGCTTTGTTTGCTCAGTCGATTGACAACCGAAAATCTAAAGATCATTTCCGCCATAGAAGTGCTCGGGTTAATTTTGGCAACAAATGGTTGGACAAGTCTGTTTTAGAGATTTATAAAGAAGATATTCTTCGCTATAGAATTTTATTGGGTGCAGAAATTGAAAACAATTCCTTGGAATCCATTAAAGCGGGTGTCACGCCTAAACTTCAGGCCTTACAGGTACACAACGGAACGGTTTATCGTTGGAACCGTCCTTGTTATGGAATTAGCCCAAATGGAAAACCTCATTTGCGGATTGAGAATAGAGTTCTAGCGGCTGGACCTACTGTTTTAGATGAAATGGCTAGTACTGCATTTTGGCTAGGAACAATGGAAGGAATGGCAGAAGAATTTGATGATGTTCGTAAATACATGAGCTTTGATGATGCCCGTGATAATTTCATAAAAGGGGCTCGTTCGGGAATGGATTGCAAATTCACTTGGATGAACAATCAAAAAATATCTGCTCGTGATTTAACGCAAGAAATTCTATTGCCGATTGCTCGCAAAGGTTTGGAAAAACAAAAAATTGACAGCGCTGATATTGACCTTTATTTGGGAATTATAGAAGAACGGGCGAAACGCCACATGAATGGTTCTAGATGGATTTTGCAAGCCTATACCAAATTCAAGGACGAAACGCATCTTGATGAGGGTTTAACTTCTTTGACTGCTGCTATTTATCATAATCAAAAGCAAAGTAAGCCTGCGCATGAATGGCCGCTTCCTGAGTTGAATGAATTTAATCAGTACGATCCCTCTCACCTCTTCGTAGAAGAGTTCATGACCACAGATATTTTCACCTTACAAAAAGATGATTTATTAGAATTTGCTTCTTCTTTAATGGATTGGGGAGATATTTCGTCTATGCCTATTGAGGATTCTCAAGGGCATTTGGTTGGTTTGATTACCTCCGCTCAAATTCTAAAATTCTTTACTCAAAAAGGTAAAGTTAATACCGACACAACGGTTGGAGATCTGATGGATCGGACCCCGCACACCGTCACACCACAAATGAAAATTGTAGACGTTATCAAACTAATGAAAAGTCACAATTTAAAAGTGCTGCCTGTTGTGAAAGGAAAAGAATTGATTGGTTT
>CACVAQ010000005.1:0-8911 GCA_902727865.1 uncultured Aureispira sp. | reverse complement strand
TATGACTTAACGACTTACTTTAAAAAACCACCTAACATACCTCCAATATCATCCATCACATTACCATCACCATCACTGTCTAACATAGACATAATACCGCTCAACTGGCTGTTACCACCTTTTGGTTGTTGGTTTCCTAAAAATTGTGTGATACTAGAAGCATCTAGACCTTGTTCTTTTTTTGCACTGCCTAACATACTCATTACCATTGGAGCAACTGTCGCCATCAATGTTTTAGTAGCATCAGGACTCATGTTGTTCATTTGACTTAGGCTCTGTAGAACACCTTCTTGCTTATTTCCTAACATATGCTTCAAGATACCGTTTCCATCTTCTGCTTTAGCAGCTACATTTTCAGTTGCTCCATTTCCTAGAAAACTCATCAAATTATCCATTACACCACCGCCACCAGCATGGTTTTTTTCTAGGGCCTTGTTCAAAGACTCTGCGCCTTGAGGAGTTGCAGCATTTTTAGATACTGCTCCCATCAATGTAGTAAAAACGTTTTGGGCAGCTTGTGTTGTGCCTTGCTCGTTTCCACCTAGACCAATTTTCTCAGCCATTTGGTTTACTACAGCACCCGTCATTTGTTGTTTGAACATGTCCATTAAATCCATAATCGTATATCTTTTAGTTTGTATTTAAGTTTATTTTTATTTTTCAAATGTTTTAAGTGGATATTCTTCAGCACAAAACATTCCTTCTGTTTCGCCTAAGTACCAAATTCTTGCCAAAAAAGAAAAATTCTATTTTTATCTCCTGCAATAGCTGTATTTTACACTTAAAAATTATTTAGAACGGCTTCTTTTCTACTAAGTTACACAAAAGTTATAGAATAAAAAAAAGCGCTTCTATTTTCGTGTATTAGACACTACAAATTAATAGCTATTCCTTAGTTATCCTATGTGCAGACGAAACCTAGAAAGGCAAATTTCCAAGTCAAGGAACGTTTGAACAAAAAAAATACGTTACGGATAACAAAGCAGCATTTCCTTACAAAAAACAAATTATACTAAAATGAGTAAAAAGTCATTGGTCTTTACTACAAGTCTTCTCTTTCTAATTTTAGGGTTTATTCTGAATAGCTTTCTTATTCAGTCTAGCAACCTTCACAAAACGGCAAAAGAGGACTTGGCAGACGTTTTGAGTTATAAGAATCGTTTCTTGGATGGCGAAGAATGGGTGCCCTTGGAGGGAGAAGAAACAATAAAAGGCTTTAATTATACGGATCAAAAAATTGAATTAAATTTATTTTTTGGGAGTTCTTTTGTTCAAAAGGAGCGGCAAGATTTGTTGCTTAAAAATATTAAGGCAGCCGAGCAAAATATGCAGTTTCAATGTTTGTTGATTCTTGCTTTGTTTTTTTTCTACAGTTTAATTTTAGCTGGTTTATACTTTAAGTACAAACCTCCTTCTATCCTTCTTATTGGAATCCTTAGTTGGTCTATTGTTTGTCTACACGCAGGTTTATTTACACCAATGTTAGAGATTGCAGCCATAGAACGTGATTTAAACTTAGGGGACATTACGATTGAAAAAGAAGTTTTGGGGGTAAACGTAGATTTTACGGTACACAAAAAATTTGAGGGCGACATTTATTTTTATTACCAAAGTAAATCTATTGTTCAATTGATTCAATTGTTATTCCAACAGGGCAACCTTTTAGTTGGATTTAGCATCTTACTATTTAGCGTCGTCTTTCCATTGATAAAAACCTTGTTAATGATTTCATTTGTCTTTCGTCCACAAATTGTGCATCAGAAATGGTTCAAAAACGTTGTCTTGAATCTCAGCAAATGGTCTATGGCAGATGTATTTGTAGTAGCGATTTTCTTAGGTTTTCTAGCCTTCCAAAATTTACAAGTGGGCATTGGTACGCAGAGTAATCTTTCGGTTGGATTGTACTTCTTCTTTTCTTACTGTATGTTATCTATCCTAAGTTCTATGCTTGCTAAAGTCCCTACGGAAGCAGCTCCTATCGAGTCTAAAAACAGGGGGTATTAAAAATTAAACCCTTGAAAAGCACGTAAATAAACCCTAAATTCTGTACTTTTGATGCCGATATGAACGTCTCCAAGCAGTAACAAATAGCTAGGCTTACCTAAACGTTATTTTTTGTTCTAATAAAAACCACATTACATATGAATTTTAAAAACCTCTATTGCATTCTATTGGTTCTCAGTTTTCCTATATTATTAACGGCACAAGAAGGCAATTGCGTTGTTTTTTCTACCGATGGAGCTCGTTTTCACTTAGCTTTGGATAATAAATTTCAAAATAAGGATGCCAATACGAATATAAAAGTAACAAACATCCCAGAAGGCGATTATTGGGTTACGGTATTTTTTACGGATAATGCTCGTAAAGCATTCAAATCTAATATCAAAATACTTGGAAAACAGGAAAATTCCTTTCAAATAGAAAAAGCTGGTGACTCTTGGAAATTAAAGCAATATAGCTCTGTTCCTTTGGCACAAGTTCAGTCGATCAGCAACAAACAAACCGTCTTAGCCTACAATCAAACGGGGGTTAGTATCCAAGGCATGAACAATGCAACCGAGATAGATAAAGGCATGGTCGAGCAACCTTCTAATATTACTAGAGTACAGGGGACAATTGAAGAAATTGCAGAAAGTAAACGTAGGGGGAAATTTAGTGGCTCTGCTTCTACCATTGAAGAAAAAACAGCGGTTGCGGCTTCATCTCCTGCTCCTGCTCCTGCTCCTAAAGCAGAGGCTCAAATGGAAGAAAAAGAAGGCACCACTATTATCAATAAGTACATCGAAACGACCAATGCGGATGGAACAACTAGTATTGTTGAGGAGAAAACAACGCTAATCAAACAGATTGTTGTTCGTGATGGTCAACGTCAAATGAGAACAAAACGGAACATGGCACTTACGCCAACTGATTTGACTTGTTTGCCGATGGAAAAAGAAACCTTCTCCAGACTAAAAAGTGCCGTTCAAAATCTAGCGACAGCGCAACGCTTAAATGCTGCTCAAACGGGTATCAAAGGTCAATGTATGACTTCCAATCAGATTAAAACGATTGGGGATTTAATTTTGAGCGATGTCGATCGGAATACTTTTGCCATTACAGCCAAAGAAGTTTGTGCAAACCCCAAAAAATTCCCTTATACGATTTCTGATCCTGTGGTTGTCAAAGAACCTAAGGTAGTAGAGGAAGTTGTTGTAACGGAAGAACCTGTTGTGGTTCCTGAACCCGTAAAAGTAAAAACCAAAGCGGAACTAAAGGCTGAATTAAAAGCATTAAAAGCAAAACAAAAAGCAGAAAAGGTTGCTGCCAAGGCAAAAGCCAAAGCGGAGAAAACTGCCGCCAAAGTAAAAGCTAAAGCAGAAAAAGCGGCGGCTAAGGCAAAAGCCAAAGCGGAGAAAGAGTCGGCTAAACAAAAATAAACGGCCCCTATTTTTTATGACTAAAAAAGCTAGCTCTATCAATAGAGCTAGCTTTTTTCTGTTGTACCAGAAATAAGGTTCCTAAGTTGTCTCTAAAAATCTTCTTCTCCATAATATTCTGCCCAAATATTACGTGTTTCATAGAGTTTGACGCAATGCATCCGACAATTGGCATCCAAATGCGGCTCTAGTTGTTTCCAGATATAGTAAACCAAATTCTCAGTGGTGGGCGGCGTGCCTTTGGGCAAAAAATTAGGGTCTAAATTCAAGTTACTGTGATCTAAAATAGTACAGACTTCTTTCTTTATAATCACACTTAATTTTTTGGCATCCATGATAAAACCAGTAATGGGATCAGGCTTGCCTTTAATGGTAACCATTAAGTCATAATTGTGGCCGTGAAAATTTTTATTGGCACATTTACCAAACACTTCAAAATTCTTTTCTTCCGACCAGTCGTGTACCCACAATTGGTGCGCAGCATTAAAGGATTCTCTTCGAGTTAAATAAATAATCATCTTTTGTTCACCGTTTTGTACCTAAAAACTAGCCTTATCATTACTAATTTCCCTGGAAAATAGCCAGTCGGCCGTGACGTAATATTTTTCTTAAGTAGATTCAAACACATTGCAAACATAGTGCTACTCTAAAGATAGTAAAGCGCTTCCTATTTTGTTTTATCATTGCAACAATCCGTATCCATAAAACGCTATAGTCCTATTAAAAACTGTACCGTATCAACACCATCTGCATAATCATTCAAGGCAGGATGCTGAGCCTGCCCCAAAGCAAGCGTATTTCTATTGGGAAGATTCATTTTAGTTGCAATACATTGTATTTGCTCCTTTGTTCCTTCCAGTTTTTCTTCTAGATCTTCTACATTCTTATAATATTCATAATGTACCGATGAAATACGAGACAACAAGCTTTCGTGTTCTAACAACATCAAACAATCGTTTGCCAAATGAGGCACATTGTTTAACAAATAAATAGACCGATTGTAATCGTAATTATTATTGTACTTGTTATGATTCATCAACTCTTTATAATGAATATCCATTAAGCCTAAAAATGGAGAAAAATCATACTCTTGAGGAACATATAACTTCGCCACCGAACGGCAGCCCAAGCCAAAGTAAGCAAAAACATCTGCCCCTAAGGCTAACAAGTCTTCCTCCGTTTCTGTTCCATCCAGTACCGCAATTGAATTCCTATTTTTTCGAATGATATTGGGATACTTACTAAAGTATTGCTCAAAGTACATTGCTGAATTATTGCTTCCTGTAGCAATAACGGCATCAAAGTCTTTTAAAATAGGCACTGTCATAAAGTACGTGGCGCTCCTTGGATCTTCTTTCGTCAGAAAGTCAATCATATAAGGGATTAGGTATTGATCCTTTTCCGAATATTTAATCATAGATTGATGCCCTGCTACAAAAGTAGTCAATACATCATGGAACCCAACGCCTGGAATATTCCCCGCTAAGACTAGACCAATCCTCTTAGGACTTCTCTCTTCCTTCAAGGTAGGGTAATCCTTCACCCAAGCCTCCAAATGGTCTTGGTTCAAAAACTCTGTGGCGAAACTTTGCAAAGCCGTCAACGAATTTGCTTTCGTCAACCAACGGTTGTTTCGTTCTGTTTGCGCAATGGCTAGTGCTCGTTCATTGGTATCCTCTTGTAGATATGCGCCCAATTTTACCAATAAAGCTAAACGCTCCTGTAATTTCATGTTGGTTTTTATTTTAGAAGTGCAAATTTCTTAAAAAAAAGCGAATAATTTACGATTCACTTCAGATAAGTTGTCTTCAAAAGGTAAAAAAGCAAGAACCGTCTCAAAATACAATCTATTTGAACAAAAAAGACCTCAAACAGTCTATGTTTAAGGTCCTTTTCTATTCTATTTAGGAGCTCTATAGTTCTATAGTTTTCCTTTTATTTGCTTATTAATCCTCCGTTCTTTCTTCTTTCTTCTAGATCGGCTACGATTGCTTCGACAGGTATCTTGACAGAAGTTAACACTTCAATCATTTCTGCCTTATATCCTTCATCTGTTGTCAAGCTAACAAACTGCATTAACTGTTGCGTCATGCCTAACATCTCTCTCATTTCTGGTTCAAAGGCTCTTTTATCCCTCAGCGAAGTCAAGCCTCCATAATAAGTCAATCTATCGACCAAGGCATTTTTCAAGGTTTCCATCTCTACTTTAGCTTTCTTTTCGGTTGCTTCAGATTTCAGTTCTACCAAGTAGAAGCGAATTCCTTGCAAAGACATTCTGCTTTGTTCGTACGGGAAATTCATATCTGGAAAAGCTTCAAAGAAACGATCAATTGTTGCTTCGGCACGTGCTTTATCTCCTTCTCTGATCAAGGCATCGGTCAACCGAACAAACCCATATTGTAAACTATGTACAGAAGGCATATAGCTTTCATTAATAAAGCAATCTTTCTTATCAAAGTTACCCCATTTAAACTTACCTGGTTTGTCTTCCGTTCCAACCATATTTGCGAACATCAATTCCGTATCTACTTTCCCCATCAAGATAGCCGTTTGGTTCTTACTTGGTGTTTTGTAAGGAACGATACGCAAGGCCATACCTTCTAGCATCAAGTAATCTTTTAGCCCCATGATTTTTTCTGGTCGACAAGTTACCGCAAAGTAGATTGGGCGTTCCCAGCCACGTTGTGCATTGGTTGCAATAATATCCATCAAGGCAATTTCATCTTTCATCATGAACTGCCCTTCCTTCAATTTGAATTTAATGGCTGGTAAGATTAAAGAATCAGGAATACTGGCATTAATTGCCCCATTCTTTTTTGCTTTTTCTTTATCAACAGGAAGGTAAACATTTCTTGCTGGAATAAAACTCGCATACTGCTCTAGCATTTGCGGATTCATATTCTTTGGAGTAGAACCTACAAACTTCATTACCTCATGCAAATTGATAAATCGGTCTTTCTGTGTAATTTGGAAAGGTAGATAATTTCTAAGTTTACCTCTATAAGCATCTTTAGAAATTGTCATTTCAATCTTATCTGAGGTATTAATTTTACGACGCAATTGATCAATATACCAATCGACAGCCAACAAACTAAAGTTAATCACCCGAACATCTGGTCGAATCTCTTCCACTTCCTGCGCATACCACAATGGGTAAGTATCATTATCTCCATAGGTAAAGATAATGGCATTGGGCGCACAAGACTCTAAAAAGTTAATCGCATAATCTCTAGCGCCATATTGATCGGCACGAGAATGGTCGTCCCAGTTCTCTACTCCCATAATCACAGGAGCCGTCAAAACTAAGACCGTTGCCAAACCTGCGGCACCCATTTGGGGTATTTTATCTTTTAATAATTCATAGATATAAGGCACTGCCATTCCCATCCAAATACAGAACGTAAAGATAGAACCTACGATTACATAATCCCGCTCTCTCGGCTCTCTTGGTGGTTGATTGGTAAAGACAATAATTGCAATACCTGTCATCAAAAACAAGACCCCTAAAGCAGCGGCTTCTCTTGGACGTTTGGAAATATGGAAAAGCAATCCAATTAAACCAAATATAAAGGGTAAGAAATAGTATGTATTTCTTGATTTGTTTTCTTTAATATAGCTGGGCAAATTAGATTGACTGTGCAAACGCATCTCATCAATTGGAGCCAATCCCGACAACCAGTTTCCTCTAGTAATATTACCATCTGTTCCTTGTAAGGCATTTTGTCGACCAATAAAGTTCCAAGCAAAATAACGCCAGTACATATAGCCTAATTGGTATTCAAAAAAGAAACCTATATTATTTGCCATGGAAGGTTTTCCTGTTCTATCAAGGTCCATCCATTTCATATATTCTCCCGCTCGGTCAAAATGACCTAAACGAGGAAACAACATCATATCATTGTCCTTATACCCTACCTCTCTTTTCTCGTCGACAATCTCGTACACGACTTTGCCATCTGCCTGCTCTACTGGTCTCCAAACATCTTTATCTTTTGGATATTCACCACTACGCTCCGAAGCAAAATGAGGTCCGTACAGCAATGGACGTGTTCCATATTGCTCCCGATTTAGATAAGACAACATGCTGTAAGGATCACTTGGATTATTCATATTAATAGCGGTCTCTGCATTGGCACGAACAACCACCATTCCATAAGAAGAAAAGCCAATCAAAATCATCGCAAACATCATTGTAGCCAGATGTAGGTAATAATTTTGCTGTTGATGTGCATAACGTAAGGTCGCTACGATTCCTGCAAACAACAAAACGATAAAGAATAGAACACCTGTTCCTAAACCAGCGCCAAAGTTATTCACAAAATGATAATCAATAGCAGCAGCCATTTGAGGCAAGCGAGGTATGATAAAGTATTGTACGGCGACCAATGCTCCAAAGCCTCCTAAGAAGCCTAAAAAGGTGCCCATCCAAGAAAATTTTCGATCACCATCTTCCAATTGCTTCTTTTTGAAGTAGGCTAGCACCCCTAAGAATGGGAAAGCCAACAAACTCAACAAATGCACTCCAATAGACAAGCCCATCATATAAGCAATAAAAATCAACCAACGATCGGCTCTAGGATGATCGCTTACGTACCATTTTACGGTAGACCACATAACCAAACCTGTAAATCCAGAAGACATCGCATAAACCTCTCCCTCTACGGCTGAGAACCAAACCGAGGTTGCAAAGGTTGTTCCCAAACCAGCAACAACACCAGCGCCTAAAATAGCCAAGGTTTCACCGCCTCCTTTTGGTGCGCTATAACGGCCAACCATTGCTAGTTTACTCAACATAATCGTTGACAAAGAAACAAACATGACCAAAAATGCGGTACAAAGCCCAGACATCACATTCAATGAATAGGCGATGGTAGATAAATCATCCGAAATTAGGGTCGCAACCCAAGCGAAGATCGATCCAATCATTAAAAATAAAGGTGCTCCAGGAGGATGCACGACTTCTAATTTATACGCTGCGGAGATAAACTCCCCACAATCCCACAAACTTGAGGTTGGCTCTGCTGTTAGCATGTAAACCGTTGCGGCAACGGCAAACATTAACCATCCAGTAATAGTACTGAGTCGATTGAATGATTTCATTCTTATTTTTTAAATTATGGTGATGCTATATCGTCTAGCTGGTTTCTAGTAAAAAACAAAACCAACTTTAGTTCAAAAAGTTATTTTGAGTTTTTAAACTCATTTTTAGGACATACAAAGGTAGAAAATCTACTGTCTTATGCAAAAGATAGCCTTTGTTTTCTCCTTCTCCTATCTAAGTTTCATTGAAATCTTAGACATTTTCTTTTTTTAACATTGCTAAAAGGACTTTCAAGCATTTATTTATGTACAGCCCAATAATGTCTCCTGCACTTTTTTTTACCTAAAATTACTTTTCTTCTTCTTCTTTTTTTGTCTTTTTTAAAGCCAAAACACTAGCCGAACGAAACTCCGTCAGCAAAACAGCTGCATTCAGCCTCAAATGCCCTTTT
>CACVAQ010000004.1 GCA_902727865.1 uncultured Aureispira sp. | reverse complement strand
ACAGGCAAACTTAAAGCAACGTTAAGAAGCTTCATAAATCTGCAAGTTTAAAAGGATTGTTGTATTTTGTTCGTAGAAAAAAACAAAATTTTAGATATGAAACAATTACTACTACTCTTTACGATCTTACTTTTGGCTAATGCAACCTTTGCACAAACGCCCACTGCACCTGCAAAAATCAACTGGATGACTTGGGATGAAGCCGTTGCTCAGTCCAAAAAAGATGAAAAACCTAAAAAGATATTTATTGATTTTTATACCGACTGGTGTGGTTGGTGTAAACGGATGGATGCTTCGACCTTTGCCAATCCCACGGTTGTAGATTATATGAATCGCAACTATTATGCAGTAAAATTTGATGCAGAATGCACGGACACAATTCTATTTAATGGCACTGCATTTATCAATTCTGAACCGACCTTCAAAAAGACTGGTGCTAGAGGCAAAGTACATATTTTGGCTTATTCCTTATTAGAAGGGCAACTAAGCTATCCTTCTTATACTATTTTAGATGAGAATTTCAGCCGTCTGCATATTCTAAAAGGATTCAAAGAAGTAGAACCCCTGTTGGGAACCTTATTGTTCTTTTCTGGCGAAGAGTTTAAGCATTATCATAATTATGTACATGCTCAATGGCAACGCAATGCGAAGTTGCAACAACAGCAGGCTGCTGCTAAGGCGAAGTAAGTGTTGTTTTCAGTGAAGTAGGGCGAAGCATGGTGTCAGACACTTTGAAAGTGTCTGACACCATGCTTTGCCGCCTATTTCACTACCACCATACGACGAGGTTCGGACCGATAATTCGCTCCGATCAATTGATAAATATAGACCCCTTCTGCCCAATTTTCAACAACAACCTCTACCCCATTTTGCTGCTTACCCAAAACAACAGCATGCCTTTTTTGTCCCAAAGCATTGCTTATTTGCAAGGTAATTTGCTCGTCTACATCCGACGGAATTTCCAAAGGAATATACACCTTTAAATCTGCTGGATTGGGTTGATTCTGCCCTAGCTCAAGTCGATTGTCCAACGCAATTTGCTGCGTTCCAACCGTTGCTCCTAGTATACTGACCTTAAAGTCGTCAAAGTAAAACCCATCTTCGTCCACCCAATTATCGGTGACCAAACGCAATTTAATTCGAACTACAGGTTCCCCCAAAAAATCATTTAAGGACATACTTTCAGCCACCCAAGTCGCCTGAGTGCCATCATACAAAGGCTCGTTTACATCTTGGTTGTTCGTTCCAATATCGGTATACAAGCCACAAAGTGCTTGATAAACACCACTGCTTCCTGCGGCCATAACTTGGACGTAATCATAATTTGCTTCAATGTCCCATTTTGCCCAAAAATCTAAACGTGCTTCTGTTGCACCACTTAGATCAAAGCTCTGATTGAGTATAATTTCCGACGTTTCGTTGTTCCCATAATTCCCGACTCTAGAATCCGTTAAACTTCCTGTTGGAGAATAATAATCCGTTGTGGTCACCTCCCAATTAGAATTTGCCCCTTGATTCGTCCAGTTGTTTAGGCTATTGCCATCCTCACTAAAGGCCAATACATAACTGCCATACATACGCTCAATGGTATCGTTCTGTGTATAAAATCCATTATCAACAGTCAAAACATAGCGCACACGAGCGCCATTTGCAATACTAGGATCTAAATTTAAAGCTATAGAATCTTCTACGGTGGCAAACTGAGCAAGATTAAATACCTTTGCTGCTCCGACCGATACAATGTTAGAAGACAAAGGCGTCAAACGAACCGTCAAAGCGCCGCTCATCATTCCATAATGGGTTAAATCAAAATTAGCTTGTGCATTGATTTGGGGCACCAAAGGAGCGCTTTTTTCTACGGCTTCGCCATAGATTAATAACAAATGTGCCATCGCTAAATTCTGCCACATCGTTCCTTGACAATTGCCAACAATCGTAGAAGCAGCAGGCCAAAATCCACCAGAACTAGCTTCTGGTGTCATGGTTAAAATTTTATTTTTTGTCGTCTGTTCTCCATAAAACCAATCGTCGGCATCTCCATTGGTCGAGTACCCAATGGTTTCCATATTGGTCCCATAAGCATAGTTGTTTTCTTTGGTCATCACGCCTGCATAGGCTCGGTACTCGGTAGAATCTGGGGTCAATTGATCGTTGTATGCCCAAGGATAAATCAACAAATTACCATACGTATGATAATTAAACGCAAACGTAAAATCATGTGCATTACAAAAATCACGCATATTTTGGGTTTCTGGCTCAGAGAAAGCAGCCGTTCCACGATAGGTATCGGACGTTGGCGAGCCAGACGAACCAATATTATCATGCGCAAAGGCATAGCCATAATTACGATTCAAATCCACCCCATAACTACCGCCATTGTTTCGACGATTCTTACGCCACATTCCACCACCATTGGGATTCGTTGACTCATTATAAACATATCCATCAGGGTTCAAACAAGGCAAAAAGTACAACTCGGTGTTCTCTAGTAGGTATTGAATTTCGGCATCTGTATCATAATTTTCTAACAAATACCACATATAATAAATCAATTGCGACAAAGCCAAAGGCTCTCTAGCATGATGTACTGCTGTGTACAATGCTTCGGGTTCGTTTTCATCCACATTGGGGTTATCTGATATTTTCAACCAATAAATCGGACGATTCTCGTGCGTCAAATTAGTCGGATCAATAACAGTTTTAGTAGTAATTAAATTAGGATATTTGCTGGCCATGCTATCTAAATTATCCAACATTTGCTGATAGGTCAAATAACCGCCCATCGTTCCTAATGCAAAATTTGCAGGCGGAGCATAAGCACTAAGTCCCCCAGTTGGTGCACAGTTTGCTGTACGAGCCGTTCCAACTTTATTTTGATTCTCATAATAAGCGACTACATCTTCAATCAAAACATCGTACCGAAATCCGCTAGATTCTAACAAACGACGATCAGCACGTGAAAAATCACTTTCAAAATGAACCGATTTCCGATGTTCCCCATGATCGCAAGTAACCCCTAGTTGCATTAAATCTTGAGCCGAACGCCCATCCAAGTACACTCTCAATTTGGAATAGTGTTCTTGCTGTCCAAAAGCAAGGCTGTTTACAAAAAAAAATAGACTGACTAGGAGAAATAGTCTCATATTGATTTGATGTTTGTATGATTAAGGAAGCTGCCCCAAAACGATTCGGTCTCGATTGGACATATCTTGTACTAAAGCGCAATTTACAAAACCTTTGTCTTTTAATAAAGCAAGAACCTCCGCACCAAAATATTCGTTGATTTCAAAGTATAGCCAACCTTTTGGGTACAAATGTGCTTGTGCAAAATCAGCAATGGCAGTATAAAATTGTAAGGGATCTTTGTTGGTCACAAAAAGTGCTAGGTGGGGTTCATAAGCCAATACATGCGCTGGCATGACCGACGTTTCTGAATCTTGAATATACGGAGGATTACTCACAATAAGGTCATACTGTGGCATCTTTCGAGTCTGTTCAAGGTCTAAAATATCGACCCATTGAAAATGTATTGTAGCCTCATTTTTTTGAGCATTTTTTTCAGCAAGTACTAAGGCTTCTTTAGAGACATCAACAGCGGTGACGGTGGCCAGCGGGAGTTGCGTTTTTAAGGCAATGGCAATACAACCGCTTCCTGTTCCTATATCTAAAATTTCGATGGGTTCTTTGTTATGCTTTTCTACAATCGCATAAACCAGTTCCTCTGTTTCGGCACGTGGAATAAGCACCGCTTCGTTTACGTCAAATTTTAAGTCGTAAAAATCTGCTGTTCCAACAACATATTGCCAAGGTCTTTTTTGGGCTAAGGCTTCTACAAGCTTTCCAAATATAGTTTGTTCTTCGCTCGTCAATGCCCGAATGCTATTTGCAGGGTTTTGTACGCCAAAAACATCTTCTAAGACATAAGTAGCGATGGTAGTAGCTTCTCGTTCGTCGTAAATTTTTTGAAGTACCTCTTTCAAATAAACAAAATTGGTCTTAAATAAGACAACCTCTTCTAACTCCTTCATACTTAATTTGCTATTCTATAACTTTTAATTCAACTCGACGATTGAGTTGTTCTTGGATCGGGGTATTCGCTCTTGGATGGATCATTTCTGAATTTCCATAGCCTTTGCAAGATAATCTATCTTTATTAATTCCATTCGTAATCAAATAAGAGTAGACCAACACTGCACGAGCCTGCGATAATCTAAAAGAAGAAGAACCTTCTGGAACTGGTGCCTGATTGGGTCGATTGATATGCCCTCCTATTTCAATTTTTAAAGCTGAATTAAACTTCATAAAAGAGACCACACCATCTAAGGCCTGCTCAGAAGCATTCATCAATAAAGAAGTCCCACTTTTGAAAAACAAATCACTCAAGGCCATTTTACCACCAATAATAGCAGGTTCTAAGGTAAAATTAAGCTCTATTATTGCTTCATTTTGCGTCTCCGCTAATTTCGAAACAAAAAAATACCCCTTTGTATGTGCACGTACCTCGATGGTTGTTTCCATCGCTACAGTATATTCATACCGTCCATCTTCATCTGTATCAAGGCTATCGGTCCCTGCCAAAGAATTAAAAATCAAGCGTGTTTCTAAAGGTTGTTTCGTTTTAGCATCTATAATTCTGCCTTTGATTCGACAGACAGGTACGCTCTTAACTACTGGAATATAGGGCCGAACAACTTCAATGGTTACCCGTCTATTTAGGGCTCGACCTATTGCCGTCCCATTGCTCTTAAATGGAATATACTCTCCGTGAGAATCAATTTTAAGTTGAAAGGAGTCTACGCCCAAATCAACTAAAGCGGTATAAATAGCGCTTGCTCTGCGGTCCGACAAAACTTGATTGGCGAGGTATCCTCCCATAGAATCTGTGTGCGCTTGAATCCAAGCTTTTGCTTCTTTATCCGCATTAATTGCCTTTGCTGCCCCTTTTAAGGTTTCTCTAAATTTAGGAAATACCTTATCAGACCCCGAATTAAAATAAACGGCCTCGGAATACAACGACAAATATGTTTTTCGTTGCGCCCTAGCAATAGACAGACTTGTAATAAAAACAATTAAGACAAGGAGTAATTTAGAGTGCATAAAGTTTGGTGTTTGAAGACGATCAAATCTAATGATGGAGTGTTTTATTGGTACTTATGCAAGGTAGACTTTTGTTTGAGTAAGTAGGTCTGTACAAACAATGTTGTAAAATAAGCGATTTTTATCAAAAAATATAAATTGCACAAACTAATTCGCTATTATTACGCTAGTATACCGTTTAGTCCTTTGATAAGGCCTGTGGTGTTTATAATAAATCGGGGTAACTCCTATACAATTTTTAGATACTAGATTGGAGGTGGTTCTGTTTTTAACCTACAGTGTATTAAAACCCCAACTCGTTCTAAAGAATGACAGCAGCTACTTTCCGCCCCTTGGCTGGTCAAAGCACCTAAATTTTAAGCAAACATTAAACATTATTTCTAATCACAACGTGACTATATAACTATGACAAGCGATCAATTAAAAGAACTTCAAAGCCAGCTGGGCATATTGGGGAGGTATCTTTGACGTCAAGAACCGACGCATGCAAATTAACGAAGAAAAACAACACACTTTTGACCCTGATTTTTGGTCGGATTCTAAGCGTGCTGAAACAATTCTAAGAAGTATCAGCGAAAAGGAATTTTGGTTGAAAAAATACGATATTGCTGAAACCTCTTTAGAGGATTTAGAAGTCTTGCAAGAATTTTATGAAGCGGAGGATGTTTCGGAGGAGGAATTGGAAGCACAATATCTTGCAACACAACAAATCTTAGCCGATTTAGAATTCACCTCCACACTGAGCGAACCGGAAGACATGCTGAATTGCATGATAAAAATCAATCCAGGGGCTGGTGGAACAGAAAGTTGTGACTGGGCTGAAATGCTCTTGAGAATGTATACCATGTGGGCTGAAAAATCAGGACACAAAGTCAAGGAACTAGATTATCAAGCAGGTGATGTTGCGGGGATCAAAACGGCTACCATAGAAATTACAGGAGAACATACTTATGGGATGCTAAAAGGCGAAAATGGCGTTCATCGTTTGGTCCGTCCTAGTCCTTTTAATGCCCAAGGGAAACGGCAAACTTCTTTTGCCTCTGTTTTTGTCTATCCTATGGTAGACGATAGTATCAAAATAGATGTCAATCCTGCCGATATAGAATGGGATACCTTTAGGGCAAGTGGTGCTGGTGGACAACATGTTAATAAAACAGAATCAGCGGTTCGTCTGCGACATCTTCCTTCTGGTGTGGTGGTCGAATGTCAAGAACAACGTTCGCAACACAAAAACCGAGACAAAGCAATGAAGATGTTAAAATCTGAATTGTATCAATTGGAAATTCAAAAACGCGAGGAAGCAAAGGCTGAAATTGAAGGTGGAAAAATGAAAATTGAATGGGGTTCTCAAATTCGCTCTTATGTCTTGGACGACAAGCGAATCAAAGACCATCGCTCGAACCATCAAACACACAATGTTAAACGTGTTTTGGATGGCGACATAGACGACTTCTTGAAAGCTACTTTGATGGCTTTGAAGGATATGTTGTAGCCCCCAACTAAAGAAGCCAAATACTTGATTCGAATGAACCGTATTTGGCTTCTCTGTTTTAATTTTAGTTTTAGTACACTGTAACAAAAGTTTCAATAAATCAAAAAATAAATAATTATACCTAAAGAATAGTTAGGCTGCTTGAAGTATGGTATCAGACACTTTCAAAGTGTATGATACCATACTTACCCACGATTTAATAACTTTTGTTACACTGTATTTAGTTTTTCTTTTTCAACAAAATTTCCTTTGTCAAAAACGCTCCACCAGGAAGTAGAAAGGCTTTCATTTTAGCCCAATTCTTGACGGGCTCATAATTATGTTTATAATACTTATTAAAAATAATCCTTAGAATATTTCCATCCAAACTAGCAACTGATTTTATGCTTCCCGTTTCATTGTCAACATCGGTTGTAAAGTTATTGAGCCCTTTGACCTCATACCCTTCAGGAATCGTAATTTCTATCACATACTCGTAACCTCTAGGGAAATTCATGTGTACGTCTACTTCCCGTTCCAGTTCTTCTTCATTTAAAATCAGCTGTCCACCCACCAAACGCCCTGCTTTGATGACGTAATTGGAGCCAACTTTTTTCACTAAACCTGACAATTCACAATCAAAGGTATATTCCAAACTCTTTTCATCAATCGTATTTGCAGTCGTCAGCCCTTTGTAGTCAACTAATTTGGTTTGACCTCCCTCTAGGTCAAAATGACCTTTTGCAATAGATTCCATTGCTGTTTTTCTTTGATCTTCTTGAGCTTCCATATAGTTTTTCATATCCTCGCTCTTGTCCTTAGAAGGATGCCCCCACAGCTTCGTCTTGTATCGCTTATTTTCGTTCCAAATCATATCCATCCAATCGACAACATCGTACTGATAATTTTCAATTTGATGTCCTGTGTGCATGACGGTAGAATTGGCGTTCAAAACCATCCTATCCCCTTCTTTAAAGCTTACCTTCGTTTCGAATTTGCTGATATTCGCCTTGTAATTCGAGGCTGGTAATAAGGCTTTTTTAGTCACCAATTCACGGCCTCTTTTACTGCCTGCTTCTACCACATAGCCTTCTGTATTTTCAATTTCAGGAGGAAAATGATTAAAACGAGTATAAGGATTCGGTCTGTAAAAATAGATATCAGTACCTTCTAATTTTGCTCGAATGAGGTAGTCGGTTTGGTTTTTATTAATAACATCCTCAATAGCGCCCGATTTACGACCAATGACAACAACAATATCATAAGGAATTTTCAATTTGCGTAAAGCATAAATAATATGTCCTGTAAACTCAAGATTCGATGTCTTTCGATAACTATTGGCTTGACCATAATAACGATCATACACATAATGCTTGTTCGTAAAATGGTGGCGCATATAGTAGTACAACTCTTCTAAAATTTTGACTTTAGAAATGTCCTCCTTTTTATATTTACGCTTCAAATAGCCCCTAAAAGCCCCATACTCATTGGCGGCAGTTCTACTTTTTTCATAATAAGCTCTATACTGGTCAATAATGTCCTCCGATTTCAACGAGGAAGTATGTAGCTGCTCTCCTTTTTTGCTGCGTAGTGTTAAGTTATTATCCGAATACCCTACATACATTCGGATATAAGGCCCTGTTTGATAATAATAATTCCAACGGGTAGCATTGATTTTTTCTATATTTTCTTTGTGAATCGAAAACTGGAAGCTTTTCTCAGCCAATTTTTCGGTCGAAAGGCTAAGTTCGTGTTGACCAGAAGTAAATTGCACGTCCCAATTTTCATCTGTTGTAACCGTATAATTAAAATCCTTAATCGGATAGGCTCGATTCAGCGTAAACTCGTCAATCACACCATAAAAAAAAGAAGTCGCCAAATCATGGGTATAAAGCGCATAATCTAAAATATCGCCTACTTCAAGGTTCGGAACGGCCACCTTTCGTTGACCGCCATCCTCTTCTAAAATTTCTTTTTCCTCGACCACAATTTCTTTTCCATTGGGTTTGATAATTTTGATGTTCAGAAACTCCTTGTCTCTAGTCCCCTCATTCATCGTATAGCCTCCATGAGCACCACTAGAATAATAGACTTCTGAAAAGTATTCTAGGGCAGCCTCATCTAAAATTTTGATGCGATAATGAGCGATATAAGAAACGTGCATTTGGGCTCCAGCAATATAAGCAACCGCTTTTACAAATCGAATTTCATATTTCTTTTCATAACGCAAAAAAATAGCCGATTGCTTGTTCCACTCTTTCGGATATTCCTCCTCTTCCTTGCTGTAAGCATGTTTGTCCCAACAATACGACTGCACCTGATCTTGCGAATAATCTTCCAACAACGTTTCCGATAGATCTTCTTGTGAACACAATTTGGTGGCACATAAAAGCAATAGAATGCCAACTAAAAATAGTAATTTCATGGGTTAAATTTAAGTTAGAAAACAGGCCCTACTAAAGGAGTAAAAAACTTATTTTTTGATCAAAATAATTGGCTCATCGTACGCCGCTTTCAGAGACTTAATCGCCTTATTCCACTCCGCAATGTTAGGTTGTGTGATTTCTGAATTAGGGATTTGAATTTGTACGTCATAAAAAACGTTATTTCCTTCTAATTTATAAGCTAAATTAAATTTAAAATCAGCATTCTCAACCTCCAAAGACTTTGGTAAACTACTCAGTTCATAACCTTCTGGCAATTCAAATTCAATCCGTACCTTGTCATTGTGTTTGTGAGAAGTCCAAAATGGAAATTGGCGATCTTCGCCCAAGTCATAGCGCTCAAAAATATGATAGGGATCTAAATACAAATAAAGTTCATCGTCAAAAACGCTCACCTTGTTTTTAATCGTAATGTCAGCACTCAAAACCAGTTCATTCATAGAGCGATCCATAGAAGGTAGCTGCATATTTTCGATGCTAATAAATTTATCATACAAAGCTAAATAGCCTTTCAGCGACTCCTCTTTTTCGTCCGTTCTAGTTTGATTATAACGATACATCATGCTAGACATTGCTTCCCCTTTTTCACTGATTTGCACCGCTCCTACCAAGGTATTTTTTTCCGTCATTCGAAGCCTTAAACTATAGTCTCTAGTATTTTTCAGATGTTCTTGTACAGGTATTTTAGTCCGAATAAAAGAAGCACCATCTTCTATCAAAACTTCTTGATTTTGAATACGTTCTGCATAAGCGCCCAATAAAGTATACTTCTCTGTTCCATCCAAATAAAGAAAGTCTGCTCCTTGTTTGACCGCACAAATCATGTGGTTATCAGAAGCCAGACAAGGCGTAGAATAATTCGTTGCAACGGACTTTGTCCCCAACCAAACCAAGCGAGCATCAAAACCCGCTAGTTTCAGCATTTCTTTCATCAGATTTGCCATGCCTTTGCAGTCTCCATAACGATTAAAAAATACGGTTTGACAATTTTCTGGTTGATAACCCGCAATGCCATCTTCAAAAGCAATGTACCGAATGTTGTCTTGTACCCAATAAAATATATTTTTAATCTTAGCTTCTTCAGAACTGGCAGAAGCCGTTAATGTTTCCACAATTTCATTCAATTCCTCTGGCTTATTTTCGACCTCGGCTACTAATTGAGCGTACCAAGCATATAAAGCGTCTAGTGAATTAAAAAATTCCGACTGAACCGTTCCATCATCATACCTCTTTGGCAAAATCAAAACGTGTGGATAAATATAACTTGCTCCAGGCAAACTTTCTTCCTTCGAGAAGCCTGCTAAGTTTTTAATCTTGTATTCTACTTCTCGATTTCCTCCCTTTTCTGTTTCGACCTGCTCTATCGTATAGCCTTCAAAATTAACGGACACTAAGTCTACCTCAAACGCTTTTGGAATCGTAAACTTAACCGTTCTTTCCAAGGCGCTCTGTCGTGACGTCAAATAAACTTTGGTCAAGTATTTTATGTCTTTATACGTTTTTTTTGTTTTTATGCTACGATTTAAGCCTTTTTGACGCAAACTATAGTTCGCATATTTCATACGAATGTCAGAATGAAAAATATCATTGGATTGATAATACTCATCGTTTACCAAAGCGCTGGTTTCAAATTCATCCACGCTTGAATAATCGTCATAGTGTACAACGTAGCTAAATTTTTGATTGCCTTTCAAGCTCAAAAACTCTTCTGCACGCTTTTCTACGACGACTAAATCGTCTGTTTTTTTCTCTTTTTTAAATTTGAAATGAATCAAAGAGTTCGTCAAAACAAGCCCTTCCTCAGGAAATACCTGCCTTGCTTCTTCTACTTCTTGGGCCATTAGCGCCAATGGAAATGCAAAAAGTATTAGGAGATAATACTTTCTTTTCAAAAAAATTATGTTCATGGTTTTAGTTTTAGTCTTGTAAAATACTGAAAAAATTGCGCTTTCATCAAGTTATGTAGCTTATCCAACAAATAAATATTTTTTTTGTTTTGATTGACTGTTCCTTAG
>CACVAQ010000003.1 GCA_902727865.1 uncultured Aureispira sp. | reverse complement strand
AATCAACGGAGTATTATTAGTGTAAAAAGCTTATTCAAATGATTCTTTGACAACGGTTCTCACGAAGTATTTTTTGCCACAGCAGACTCGTTTTATTTTTCACAACAGTAGGTATTTGGTCGTAAGCAGGAAATAAAAAATCGTAAATTATTAATTACTAGCGTTCTAGCTTACGAATTTTTACTTACAACTTACGACTAAAATAGTAAAGCCTAAGCCATTATTTATCGGCTGGCAAAAAAGGTCAAACAATCAAAAAACCTTACTTATCTTGATTCACATGCAAGTACTCTTAATTTTTTTTATAAGCCTTATCGGTAGTTTTTTTATGCCTCTTGTAGCGCAATCTACTGCGGACGAATTTTTCAATAGGGCGCAAGAGCGTTTTGATGCAGGAGAATTTGAATTAGCCATTGAGTATTATACCAGTGCCGTTGAAAAAAACAGCCAATTAGTCGAAGCGGTGATTAATATAGGGGTTGCTTACGAACGCTTGGGAAACTACGACCAAGCACTTGCGTTCTACAAAACAAGCATTGCAATGAATCCTAATTATGCTGTTGTTTATAATAATATGGCTTGGATTCTTTTCTTATCTGACGATTATGATAAAGCGCTTAAAAATTACAACAAGGCTATTCTTTTAGATCCTGAATTTGCTCTAGCATATAACAATAGAGGCTTGACAAACGGAGCCTTAGAAAATTTAACAGAAGCTTTAGACGATTATAGAAAAGCCATTTTTTTAGATCCTTATTATGCAGATGCTTATGATAATATGGGCGACATCCGTTTTGAGTTAGAACAATATGCCGATGCATTGCTTCTATATACGCAAGCAATCGAAGCGAATCCTAATTTTATTTCTGCTTATAACAACCGTGGGCTTACTGCTATGGCTATCGAACAGTATTGGGATGCGATCAACGATTTTGACAAGGCAATCGAACTCGATCCAACAATTCCTTTATTATATATCAACAAAGGCAATGCACACAAAGCAAACAAACAATACATCAAAGCTACGACGGCTTATTCTAAAGCCATAGAACTAGCTCCTAACACTGCAAGAGCCTACCTTCATCGAGGGTATTCAAAACTACAGGTGGAACAACTATTAAGTGCTTATGAAGACCTCAACAAAGCTCGTCAATTAGAGCCGAACAATGCAACGGTTTATTATTATTTAGGCCTGCTAGAAGCTTCGTCCAATCGCTATGCAGAAGCCCTAAAAAACTACGAAAAAGCCTTGAATTTAGATCCTTACTTAAAAGGGGTTGCTGCCGCACAGGAGCTTGCCAAAAAAGCCTTAACAACTGATTAATCGTTTTAAAATGGAGCATAAACAACAGTATAAAGCACTCTTGGCGACGAATGATGCGGCCAATAACTTGTTGGTCTTGAACCTACTCCAAAGTCAAGAAAATTGGTCAAAAAAAGAGGCCTTGATCTGGATTTTTCAAGAACTAATTCCTAATTTTAACGATTTGAAACAAGAACGTCTGTTTTATTTTGGTCAGACAGGATTATCCTATATTTTCCATCATGCCATTCTAAACGATCCTGCTTCGATATCCAAGCCCACTTCTTCAAATACGGAAAATTTATATAAAGCCGTTTTGATTTGTCGGGTTCAAAGTCAAAAACAAAGTAAGATATTACATAAAATAGATTATATTGAAGAAGGCTCTAATTTATTGAGCAAGTACAAACAGTATCTTTTGGAACATTTAGAGTCGATTATTTGTAACTTTATAGCAGAAATAGATTTGTAAAGTAATGACCTTAAACGGCCTTAATTCCCTTATTAACATTACTCCGTTGAAAACCCGAACTAAGCGTAGCGACGGCACGGATTAACAAAGGGGCACGACCACGACCACGGAGTAGCAGCGTAGCTCATCAACAGAGTATTATTATTAAAACACCCCCTAATTTAACCATTATCCTTTGAGCCGTTTGACTAATCGTATAAAAAATATTGTTCACTTTTTGGGCATTCGCCATTTAAAAAAAACCTTTGTCTTGCTTCTTATAATAGGCTTGATTTATTGGTTTAGTCTCCCCAAAAAGATTTTTGACACCCCAACCAGTCTTGTTTTGGTGGATCGTAATAACTATTTGTTGGGTGCAAAAATTGCAGCAGACGGGCAATGGCGGTTTCCACACAATGACTCTGTACCGTCCAAATTTGCTACTGCAATTACAGAATATGAAGATCGTAGATTCTACGACCATATTGGTATTGATTTGACAGGAATTGGGCGAGCCATTCGAGATAATTACCAAAAAGGAAAAGTATCTAGTGGCGCTAGTACTATCTCGATGCAAGTGATTCGGATGTCTACGAAGCGAAAGGGGCGCTCTATTTATAGAAAGATACAAGAAATGATGGTTGCCACTCGGATGGAACTGAGTTATGACAAAGATCAAATCTTAGCACTCTATACCTCTAATGCTCCCTTTGGGGGCAATGTCGTTGGTTTGGACGCTGCGGCTTGGCGTTATTATGGAAAATCGCCTGAACTGTTGTCTTGGGGAGAAGCGGCTACTTTAGCTGTCCTTCCAAATAGTCCTGGCTTGGTGCATCCTGGCAGAAATAGACAACGCTTGCTCGAAAAGCGTAACTTATTGCTTTCCAAGTTTCTAGAAAGGGGTTTAGCCGATTCTACTACGATAGAATTAGCCAAAGAAGAAGCGATTCCCGAAGCTCCTTTGCCGCTTCCTCGTTTAGCTCCACACCTACTTAGTCGCATTGCCAAAGAGCAAAAGGTAAAAGTCGAAAATAAAAAATACGCTTATTTCCAAACGACTTTAGAGTCTGATTTACAAATTCGTATCCAACAATTACTCTTACAACACCACCAACGTTTGCAAAATAATGACGTTCATAATATGGCGGTTTTGGTCAGTAATACAAAGACGGGCGAAGTGCTTTCTTATTGGGGCAATGTCATTCCTCCCAATAGCACCGAGGCGCATGGGCAAAATGTAGATATTATTACTGCGCCAAGAAGTACGGGTTCTATTTTAAAACCCTTCTTGTATGCCTCTATGCTACACAATGGCACTATTTTGCCACACAGTTTGGTTCCTGATGTTCCTATGTATATGGGAGGCTATCGCCCACAAAACTTTTATGAAAACTACGATGGCGTTGTTCCTGCGAGTCGTGCCCTGATCCGTTCGCTCAATATTCCTATGGTTAGAATGTTGCAACAATATGGCACGGCTAATTTTTGCACACAGCTTCATAAAATGGGCTTAACCACCATCACTAAATCGCCTCAACACTATGGGCTTTCTTTGATTTTGGGCGGTGCGGAAGCGACGCTGTGGGATTTATGCGGCACTTATGCGAGCATGGGTAGAACCTTGCTCAATTATCAAGAACGGATTCAACAGCAAAGGAATGCTTACAGTCCGACGGACTTTCGTCCACTGCATTACTTGTTGAGAGACAGTACGCCTGCTCCATCCAAATTCTTGGCTGAAGCTCCTGTACTCAATGCCACTAGTATTTATAATACCTTTGAAATCATGCGTCAACTGGAACGTCCGAACTCGGAAGGAGGCTGGAAATACTTTGAGTCTTCGAGGGATATTGCTTGGAAAACGGGAACGAGTTTTGGGTTTAGAGACGCTTGGGCAATTGGTGTAACGCCAGAATATACGATTGGGGTTTGGGTTGGGAATGCAACGGGCGAGGGCAAACAGGGTTTAATTGGTGTAAAAACGGCTGCGCCTATTCTTTTTGATGTCTTTAATCAATTGCCGCATACCTCTTGGTTTTCGGCTCCAAAAACTGCTTTGGTCACCATTCCTGTTTGCAAAGAGAGCGGTTTTCGCCCTTCTCAATATTGCCCAAGTATTGATAGTGTAACGGTTGGAACGAATGCGTATCAAGCCAAAGCCTGTCCGTTTCATCAACAGTTGTATCTAGACAGCAGCCAAACTTATCAAGTTAATGGCGCTTGCGAATCGGTTCATAATATGGTCACAAAACCTTGGTTTGTCTTGCCGCCTTTGGAGGAGTATTATTATAAAAATAAAAATCCAAGTTATAAAAAACCGCCAGAGTTTCGGCAGGATTGCCGTTTTGGTGCGGAACAACAATCCATGCAGTTTATTTATCCTAAGCATCCTACAACTATTTTTATTCCTGTAGATTTTGATGGAAAAGTGAATGGAACGGTCTTCAAAATAGCCCACCAAATGCCCGAAAAAGTAGTTTATTGGCATTTGGACAATGCGTATTTGGGTATGACGAAGGATTTTCATGAAATGGAGCTGAAGCCAAAGCCTGGAAAGCATCAGGTTGTTTTGGTTGATGAGGATGGGGTGCGTATTGAACAGCGTTTTGATATTGTACTGAAGGAACGTTAGGGGAATAACGAATAGCCGCTACTGTACATAAGAACGAGCACTATCTCTACGTTTCTAGAAACGGTGCAACAGAACTAAAGTAATTTTCATTCTTAGACAACTCTTCTCACGCAGTAAGCACGTAGTAGCAGCGTAGCTAATCCTGTGGGAATCGTTTAAACCACTTTTTAGTTAGACGCTATGCCTCGTACGTTTTCTTTTGATAATAACCGAATACGACGTTTTACTTAAAAGGGATCGCCCAATGCATAGCTGTTAACAGTTAGCCTAGGGTTTCAACTCCACACGAGTTCTCAAACATCCTTTATTTTTTATGCTGTGGACAAAAGAAAGTCTATCCGCCTTCGGGTTGTCAAAGGACAAATATCTAAAAAAATCCTAAATACATTAAATGTGAAACACTTCAAAGACATAAAAAGCCTAAGCAAAATCTATGATATTGATTTAAAACATTCCTACATTGATATTCAAAAGTATGAGGATGTAAATCGTAAAAAACTAATAAAAAACAAACCCATTAGCTTTGATTTTTACAAAATTTCATTTGTCAAAAACTTCAATGGCTTTATTCAAATTGACAATACTAAATTTGATGGTGAAAATGGCGTTTTACATTTTGTAGAGCCTAGTCAAGTCTATACTTGTAATTCAACAAATCCTTGGAAAGGGTATCAAATCTTAATTCATGCGGATATTTTTAAAGAGCATTTTGCGCATAAAAAAATAAGTACCTATGATTTCTTTTCTTATGAGGTAAATGAAACCCTCTTGCTTATTCAAGAAGAAGAGAACCTAGTAAATAACTTAATGGAAATGGCTTGGAAAGAATTTAATACGAAAGAAGACACCTTTTCAGTCCCCATCATCTTATCTTACATCAGTACCTTATTGAACTTAACTGAGCGGTTTTATGCTCGTCAATTTGATACTCGAAAAAAATTATACAATCAACTTTCAAGTAAATTCTTCCAATTACTAAAAACCTATTATTCCAATACAACAAGCCTTGACATTCAACAGCCAACCGTTCAGTTTTTTGCAAACCACTTAAATGTTACCCCCAATTATTTAAGTGATACGATTAAACATCATTATGGAAAACCCGCCTTGGCTATTATTCACGACTTTATAATTGAAGAAGCAAAAACACAACTTATCCGTTCAAATTATACTGTTTCTGAAATTTCATATCGATTAGGATTTGAATATCCGAACTATTTTTCAAAATTATTTAAACGAAAAACAGACCTATCGCCTACCGAGTATCGAAAATCAGTAAAAAGTATCTAAATTCCCTTTATTTGTCCTCATACGAATCTATTGTTTTGTTCCATCTTTGCATAGTCAATAAGGCATACAACAAAACTATAAAAAATGAAACACTTATTCATTCTACTTATTATCATATCAATCATAGGGACTTCCTGTAAAGAAGAAGTGGTTATTCCAGAAATTGATTTTCCAGATACGATCACAGTAGAGAACATCGCACAAAATCCTGAGGGAATAGAGTACAATAAAAATGACAACACTTTTTTATTGTCTTCTATTAATGCGAGTCCAGTACTTAAAGTCAATCTTGATGGAACGCATACTCCCTTTACCAGTGGTGACGCATTCCCGTTATCGACGGCAGGTCTTCAAATTGATTATGACAGAAATAGACTTTTGGTAGCAGGTTTCAATGGTCTAGAATTACAGGATGGAGATCCGTCAACTAAAGGAGCCGCTTTTCTAAGAATTTATAATCTTGAAACGGGAGTGATTGAACATGATATTAATTTATCGGCGCTCGCCCCTAATGCTTCTAGCTATTTTGCAAATGATATTGCAGTGGATAATGATGGGAATGTTTATGTCTCTGATTGGTATGCAAAAGTTGTCTACAAAGTAGATTTGGCTGGAACGGCAAGTCTTTTTTGGGGCAATACAACCGCTATACCAGGCGGACCAAATGGTTTAGATTTCCAACCAGATGGTTATCTATTGGTTTCTGTGCTTAATGTAAACAATCTGGGACTGTATTCAGATTTTGGTTTGATTAAAATTCCAGTGAATGAACCAGATTCTGCTAAGATTGTAACGATCTCTGATTCTAAATTTACTGGTTTTGATGGAATGGTGCTTAAGGATGACGGAAACGTTGTTGGTGTAACTAATAATGGAACCTCGCCAGGTGGAAATATGTTAATCGAATTATCTGGCAACAACAACTGGGAATCAGCTGATGTCGTAAATTCTAAAGCAATTACTTCAAGTACGACTGTAGCCGTCACAGAAGAGAACGGTCAGTATATAATTAATCAAGACTTTTCAAATAGTGCAAAAGAAACTTGGACAATAGAACGAATCGAATTTTAGATTTTGTTTTAAATAAAAAAAAGCGTCCTAAATAAGGAACTTAAAACTCGAAAGGACAGCAGTAGCCTTTCGAGTTTTTTGTTTTCTATTCCTTGGTAAATTCCTTCGGAAAATGCTGAAATATTAACAATAGAATCCCACCAATCTGTTCTGGTCAAGGATTCTTATTATGAACAACAAATAAACCCCTTTGATACAACGATGAAAAATAGAATAAAAGAAAGCGATTTAGATTTTGAATATACAGGCAGTACCTACACCGAAGAAGCTCTACTTAAAAAAGGGCAACAAGCCATTAGCGCGGCCATTTTACAAGCTAGAATTAGCAATACCACCATCTATGGGGAATACCCCAATGGGTATAAATTCATAACAGACATTTATGATAACGGCATGGCGGAAGGTGTAAATGATGCTGGTTCTCATGACAGTGGAAATTGGTCCATTAATCACGAAAAGAATACACTTCAATTAGTCTGGAAAAAGGGTTGGATAAATACGGAAACTCGTGCCTATGAAGTCAATGGAAATATTGAATTTTATGATGTCGATACAGGGAATTGGCGGACCACGTTTAAGCAATTTCACAACTGGAACGAGGCATGATTATCAGCTTATTAATACCTTGGCAACTTAAAATCCATTTAACGGCTAATCCACCTAATACAATTTAACTACACTGCCCCTTTGTGAATACAAAAGATCGCTTCGCTGAGCCTTCTGGGACTACACGACCACGGAGCAGCAGCGTAGCTCAGTATAGTTTATACCATTCTTTCTTTTGAAAATCGAAGGCAGCTAAAGCAAAAAAAGGACGGTTGAGATAGAGGCATTAACAAAAATACGATACATAATAATGTATATATTTCTGTTTCATCCTAAGAAAGAAGTTCTTTTATCACTTTCAAGATACAAAATCGTCAATTTTGCTGCAAACAACACTTTTTCTTTGTATATTTGGTCTAGCATTAAAACTAATACAACCCTACTCTACCCTGATGATACTTGTAAATTCAAGATAAAAAAAACAGTATGAGTAATAGTAATAATAACAACAACGCTAATTACTGGAATGAAAGGTGGGCAATCGTAAAACCAGAGATAGAAACGCTTGGAAAAACCTACTATTTTTCAGACTATGGAAGAATCCGAAGTGTTGATAAAGTAACAGGAAAAGAAAAATTCTTAAAAGGCTGCCAACTCCCACAAGGTTTTATTTTAGTCAATATATTCCTCAAAGATCGCTCTCGAAAACGCTTCTATATTCACAAGCTAATTGCCGAAGAGTGGATTCCAAAGGACCACGAAGGGCAAACGTTTGCCGTGCATATTGATCGAAATATGGAAAACAATTTTTACAAAAACTTAAAATGGATGTCTCAGTCAGAAATGACGAATTTCATGACCGAGCATGGTGTTTTTGATCCTCAAAAGAGAAAACGGAATCCTCATTACAAATTAAATCCAGCACGAGTTCAATTGATTCGAAAACGATTAAAAGAAAGTAAAAATCGTAAAAAAATTATTGCAAAAGAATTTAATATTTCTGTAGAGCATTTAAAGAAAATTGAGCGCAGAGAGATGTGGGGCTGGGTCGAAGAGTTAAAATAAAACAACATCTCAGTCAATTATTAGTACAAAAAATAAGTCCATGAAGTTTCTTAGTATATTGTTTTTTATTGGTCTAATTAGTTGCTTAGCTCAAGCGCCTATCAAAATGCCTACGACGGAAGTTGAACTAGGCAAGCAACTCTTCTTCGATCCATTATTGTCCAAAGATAGAAGCATTAGCTGTGCTTCTTGTCACAAGCCTGAATTTGCATTTGCAGATACACTCGCCCTTAGTTTGGGCGTTGAGGACAAGCTTGGTTCTCGCAACACACCTTCTTCTATGAATATGTTGTCCAGGCCGTACTTTTTTTACGATGGTCGAGCAGGTTCTATTGAAGAGCAGGTTTTGATGCCGATTCACAATCCAGTTGAAATGGATTTATCCATTCCTGAATTATTAATTCGACTGAACGATAGCCATTATAAAGCTGCCTTCCAAGCCATTTATGCAAGCAATCCCGATTCGAGTACCCTTAGCGCTGCTTTATCCGCATTTGTGTTCTCTTTAGAATCGTCAGGCGATGCTCCTTTCGATCAATGGATCAATGGGGATCCTACTGCTATGACGGCTCAACAAATTAAAGGTAGAGAAATCTTTAACGAAAAAGCGAAGTGCTTTGACTGCCATTTTGGTCCAGACTTTACAGGCGATGAGTTTAGAAATATCGGCTTGTACAATGCGAGTGATACCTTAGGAGATATTGGACGATTTGAGCAGACGCAAGATTCTAGCGATTTGGGAAAGTTAAAAGTACCAGGCCTGCGGAATATTGCCATGACAGCCCCTTATATGCACAATGGTATGTTTAGTACCTTAGAAGAAGTGGTTGATTATTACGATGATCCCACAAAATTTGTTCAAGGCGCTATTAATCCCGATACGCTGGTTCAAGAGCCCTTGCATCTAAGTCAAGCCGAAAAAGATTGCTTAGTCCAGTTTCTTCACGCCTTAACCGATAGCACTTACCTAGAATAAAAAATGCTCAATTCCTCATGCCCTAAGCAGCAGGAAGAATCGAGCATTAAATGAATCTACTTAGAACGTCGTATTCGGTTATTATCAAAAAAAATAGACGACTTTCTACTTAAAAGTTACGAGGCATACCGTCTAACAAAAAAAGTGGTTTAAACGATTGCCACACGATTAGCTACGCTGCTATTACGTGCTTACTGCGTGAGAAGAGTTGTCAAAGAACGAACTCTATTCGATTGAATACTACTTTGGGAATCCGATTTAAGAAAGCTTAGAGGCGATTAAATCTGGCTGTTCCTCGTCTTTTGAACGAGCTGTTATTTCTTGAATGATAAAAAAGCCATCATCTCCTTGTTTTTGATATAATGGCATCAGGATCAAACCATCAAAAGGCGACTCTATTGGTCCATTTTTATCGTACGCTAAGATTTCACCTTTAGCAACTGGATCAAAATTATTGTATATTTTAGTTTCTGTCATCCTAAAATTAGCCTCTGGACCGATGTGATGCACATAAACTAATTTTGCCTCCAACGGAAGTCCTTTAGAACGCTCTTCTAACAATTGATCGTGTCTAACTTCTATGTCTTTGGCATAAAAACCACCAATAGCTTTAAAGCATTGAATGATTGCAGAAACGGCATGTTTGTAAGCATCTTCGCTTTGATGTTGTCCAGCCTCAAAACAAACCGCATTCATATCTATGTCAAAATTTTCTTGCGAAAAATAATGCAAGGTGGTTCCTTTTAGTCCTTCCAAAAAGCCATGTAAGACAGGGGCATGCATCGTCAAGCCAATTCTTCGAGCTTCAGGATTTTGCGATGGAATGGTAAAAAGACCTCCATGTGCTGTTGTGGTATGTAAATCCAAAACGACCACTCTTGGCGGCTTACACAAATCAATGTAAGCATCAATTACATCTAAATTTTCTTTTATTTCTTGGTCTTCTGGATCTAAATCTTCTATCGCTTCCGTCTTTCGAATACGATCAATTTCTTTGGGCAACCAACTTCGATTCAAATCCTTCTTTAGGTATCGAACCTTTGCTTGAGCTGCTTTCACATTACCTTGTAGCGCAACGATTCTTCCACAAAACTCAAAGGTATCATTTTTTAAATATTCTAAATCTATTGCTTTAAACAACTCCTCAACAGCTTTGTAGCCTGCGGGTTCGTTTCCGTGTATTTGAGCAAAAACAATCATTAATGGACCTGGTTTGCTCCCTACACGCTCTCCTATAACTCTATCTTTATTAACAACTCTATTCATAAATTTTTGTATTTTTGGACTCTGTTTAAGACGAAACAGACGTTGTATTCAGGAAGTTTCAGTCACAAAAATGCTTCGATGAAGTACAACATTAGAAGCACAAAGATACTACGAGAACTTGAATTTTCCTAGAAGCTGTTGGTAAATTAAATCGAATCCAAGTAGACTCCTTTTTTAACTATTAAAATTGGGGAAACATTCTCTTATCGTAATTGGGGTAAGTAGGGTATCAGACACTTTAGGTCTAATTATTTACTTTTTGATCTATTGCAGCTTTTGTTACATGGTACTTACTTACATTCTAATGTAATATACCCAAACATTTCCCTATTCCCCTTGCCTTTCCACAAGAATACGATTGTATAGAACAATGGGCCTTCATTAAAGACGTTCTTCCTACTTATATCCTTGTTTAGGAACAGTTTTTTTTTATTTAAAATAAAAAA
>CACVAQ010000002.1 GCA_902727865.1 uncultured Aureispira sp. | reverse complement strand
ATACCCTACTCAAAAACGCTTATTTTCATTCCTAAGCTAATTCCGCTCCTCCATTAGAAACGGCAAAAGGTGCTGCGTTTTCCAAAGCACCACAATCGGCAATCACAACATCGGTCAAAGGGCAATCACTGCGATTGGTTTGAACGTCCTCTATTAGGTCGAGCAATTCTAATCCTTCAATCACTTTACCAAATACGGTATGACGTCCGTTTAAGAAGGAAGTTTCTATGAACGTAATAAAAAACTGAGAGCTATTGGTATCTGGTCCAGCATTCGCCATTGACAACCAGCCGCGTCCATGGTGTCCTACTTCAAAGTTTTCGTCTGGAAAACTGTCTCCATAAATTGATTTGCCCCCCGTTCCATTACCGTTGGTAATGTCACCACCTTGCGCCATAAATTGGTTAATTACTCGATGGAATTTTGAGCCTTTGTATCCAAATCCTTTCTCATGGGTACAAAGTTCGTAAAAGTTTTGAGCGGTTTTTGGCGTCGTGTCTCCAAATAAACCGATAACAATTCTACCGATTGCTTTTCCATCAATTTCGATGTCTAAATAGACTTGTTTGGTCACTAGTATTTCGTTGCTCATTTTTATTTTTTAGTTTAAAGTTTTTTTTAAGCGTTTCATGCTTTTTTGCTCGAAGGGCAAAAGTACACTATTTTTGAGCTGGTACAAAAATAGGGTGCAAAAAAAGTGTGTATTTTTGTGGCGTACTAAAACGGAACGCCATTGCATCGACATTGATCGGGCAACATATTGGGCGTCTATTGAGCTAACAGCAAGCGCTAACAAGCTATCTTAGATCCTAGTGTTTTAACTATTGGGATCTGTTTGGCAAGTCCAGCGGGATCAAAAGCGTACATTGGTTTTCACCTTGTGTTCTGCCCCACCATGAGAAGTGCTTATGGTTTGTTCGAGTAGGTTTTTGACCGATAAATGATCGCCTATGTATTCTCCATAGTGTGCAATCTCTATTTTTTTTGCTTTGCAAATGATAAAGTCTGCGGGAATAATCGTGGATCTTTCTTCCTTTTTTTCTTTTTTATATTTCTTTCCTCCAAATAGTTTGTTGCCTTTTTGATAATGGGCCAACATTTTTTTGTTCGTTCTACTGGCTTGCGCTTTTGCTAGCGAGTATTCTACTTTATAGGTTTGATAAAGCTTCCCTTCTGGGTCAGAAATAATTGGGTAGGGCAAATTAAGGTCTTTAACATAAGGAAGCAAATTTGCGGCATTGGACTCGTAGACCACGACCACCTCATATCCATGCTTCTTTAAATTAGTATAATTTTCGAGTAACTCATGCGTTCGGTAATTACAAACAGGACACCAAGCATGGCGCAGAAAAACTAGTAATAGTTTATTTTTTTTTAAAATTTTCACCAAAGAAACGTTGTTCCCTCTCACATCTTTGATTCTAAAGGAACTTGCTTTATCCCCTACATTTAGCCTTGGGTGCTCCTTTGTCTCTTTTGCTTCTGAAACAAATATCGCTTCTTCTTGAGCGAATAGAGGGCTTGTACTGAATAGTACGCAAAAGAATAAGGCTAATAATTTAGACATAGTTTTTATTTTTAAGATTAGGACGCTGTAACCAAAAATGTAGGCTGCCAAGGCTATAAACTGGCTTAGGTTACAGTAGGGATACTTTATTAGGATAGCAAAGAGAGCGATCACAAAGCAGGTCCAAAGACCCTCTTTAACTAGTCCCATAACAATTTCCATTCCACTTACACTACATACTAATTACCAGTATATTATAAATAACAAAAAAAACAAATCATTATTATATTAAAAACAACTTTCGGTAAGCACAAAAAATTATAAGCTCGATTTTCTTTCTCTATGCTATAAAATAGCGCCACAGATAATAGATTGTTTAAATAAAATATCATATTTGAGGTATAATTACTTCCTATATATTTTATGGTTCTTTGACTAGTTCACTACGTTTGTTAGCTCGCTCCGTTCGGTTCCTGAGCGCTACGCTTTAGTTCGCTTAGTTCGGGTTTTCAGCGGAGTAATGTTTTATTTGAGTACAATAAAAAAAATTGTTTACTAATTTAGAGCTACGATCTACTCAACAAAATATATAGAGTGCTTCGCTTAGGAACAGTAAAAAAATAAGATAACCATTCCTTATGAGAAAAGTTGTCCTGCACCTCGACATTTCATACCAATTTAATTATCAATAAAATAGTTTCAAAACACCAAGGTCGCTAAACAAGTCATCGTATAGTATCTACCTTTAAAATCCACTTAATATGAAAATCCTAACGTTAATAGGCTTATTGTTTTTATTGTATACTTCGACCTCCTACGCTCAAAGTTTCAATTCCGAAAAACTGATCGAAAAATGTAAATCTGGCGTTGTCTATATTAAATTAAGTAATTCACTAGGTACTGGATTCCTTATTTCTGAAAATGGTCATATTGTTACCAACTATCATGTTATTGAGGGCTACGATGATTCGAATGACTATGTTGAGTTCTCTGATGGCAAGCGCTATCAATTTTATCTTGCAGGAGATGACAAAGATAAGGATATTGCGCTGCTACAACTTAGAGATTTTGATTGTTCAGAATGCCAAGTGCTTCCCATTCTTCCTAATAAAAATGGAAAAACAGGTATTGAAGTTGCAACAATTGGGCATCCTAAAGGCTTAAAATTCAACATTACCAAAGGGATTATTTCTCAAGAAATATTACATAAAGAGGTTCCTTATATGCTTCGAACGGATGTTGCGGTGAATCCAGGAAATAGTGGGGGACCATTGTTTAATAAAAATGGTCAAGTTGTTGGAATTATTAGCGCAAGGCTTGAAAAAAAGAACCTTTTTGACCGAGATATTCAAAACTTAAACTTTGCGATCAATGCGGTCGAATTAAGGCGTTTCTTGCAACGTCGATCTATTGCCTATCAAACGGCTCCCTTAATAGCCAATTCAGAACTGAGTGCTCAATTGAGAGAATTGTCAGCAGAAGAAGTTGACGCTCAAAAGAGGGCCGAACTTCAACGAATTGAGCTTGAAAAGCAGAAAGAAAAAGAAAGAATTGGGCTCGAAAAGCAGAAAGAAAAAGAAAGAATTGAACTGGAAAAGGAAAAAATTAGACAGCAAATTCTAGAGTCTATTAAGATTGACCAACTTAATGCCGAACAACAAAAAGAACTGAGTAGGCTTGACTTTGGGTATCAAAAACAAATCTTAGAACAGCAACGAAAATTAGAACTTCAACGAATAGAAGAAAAACAGCGGCGAGAATTGTTGCGGTTGAATTCGGATGAACATGAGCTAGATTTTCAGCAACAAAAATTGAGAGAAAGAAAAAAACAACACATTGCCAATCTTCCCCGAAGAGTCGGCTTTAGAATAGGAGGCGGGGCGCATTATTTTGCAGGTACCTTGTCTGATCTCACTAAAAGCTATTCTTTATCAAGAGTTTCGTGGGTGCTTACGTCAGGATTAACGTATCGTTTTGACATCAACAATAAAGATAGAGGTACTTCTGTGGGGGCTTTTTGTCGTTTTGGCAACTACAATGCAACAACCGTCAATACACTTGCGCTTCAACAGGGCTTATCCTTCGTCAGTAATAGCCCTATCAACCTTTTTACAGAAGTAGAAGGTGGTTTTTTAATCAAAGAATGGCTTCGGCTTAGTGGTGGTCTTGGATGGCAACGCATCAATCGAACAATTGCAAGCAATTCAATTGTAGGGACTGATTTTATGTATGGGGTTGCTACCTTAGGTTTTATTGCTCGATTTGGCAAACAGGTTGCCTTAGATGTTAATATGATCTCTGCATTTGCTTTAGAATACCAACACTTTTCCCTTCGAGGGGAGGTTTGTCTTGTCTTTAGGTTTACAGCAGGTAAATGGTAAGACAAAGTCCAATAGAACATGCTAGGAGAATCCCTTGCTTTTACTTCCGAAAAACGAAACAAATAAATCAATTGTTTCAGATTACTTAAATAAACATCAATTGTTTCAAATTGTTTCAATTGCTTTAGCTGTATACAATCATAGGCTGTCCTTGCAAAAGTCTATTTTATGTTGTCATAAAATAAAATAACCCGTTCCTATAGGCTAATGGTTTAGCGAAACTTATCGAGGCGTATAACATGTGGACAGGAAAATGACTCTAGTAGTCATTTTCCTGTTTTTTTTTTGCCCTAAAATGAACCTTGGTGGTTTTCGACCACGAGTAATATATAAATCACTCTTGGCCAAAGGGAATAAGTAGTCCTGTAGCCCGACATAGAAAGTGAATTTTGATAAAGGTTTAGTGATAATTTTTTACATTAACGCAACAAAGTTGCATTAATACGAAAACTTGTTTTACATTTGCAACAGTGTTGCGTTAATATCTATTTTAACGACTTACAAAACAACTACCATCATTGCTAAAAAAGGCTTAATTATATGACCACTAGTTCCAAAATCAATACTTTTAAAAACGCATCCTTCGGGAAGGATCTTCATGTACTTAATGATATTCATCTCAATGAGATCAATATTGCAATATATCAAAGGACAATAGAAATTCCTGAAGAAGAAATCATGTATTTCCTAAATCAAGGCCTCCAGTTAAAAGCACAAGGTAGGCCAAAGAACATCATAGAGACCTTTAAAAGCGATTTTTTAGAGAAAGGATTTTCAGATAGTCTTCTACTGCGTGACTGTTCTAACTTACTCCATTTTTTTGAAGAAAGCAGTAATGCAACAGAATTTCGAGTGCTTATTTCTAGTGTAGAGACAGATATGTGTAGCAGGTTTCATACCGATGTTAATAAATTAAGATTGCTCTGTACGTATCATGGCCCCGCTACTTTGTGGCTGCCAGAAGCAGCGGAAGATAGAGCAGCCTACCACTCAGGAGAAGAGAATCAAAAAATTATCAAAAATCCAGCACTCATTCAACAAGCACAGACAGGAGAGGTTTTGCTCTTAAAAGGCGCTTTGTATCCTAATGCTCAGGCGGTGATGCATCGAAGTCCAAGCATTCAAAAAAAGGGAGAAAAAAGGCTTTTGCTGCGAATTGATCTACAGAAGTAATCGTTCCCAAAAATGATCTCTAGATCGAAATTCTAGTTTTACGTATACTTTTTTCTGTCGACTTACTTCAATACACTGTGTAAAAAGTTATTAAATAGTGGGCAAGTATGGTATCAGACGCTTTGAAAGTGTCTGATACCATACTTCAAGCAGCCTAACTATTCTTTAGGTATAATTATTTATTTTTTGATCTATTGAAACTTTTTACACACTGTATTCAACCTTTAAAATCTATATAATGATAGCTCAATCTTTCGAAGAATGGAGGTCCTGTATTGAAAATGATTGCAAAATTCAATTAACTAAAGCATTTGCACAAAAACGATTGTCGGTTTATTTAAATAGAAAAGAAGCTGAAACTCAAAAGTTCATTTCGCTTTATGGTGAACAACATTTAGAAAATATTATAACATGGCTCAAACGAATATGAAAATTGAAAAAAGATTACCAGTAACGGTATTAAGTGGTTTCTTAGGTGCTGGTAAAACAACATTGCTCAATCATATCTTGCACAACAAAGAGAACCTAAAGGTTGCTGTTATTGTCAATGATATGAGCGAAATAAATGTAGACGCTAACTTAGTGAAAAATGAAAATATTTTATCTCATACAGAAGAGAAGTTGGTGGAAATGAGTAATGGCTGTATTTGTTGCACCTTACGAGAGGATTTGATGATTGAAGTAGAACGATTGGCAAAAGAAGATCGCTTTGACTACTTGCTTATCGAAAGTACGGGCATCAGTGAGCCTGTTCCTGTAGCGCAAACATTTAGCTTTATAGATGAAGAAAATAATATTGACTTATCCAAGTGGAGTTACATTGATACGCTGGTCACGGTGGTCGATGCATTTAACTTTTTCAAGGATTTTGGAAGCCCCGAAACCCTCGTCGATAGAAAGCTGACCGACATTGAAGGGGATGCTCGCTCGATTGTAAATCTCTTAACGGATCAAGTCGAATTTGCCAATGTAATTATCTTGAATAAAACGGATTTAGTCTCTCCAGAAAATTTAGGTTTTCTAAAAGCAACTATTCGAGAATTAAATTCAACGGCTGAAATAATAGAATCTACTTTTAGTCAAGTGAATCCTAAAGCGGTTCTTAATACGAAGTTATTTTCTTTTGAAGAAGCGGAACAAAGTCCTGGTTGGATAGAGGAGTTAAACAGAGAAGAGCATACGCCTGAAACGGAAGAATATGGTATTAGTTCTTTTGTTTATGAAAGTAATCTGCCTTTTGATCCTGTTCGTTTTTGGGAATATGTTCAACATAAATTTCCTAGCAATATTATAAGAAGTAAAGGGCTTTTCTGGATGGCTTCTCGTCCTAATCAAGCCTTGATTTGGAATCAAGCGGGGGGATCATTAAGAGCAGATAGTGCTGGCATTTGGTGGGCTAGTATGCCTAAGGAAGATCGGGTTTCAAATCCTTCTTATGTTAATAATCAAGATTTAATTGAATCTAAATGGGATGACAAATTTGGCGATCGTGCCAATGAGCTTGTCATTATTGGACATCATTTGGATCAAGAAGCAATACAAGTGGGGCTCGATGCTTGCTTGGCAACAGAAGAGGAGCTTCAGTCAAAAACTTGGGAAAATGGCTATGAGGATGCATGGGCTGTTAATAGGGTTTATCCTATTTAGTCGGGGTTGTAGGGTGTTTTTATATCTAAAAAAGTAAAAAGTCGTAAGTTCTTTATTTTCAGTAATAAACTTACGACTTTATACTTAAAAGGTACGATCAAATACCTACTGTTATGAAAACAAAAAGAGTCCGCTGTGTCAAAAATTAGCTACGGGAAGTCTTTGAGTTGTCACAGAACCAACCTTATCTATTGTAGTGTCACAGAAACAGACGACTTACCAGAAGGAACGGTATAGAAATAGATTTTTTTATTATGATCTACATCGCTAGAGTAAGAAAGTTTAGTTCCTTCAGGTATATAACCAATCGCTTTCCTAGAAGTATTACTCATTGCAAATTTTTTATTCTGACCATCTTGCGTCCAATAAATCTTTACCGTAGCATTTCCCTTTTTATTTGGATCTATATATACCTGAACCAATTTAGGCGAACTAGAACTAGAACTAGAACTGGTCATATTGGATGCGTTTCCACGATCATTGTTGTTCTGACTACTCGTTCGATCAACAGCCACATCTGAAGATAGATTTTCTCCTGGATTATTCACCTCAAAAATAGAATAGTCTAACCCCCAAAGGTACACTCTACCTACATCATAACTATATCCTTTATAACGAGAATCTTTCTCTGCTTGGTCGTTGGTACAGAGCCCCTCTTCTACCAAAATAATTTGGTCTGCTACAGGGTTATAGTGTACATCTTTTATTTCAAATTGCTCGCTAGTATATGGATCTGTAGAATAGGGTCTATGCGTACTTTGATAATGCTTACTAGAGGCAGAAACATCTAGTATATCTATGATTTCTGGTTGTAGAGTTGCGGCATTATGCGTTACAAATGAAGGAAAATCCTGAAATTTTTCAGTGTTTGACACATTGGACTTTAACACATCTAAAGAAGGTCTATGGACGACAATATACCCTGGTCCTTTTGGATTTTCTAATAAAAAGGGTCTTCCAACAGCTCCCATGTAGATGTATTTAGAGTGCATAGGCTTCTTATTTCCTCTCAACTTATTATGCCCCAAATGATCATACTTGATGTATTTAAAACCTGAACCATTCGCTTTCATCGATGCCAGATAAATAAAGCTACTGATATTTCGGTTGTTGGAAGGAGATTCATGGCGCTTTGCTTCCCCTTTCAAAACAAACACAATGTCCCCATTCCTCGCCTCAATAAGATCTGTCAATTCAGCACCATTCAACTCAGGGAGTTCACGCCCCCAAAGATTCGTCAAGGTACCTGATTGAATAGATGCTTTATAAATACGTGTTTTGGCTGAACTAAACGACATCACATAACTTTTTTCAATATTGTGGATGTATTCCTCTTCAAACTCATCAAAACTAATTATAAAATTTCCATCCGCTGTTTTTAAGAGTTGAGGTTTGGCAGATACTTTTTTTGATGAAAGGTCTATGATTTGTACCTCTTTGCCATTTTTGTAATCCCAAATAATGAGTTTTAATCCTTTTCGAGAGGCAAAATGATTCATGGTAGTTTTAGAATAGGTAGTTGATGCCAAGGCAACACATTTTCCATTTCCTAAGTCTTGAATCGCTGTAAAGTTAAGTTCTTTATTAAGATATGAGTTGTGAACGGTGGGTACGTCGTCCGTATAATAAAGAACATGATTAGCCGCTAACAGTAATTTACCATCTTCTGTTTCTGTTCCAGCATTAGCATATAAACTACCATAACTATTCACCTTCTTACTTGCATCCATAGACTCTTTTCCTGATTCTATATTTTTGTAGTTGACTACTAAACCAGGATAGTCTGCCTTTTGATATTTCTTACCTCCAACTAGGTGGTAAGATTTTTTGCCCATAAAACCACCCATGACTTCCATACTTAAATTAGTTTCAAGTAGAAAATCAGTTTGTATATCCATTGATTTCACCTTATCAACGATCGTATTTGTTCCAGGTTCACTCCTTAACGTTTCTGTTGCCCAAAATTTCTGATTGCGTTCCGCTTCTGCCTTTGCTGCTGCTACAGCTGGATCAGGCACACAATTCACCTTTGTCTCAAATATTTTAGTTGTCTTCTTTTTATCCCTTGCAACAACGTATACTTTTAATTTATTATCGTTAAACGATTCACAATAAGGTTTTACCGTAAACTCTTTCACATAAGTTCTGCTCTTTGGTATTCTAACTCTTGAAGAACTTGCGCCCAAAGTGCTAATTTCGAAATCATGTTCGTAGAAAGTCCCTCCTAAGTTATGCGATTTTATAGTAGTCCCATCCGCTGTTTTGACAATAACTCCAACTTGAAATACGGAGCCACAATCTAAGTTTTCATCTTCGGAGATGATTTCTATTTTAAGATCAACAATTTCCTTGCCTTCTATAGAATACTTCTTTTTATGCTCTATTTTAGCTTGAGCAACAGGATCATTTTCTATATTTTTTTGTCCAATCGCTAGACATTCATTAATCAGTGCTGCCGTTGTTTTTGTTTCCGTTTGGGTGGGTTTTGTTTTGCTGTAGTATCCTTTTATTTTTAAGACCGTATTACTCTCTGGGTCTAATTCATAAAGTACAATGCTTTTGGCATCATCTGGAATCCAAAGGCAATTCTTATTTCTTCGACCAGCAAACCCACTTGACCAAGTATATCTGAGACTCCCCATAGCCTTATAATAGGTCTGATCAACTTCAATAGCAGTTACGATATTTTCATACTCACTAACCTCGGCCTTTATTTCTGCTTTGCCAATTGATTTTCCTGTCTCCGAATAAAGCGTGTATGCTCCTGGCTTTAGAGATAAAGCAATAAGTTTTTGACTTTTAGATTTAGATTTAGATTTAGGGTCATTCTTCACGCCTTCTTTCCCAATAGCCAAATATTTATTAATCAAATTCTTAGCCGCCTTTATTTTCCTATATTCTGTTTTCCCATAGTATCCTTTTATTTTTAAGACCGTATTCGTATTGGCGTCTAATTCATAAAGTACAATGCTTTTTCCATCATCTGGAATCCAGAGGTAATTTTCCTTGTCTCGATCAGCAAATCCACTTGACCAAGTAGGGTTAGCGTTCTTCATCGGTCTATAAAATGACCGATCAATTGCAATAGCAATGATCGTATTGGTAGAGCTACTAATCATTGGTTTTATCTCTGCTTCCCCTATTGAACTGCTTGCCTCCGAATAAAATGTGTATTTTCCTGATTCTAAATCAAGAGCAAGAGCTTTTTGGCTTTTGGTTTGAGCAATAATCTCTAAAGAATGTGAGATAGCAAGAACAAAGAAAAAAAAAGTTATTAACCGCATATATTTGTTTTTTGTAAAAACACTCTCTAAGGAGCCCTTAAACACCTAATTGTTTAACCCTCGCCTTCTTTAGAAAAGTTTAATGATCCAAAAAGGGGCCGTTTGAGATTGAATAGAAAATTGAAAAATAGAAGGCTTCCATAAATATAATAAAAATAACTACTATAGTAGACCAGCGGCTCTAACGATAAATATAATTATATAATAAATTAATATTTAAGTTCATTAAAAATAGATTGTATTTTTAATGAAAAGAGTAAAATATGTATGATCAATTAGTAGAAATACTATCAGAAAGTTTTCGAAAGGTGCCAGACCATCGCCAAGGTTCTACCGAATATTCTTTGCATGATTGTAGTATGAGTGCATTTTCAATGTTTGCGCTAAAAGACCCATCATCGCTAAGCTTCATGTCTAATTATGCAGCTCGAAAAGATAATTTAACCCAAGTTTTCAAAATAAATAAAGTTCCTAGTAAGTAGATGGGCATGGCAAGTGGCATTTAGCGACTATTTTGCATTAATAATGTTACTTGCTTTTTAGTTGATCAAATCACAAGAGCCAAAGATGCTAGTTTTGAACAGGCACTAAAAGAGGCTAAGACCCTTCGTGATTTAAAGCAAAAAGTTAGAGTGCTTTTTGATTTTATTCCTACTATTTCAATGAACTTAATCTACCAAATAAATCTAGGAAATTGCTTTTCATTGCATTTTTTTCTTGAAGAGTGGTTCATTTTATTTTTATAAGAGCGGCATTCTTATAAAAAACACCTTTGCAAGACGGACGATTCCAGCTCAGAAAATAGTCCTCCTTAAAATAAAAGTCGATTAGAATAGATACCACCTTTCTCAATTTGGTCGGAATTATATAAGCCTCCTTCTTATATTTACAAAAAAAAAGAAACCTAAATATAGAGTTATTAAGCTCTCTGATTATTTAATACACTGTGTAAAAAGTTATTAAATAGTGGGCAAGTATGGTATCAGACACTTTGAAAGTGTCTGATACCATACTTCAAGCAGCCTAACTATTCTTTAGGTATATATCCAATAACTCAAGCCGTTTTTGTGTTTGTGCCCGTAGAGAATAGCAACAAGTGTTGTCAAGCTCGTCCCA
>CACVAQ010000001.1:9495-11142 GCA_902727865.1 uncultured Aureispira sp. | reverse complement strand
ACTTCTCATCTTTACCAAAATTTGAAACAAAAATCTCGTTTCAAATTTTGTTCCTCTTATTTTTTGACCGTTCCTTATTTGTAAAATTCAAAACTAACAAAAAAAAAGGAGATGCAAGACATTAAGTGCTTGCATCTCCTTTCATTTAGTAGATATAGGCGTTATCTATAATTACTATTTGCGGATCACTTGAATTTCTGCACGTCTGTTGCGTTGTTTTCCTTCGTCTGTAGAGTTATTTGATAAAGGATACTTTTCGCCATAAGCGTTGTATTTCAATCTGCGGTCACTAATACCTTGTCCCATAATGTATTTTAAGACAGATTTAGCTCTTTTTTCTGATAATTTATAGTTGTAATTTTCACCACCATCACTATCCGCATAACCCCCAACTTGCAATTCTAGCTTCGCACATTTTTGCATCGCATCGACCACTCGATTCAATTGACGCAAAGAACTGTTGTCTGCTTTTCCTGCATCATAATCAAAATAAATTGCTGCGGTCAACGTTTTCAAATTGATTCTATTACAATCCGCAGCCTCTTGCGGGCTCAAAGGTTGTACATCCCTAGGGTTGTCATAAATATTCCCTGGATTAAATCCTCCACCAGAACCATTGTTGTTATTGTTACTGTTGTTATCCTGAGTGTAATCCGTGTTATTATTATTATTATTACCGTTATTATTAAACTGAATACCATTTTGCTTTTGTGTTGGCAAACCATTCCTACCAATTTGGATTCCTCCTCCAGTTCCAACATTGTTTACTTGTTTCTTACTCAACAAGCCATCTGGACTAAACGCATACCCTTCATTATCAATACGCACAACACCTTCATTCGCATCACGAATATAGCCACTTCTATCAATAAAAAAGCCCTTCTGATCCGTAATAAACGTACCGCCTGCATCTACAATATCGCCAGAAACAACCGTAACAAGCATATCATTGGCATCGTATAATTTTCCATCATAACTTTTGTAATATCCTTTCTCTTTGATGCCATTGACCTTTGCTGGATGCCCATTTAATCTTGCCAACTCCATCATATCGCCAACTGCCAAAGGACAACCGCTGTACTCCTCCACACCAAATAAATCTGGACAAGCATCTAGTTCATCTTTGATGCCATCACCGTCGCCATCTGGACAACCTTTGGCTGTAAACAAACCTCTTATTTCAGGACATTCGTCTTCTTCATTCTTAACACCATCGCCATCTACATCAGAAGGGTCAATGTCTGGGCAACCTGTTTCACGCTCTCCATAAGCATCTGGACACTGGTCATCTGGATCAATAATTCCGTCGTAATCTCTGTCTAAACAACCTAATAAATTGGCATATCCTTTTTCATCTGGGCAGCGGTCTTCAGCATCTTGAATACCATCGCCATCTGCATCTGGGCAACCAAAAGTGCGAGCAGTACCGTAGATGTAAGGACATTGGTCAACATCATTAGGTACACCATCATAATCCTCATCGGGCGCTTTTTTATCTGTAGATGCTACAGTCTTGTCATTGCTTGTTGTTCCTGAAGTAGAACCACAGGCAACCAAAACAAAAAAGCTAGTGATGTAAATAAATAATACATGTAATTTCATGGTAACTGTGTTGGATTGATTTATGATTGCTAAATAGATGTTAGG
>CACVAQ010000001.1:2051-9395 GCA_902727865.1 uncultured Aureispira sp. | reverse complement strand
TTAGGTTGAATATTGTTGCTTATTAAATTGTTGTTTGAGTAGGAACAACAACAGAAGATGTGTTTTGATAGATTTAACGGAATAAACAGGAAAGAGTTACTCTCTTTCTGTTTTTATTTGGGTAAAATCATTAAAACACCACTTACAAAAGTAATATTTAAAAATGATTTTACCCTATAAAAAGCTACAAAACAAAGTTTTAAGCTTTATTTTCTATAATTGCTTTAGCAAATTACGCATATCCACTCGCTCGCTAACAATTTTTTCAATCTCGCTAACTGAAATTCTTTCTTGTTTCATACTATCTCGCTCCCGAATAGTTACCGTATTGTCTTCAATCGTTTGTTCGTCAATTGTGATGCAATAAGGCGTTCCCAACTCATCTTGACGACGGTAACGACGACCAACCGCATCCTTCTCATCATATTGACATTCAAAAGAATACTTAATCGTATCAAATATTTCTCTAGCTTTTTTTGTTAAGGCTTCATCTTTTTTAACCAAAGGCAAAACAGCACATTTGATTGGAGCAATAGCTGGATGTAAACGCAAAACGACACGCTCTTTCAGCACACCTTTAGAATCTGGTGCCTCATCAATTTGGTAAGCATTACTCATCATTGCCAAAAACATACGGTCACATCCTATCGACGTTTCAACGACACAAGGCACATAACTTTCGTCTAATTCTGGGTCAAAATATTGTAGTTTTTTACCCGAATGTTCTTGATGTGCTTTCAAATCAAAATCAGTCCGAGAATGGACGCCTTCTAATTCTTTAAATCCAAATGGAAATTGGAATTCAATATCCAAAGCCGCATCCGCATAATGCGCCAAGGTTTCGTGGTCGTGGAAGCGCAATTTGTCTGGAGAAGTCCCCAAAGCCAAATGCCATTTCATACGAGCTTCTTTCCATTTTTGGTAGAACTCTTGTTGTTGTCCTGGGCGCACAAAAAATTGCATCTCCATTTGTTCAAATTCACGCATACGGAAAATAAATTGTCTAGCGACAATCTCATTTCTAAACGCTTTCCCAATTTGAGCAATTCCAAAAGGAATTTTTTGACGAGAAGTATTTAAGACATTCAAGAAATTAACAAAGATTCCTTGTGCCGTCTCAGGACGCAAGTACAATTTGTCGTCGCTCGTTGCGCCGCCTCCTTGGGTAGAGAACATCAAATTAAATTGACGCACCTCTGTCCAGTTTCTAGATCCAGAAACAGGGCAAGCAATATCCAAGTCAATAATTAATTGTCGAACATCGGTCAAATCTCCTGAATTCAAAGCCGTATTCATACGGTTCAAAATTTCGTCTATTTTTTTCTGACGATCAAGGATTCGTCCATTTGTTGCCAAAAACTCTGCCTTGTCAAAAGCCTCTCCAAATTTCTTAGCCGCTTTGGCGACGTCCTTATCTATTTTCTTTTGAATTTTACTTTCGATATAGTCCTCAATCAAGGTATCCGCACGGTAGCGTTTGTTCGAATCCTTGTTGTCAACCAAAGGGTCACTAAATGCATCTACGTGTCCAGAAGCCTTCCAGACTTTAGGATCCATAAAAATAGCCGCATCCAAACCAACAATATTTTCGTTCATTTGCACCATTGATTTCCACCAATATTGCTTGATATTGTTTTTCAACAAAATACCATAGGGGCCATAATCATACACTGCACTCAAGCCGCCATAAATTTCACTAGATTGATAAATGAATCCTAGTTTTTTACAATGCGAAACGACGTCTTGAAATGAGGTATTTTGTTCTTTAGCCATAATGAGATGCTCTATTTTATATAACTTATTCTTATTGATAATCAATATTTCTTACTCCAAAAAGCCAATTCTAAGGCTTTCCAAGAGTCGATTTAAGTTATTATTTATGAATGATTCAATTTTACTTTTAGCAAAAATAGTATTTTATAAAAAAAAACGAAAGTGCTGGCTCTATTTATGCCAATACTTTCGTTTCTTTTTTTATCCGTCAAGTCTAGAGAACCATAAATTTTGGTTTAAAGTTCACTAGAGCTGCTTATTTTAAGTCCATTTTTCATTTTTAGGTTTCTCGCAAAGATAGCGTTACCATTGTTTGGTTCACTAAAACGTACGCAATTTCGCCAAAGGTAAATGGTCCTCTATAGTCACCCAAAAGTTTATTCTCCATTTCTATATTGACATAATTCAACATGCAATTGCAAGAACAAATCAAACCACTAGTATCTTTAGGCAAGGCATTGGAAAACGTTCCAAACAAATCATCTATCGGTTCGGCAATCGAATACTCCTGTCCTCTCAACACGGGGCCAAAAAAGGAAACCTCTTTCTTTTCTTCGTCTACAGCTTGTACACAAACATTAATAGCAGCGCCCGAATAATCGGCTACTAAAGGCAAAGAAAGGTCAAGCTTATTTGCTATATAATAATCCGCCAAATTAGCTGGGGTTCCATTAATAAGACAATCAGAACAAGAAAAACTATCCTCTTGAAAAACAATTTTATCTGCTTTTGTATTTTGATAAATATTAACAATATCTACCTCCGCATGCGTTCCTTCCTTCAATTCACAATGGAGTACTAGCCCTTTATTTCCTGAGATAACGCCTGTTTTCCCATTAATCACCTTAGGAGGTTTAACGCCCATTAAATCCAAATGTACGCCCGTGATCCAGCCCATAATTGGAATATCAAAAAGAGTAGAGGCCTCACTTGATTTTAAGGCATAAGTTTGATGTAGCTCAGAAAAAGCAGGCAACAGTAAATAAGAAAAACCGCCAGAATAACGATCCGTCAACATAGTTGTTGTTATTTCAGCTGCATTGTACTCCTTAATAGAAAAATTAGCGATTACATCCGTAAAGTCAGTTACAAATACATCGGTATAATTAATTCCAGCGCCTTCCTTGTCCATAAAACAAGGAATGGTTCCTCCAATCCAATTACCCAAATCTAACTTAGCAAATAAGGCTTCATCTCCAGCAATCACAAGTACTCGACCTGCATTGATTAACGTATTGACATCTGCAACAGACATCAGTTCATTCTTCATGTTCATTTCCTTAGGTCTTTTAAGCATTACCAAAAATAAGTTCAAGGTCTTTTTTGTACAGCTTTTGGTTAGCGGCACAATAGGCATGAAGCTCTAAGATGGCTTCCGCGACCGTTGCTTGTTCTATTTTAATATTTGCTTTTAAAGAAGCTAACTTAAGCTTTAGTGACAAACTTTTCAAGGCGGGAACTTCCCTGTTTAGTAATAAGTCCCTCCACTCCTTTTCATTGGAATTTGGTAACATAAATAGGTTGTATTAGTTATATATTTTACGTTTCAAATATAGTACTTTTCCCTCAAAATACTTATTTTCAATCATTTAAATTATTAATTGACAAGGTAACTAGTGTTTGATTGACTAAAACGTACGCAATTTCGCCAAAGGTGAATGGTCCTCTATAATCTCCCGAAAGCTTGTTCTCCATTTTTATATTGGCATAATTCAAAATACAATTACAAGAACACAATGAATCGCTAATATCTTGGGGTAAAGCATTCGAAAAGGTAGCGTACAAATCATCTATCGGTTTTGCAATAGAATATTCTTGCCCTCTTAACACGGGAGCAAAAAAGGACACTCGTTTCTCTTCTTCATCAATGGCTTCAATACTAACATTAATAGAAGCCCCTGAATAATTCGCTACTAAAGGTAAGGAAACATCAATTTTATGCTTTTTATAATAATCGGCTAGATTTGCTGGCACTCCGTTGATCAGACAATCCGAACAAGAAAAACTATCTTCTTGGAAGGTAATCTTATCGCTCTCTCTTTGCTCATAAATATTAACAATATCTACCTCTGCATACGTTCCTTCATTTAGTTCACAATGCAAAACAAGCCCTTTAGCTCCTGATATAACGCCTGTTTTCCCATTAATCACCTTAGGAGGTTTCGTTGCTATATTATCCAAATGCACCCCCGTTATCCATCCCATCATTGGTACATCAAAAAGAGTAGGGGCATCTCTTGTATTTAAGGCATAACTTTGATGCACCTCAGAGAAAGCAGGCAACAACAAATAAGAAAACCCCTTAGAATAACGATCTCTAAGCATTGTCGTTGTTATTTCACCTGCATCGTACGCCTTAATAGAGAAATTAGTGACGGTATTGGTAAAATCAGTGACAAATAGATCTGTATAATTAACCTCTCCTCCATTTTCGCCCATAAAACAGGGAATCGTCCCCCCTATCCAATTACCAACATCCAACTTAGCAAATAAGGCTTCATCCCCAGCAAGGACAAGCACTCTACCCAAGTTTATCAAGACATTGACATCTTCAATAGACATCAGTTCATTTTTCATGTTCATTTTTTCAAGGATTTTAAGCATTCTTAAAAATAAGCTCAAGGTCTTTTTTGTACAGCTTTTGGTTGGCGGCACAATAGGCATGAAGCTCTAATACTGCTTCAGAAACGGTCGCCTTTTCTATTCTAATATTTGCTTTTAAAGAAGCTAACTTAAGTTTTAAGGACAAACTTTTTAGGAGCGGAACTTCTTTATTTAATAGTAAATCTTCCCACTCTTTTTTGTTAAAACTTGGTATCATATCATTAATTTTATGTACTCACATTTGAATTGTGGAAATGGGCAGGCAAAATCATTCGCCTTAAATTTAACATCTACTTAGTCCTAATAAATTTATTGTCAAACACGCTATTCACTTTTATTATCTACATTGATAATAGACAAAGTAACCATCGTCTGATTCACTAAAACATAGGCGATTTCTCCAAAGGTAAACGGACCAACAATTCCTCCCGAATGCTTGCCTTCCATTCCTATATTCAAATAACTAGAAATACAATTACAAGAGCAAATTATAGTTGAACTATCCGTCGGCAACTTCTCGCAAAAAATCTCGTAGCGATTTTCGACATATTCAGCCACAGTATAATCGTATACAGTATTTAAGGGTCCAAAAAACGACATCTTTTTATTTTCGACATCAACATCTTGTATATCTATGTTGATTGCAACCCCCGAATAATTTGCCACTAAAGGCAAGGTTCTATTAATGTCATTCTCTATATAATACGTTGCAAGATTCCCAGGTTCGCCATTTATCAAGCAATCTGAGCAAGAAAAGCCATCTTCTGTAAATCTAAATACGTCTCCTTTTCCTTGTTTATAAATATTAATAATATCTAATTCAGCATACGCTCCTTCTGGCAATTGACAATGTAGCGCACAGATTCGATTTTCAAAAACAGTCCCTGTTCTACCATCTATTACCTTAGGGCTCTTGCTACCAATTTCTTCTAAGTAAACTCCTGTAACCCAACCCATCGTCGGTACGTCAAACAAACTAGGTTCATTTCCCATATTCAAACCATAATGCTCCTGTATTTCTGAAAATCCAGGCATTAAAATATAGGTAAACCCGTCTAAAAACCGATCATCTAACAATTGATTTAAGCCTTCTTTTTCATAAGAATTAATTTTAAAAGCAATCGTTTCACTTGTAAAGTCAGTCACAAAAACAGCTTGATTTCCAATGACTCCTCCTCCTTCAGTACTCATACAATAAGGAATAGTTCCTCCAATCCAATTTCCTGTATCCAATTGGCTTAGACATTCCTCTTCGCCACAAATTAGCAAGGTCCGATTCTCTTTAATTAGTCTATTAACAGCCTCAATAGACATTCGCATGTTCTTTATTTTCATTTCACTTAAGAGGATTAAATGGTCAAACAAAACAATAAGTTGTTTCTAATTACACAAGTACATCAATACAAAACCAAAAGCCATCTTTACGTAAAAATGAATTTTTATATTGGGAATTTTTGAATAAAAAAAACATTAAATAGGTACGTTTTTTAAATATTTAGTCTAGTAAATTAGCTAAAAAATAGGACATTAAGCCTTTTCTAAAACACTCATTTTTCATTTAGAGCTCGCATTACTCATACTGTAGTTCTTTGTTTTTTATCCTTTTTTTTTATTTTTTAACAAAAAGACAAAAAAATACATTTATATCACCATGACAATCAAAGTTATGAATCAATTTCATCTATTCAAGTATACCAAAAAAACATATAATACATTGACTATCAAATTAGTGTGTTTTTTTTTTAAAATATGCTTGTTTAGGAACTCCAAAACTCCCCTCAGCTAATTTTTGCCAAATCAGACTCTTTTTCTTTTTCATAACAGTACATTTTGGGTCATAATGTTCAAGTCGTAAATCGTAAGTCATTGACTATTCGTCAAACGTTCTTACAGCTTAAAACGTACGATTTACTGCGTGAGAAGAGTTGTCAAAGAACCAAACAATAAAATCAAAGCCATGATAATATGGGTTGGTAAAAAAGGGCAAAGGGCAAAGACTATCAACTAGTCTATTTTAATGGGTACAATGTCACCATCTGGCGTTAACCAAACATGTTGAGGAGTCGGATTGTTCGGATCTTTGACCGCAATTTGAATTTTCATGCTGTACATAAACTGTATAGCGGGCTCCAAGACAGTTGGGTTAATCACAATGTCAAAATCATCATACGCTACTTTGTCATAATACATCGTTTGGGGTTTGTACATGTCCTGCACTTTGCCCTTTTCAGGAGTTCCACCTAAAGAAACATTAGAAAACGCATTGTAACTGGCATAGCGATCTACAGGAAAGGTGATTTTTTTGTCTTCTCCAACAATTCGGTAACCACTTTCTAAATCCACGCCTAATTTATCCACATAGAGTTCAATTTCTTGCACCAAATGCCCCACGGCTTTCTCTCGCATCTCGATATAAATTGCTTCTTGGTTGTTTACGGCATAATCTACTTTAACCAAATCAAATATTTCATACTTTGCTGCCACAGACATGATTTTAAGCATCATACCAACATCATTGTATTTAATGTGTACATTCTGCTGCATCTCAAAGCCTTTCGGGACTTCATTGTGCGTCTTTGAAAAAATCTTCTTCTCTTTTTCATACTCATACAAAGGCACAAAAGAAACCATATCTAAGTAAATCGCATCCTTGGGAACGCCCACCGTTTGCAACTCTTGTGCAAATCCATTGTAGCGATCGGTCAACAAACGATTTGTTTCATCAACGGTTGCCCCCATCTGAGTCAAATTAAAAATAGCGACATAAGTATCTGCTTTTTGGTTGCTCAATATTTGCACCTCTAGTTCTACTAAGTTTCCTTCGCTTAAAATCACCTTAGGGGCTATATTCTGAGGGGCTTCTGTGCTTGTGTTATTATTCGTATTATAATTTGCGTTCCCCTTAAATTTTGCATAGTTCTTATTTCCAGATTTTTGCCCCACTACTAAAATGCTTAAGGTCAAAAA
>CACVAQ010000001.1:0-1951 GCA_902727865.1 uncultured Aureispira sp. | reverse complement strand
TAGGTTCATTTGCCGCACGAATAATCTATTGCATTTATCTCAAAATAGCAAAAAGAATTTACAACAAACAAAGATGCCTTTTAAAGAAAAATATTTTGTTTTCTTTTTTAGCGAAAGTAGAATTTAAACATCTGCTTCGTTTTTTTGACATTCCTTAAAGAAAAAGCTATTTTTGTAGTATTCATTAATAAAAATACTTCGTGGAGTTTTTTTTTAATAAAAAAAATCATCTTGTATTAGATTCCTCCACCAAGTATAGTACTAAAGAAACCATCAACCAACTAGCTTTATGGCCATTGAAGCATTTGATAAAGTAAAAGAAATACGCGTAGCAATTGAAGCCGCTATTATTGATAATAAAGAAGCTTTAGAGGCTTTCCGTATACAATATTTAGGCACTAAAAATACCATCAAACCACTGTTTGGTGAAATTCGTACGATTCCGAACGAGCGTAAAAAAGAATACGGGCAACTCGTCAACGAGGTAAAACAAGCTGCTGAAGCAAAGTTTAATGCTGCACAAAATGCCTTGACCGCACAAGCTGCCAACCAAGTAGAAGCGATTGATATGACGGCGCCAGCGCAAGCCTTAGAACTAGGTTCTCGTCATCCTGTTTCTTTGGTGTTAAATCAAATGATCGAAATTTTTGATCGCCTTGGTTTTACCGTAGCAGAAGATAGCGAAATTGAGGACGATTGGCACAACTTTACGGCTCTGAATACGCCAGAGGATCATCCTGCAAGAGACATGCAAGATACCTACTATATCATGAACGACCCAAGTCGTTTGTTGCGTACGCACACCTCTTCGGTTCAATCGCATGTGATGATGACCCAAGAGCCGCCGATTCGTATTATTGCGCCTGGGCGTGTGTATAGAAATGAAACCATTTCTTCTCGTGCCCATTGTCAATTCCATCAAGTCGAAGGTTTATACATTGCGGAGAAAGTAAGTTTTGCGGATTTACGTCAGACGATTTATTACTTTGCAAAAGAAATGTTTGGTGCAACCAAAATTCGTATGCGTCCTTCTTTCTTTCCTTTTACCGAGCCAAGTGCGGAAGTAGATGTTTGGTGGGGCTGTGAAACAGAAACAGACAAGCGGATCACGAAAGGAACAGGCTGGTTGGAAATCTTAGGCTGTGGAATGGTCGATCCTGCTGTTTTGAAAAATTGTGGCATTGATACCGATAAATATTCTGGCTTTGCTTTTGGAATGGGAGTTGAGCGTATTGCCATGCTAAAATATCAGATTGACGACATTCGCCTTTTGTTTGAAAACGATGTACGTTTCTTACGTCAGTTCAAGAAAACTGCTATTTTTTAGGTTCATCTCGTTTAAACAAAAACACCCCACTTAGAAGAATGTTTTAGTGAAAACATTTTTCGTTCTTTGACAAATCGTGTGGTTTCAACTCCACACGATTTGTCTAAGAACCACATTTTTTAATTGAACCACTAATAATTTCCCAACGAGTTCTTAAAACTATATTACCATGCGCTTATTCATTGCATTAGCAATCTTAGTATTGCTGAATATTGCTTGTACGCCCGATTCTCAAACCACTCAAAACTCTCCAGAAGAAGCCGCTAAAGGGATCTTTGAGGCTCTAAAGGTAGAAGATTTTGAAACGGCACAGTTGTACGGTACTAAATCGACTCAAAAAGCTTTGTTAGAATTTGCAACGAATCTAAAAATGAGCAATGCTGAAGAAAAAGAGGCCTTAATCGCTCCTTACAAAATGGAAATTTCAAAAGTAACTTGTGCTGAAAAAAATGGTACCATGATTTGTAAACTCTGTTGCAATCCTGAATTTGATGTTGAACTGACAATGGTTCAACAAGACGACAAATGGTTTGCCCAAATGGATTTCCCTTATTAACTCATGTTACGCAGGATTTTTTTATTTACTACTAAAACCTATTGTTACTTCTTTAAGCTATGTTTTAA